>DAIRCP010000091.1:0-12133 GCA_036796635.1 Prevotella sp. | reverse complement strand
ATATGCAATGTAATTGCCTGAAATACAACTATTTAATTTTTAGAACTCCCCATAAGTGATACCTTTAGTGTGGAAATAATATACCAGACAGTCTTCCTTCATGCACTGTTCACGTAGTGCTTCCAGGGCAGGGTATTCAAACTTGCTGGCATCCCTGCTTACAGATACGAATTCTACTGGCATCCCGTGAAAAATGCGATGTAACAGGGCTTCATCCTCATCATGGAGGAGAATACAACTCACGAAGAGTCTTGCCGTCTCATTGATCAGACCGCTGTGGGTGAGGCGTTCCACCTGTGAGGTGACCATCCGTTCCCAGTCTTTGTCGCAGTAGATATGGAAGAATCCGTAGATGGGTGGGTGCTGTGCAGGCGTATGCATCCAGGGCGTCAGGTCATGACGCTCATAAGCCCTGCTGACGGTATCGTGCAACTTATGAAATGGATTATACATACTGCAAAAGTACAAAAAAACTAGTTCACTGCAAAGAAAATAAATGTATTCCTTGAGATAATCGTTTTTTTTGCATAACTTTGCACCATCAGTTATCCTGATGAATCAATAGCAAACAGAGACGAAAGATGAATATAGCCATTATTATAGCTGGAGGATCTGGTCAGAGAATGGGCCAGGATATTCCAAAGCAGTTTATCAATGTGTATGATAAGCCGATACTCATTTATACGTTGGAAGGTTTTCAGCGTAATCCGCAGGTTGATGCCATCGAGGTAGTATGCCTGGAGGGTTGGGAAAACGTGCTTTGGGCTTATGCCCGCCAGTTTAATGTGGATAAACTGAAATGGGTAGTCAGTGGTGGTAATTCAGGTCAGGAGTCCATCCGCAATGGTGTGTATAATCTGGAAGGCAAGTGCAGACCGGATGATACGATAATCATACATGACGGTATCCGTCCGTTGATAGACGATACCGTGCTCACCGATGTGATTATGAAAGCACAGGAGTTTGGCAATGCAGTAACGAGTATGCCTTATAATGAACAGATTTTTGTGGTGAGCGAGGAAGATGAGAACACCACCACCCGCTATATTCCCCGGGAGACACTCCGCAGGGTGAGTACCCCGCAGGCTTATCAGTTCCAGTTGCTGGATGATAAGTACCACGAGGCTTTTGCCACAGGCGTAGGCATTCATGGAAGTGCCTATACCAACACGATGATGGTGGAGTTGGGGGTGCGCTTGCATTTCGCAGCTGGAAGTGATAAGAATATCAAACTCACGACAAAGGATGACCTGGAGATGTTTAAGGGCTATCTTCGTATGGATAAAGATAATTGGCTGAAATAATTAAGGAAAAGAAATGGAATTCTGGCAGAATCATCAATATATGGAGGATGTGGCTTATGATACAGCCCTCTGTCTTCCCTGGGATAAGTTATTCGGCAGTAGTATCTTGATATCCGGTGCCACCGGACTGATAGGTAGTTTCCTGATTGATGTCATCATGTACCGCAATCAGCATGAACAGATGAATTGTGAGGTATATGCGATGGGGCGCAATCAGAAGAAAGCCAGTAAGCGCTTTGCCACTTACTGGGATGAGGCTCTGTTCCATTTCGTGGAACATGATGTGAACGAACCCATGACGGACGTTCAGGTAGGACCGATAGATTATGTACTGCATCTGGCCAGCAATACCCATCCTGTGGCTTATGCCACCGACCCGATAGGTACGATTACCACCAATATCATCGGCGTACAGAATATGCTGGAATTCAGTGTGGCGCATCACTCCAGACGTTTCGCCTTTGCTTCGTCCAATGAGGTGTATGGCGAGAACCGAGGTGATGTCGAGAAATTTGATGAAAAGTATTGCGGTTATATTGACTGTAATACCATGCGTGCCGGTTATCCGGAGAGTAAACGATGTGGTGAGGCACTCTGTCAGGCTTATAAAAAACAGAAGGGACTGGATGTGGTCATTCCCCGTCTTACCCGTTCTTATGGTCCTTCCATGTTGATGACGGATACAAAGGCTATCTCCCAGTTCATTCGTAAGGCGATAGCCAATGAAGATATAGTACTGAAGAGCCAGGGCACTCAATATTATTCATATACCTATATGGCAGATGCTGTATCGGGTCTGCTCTATGTCCTCCTTTGTGGCACTAACGGCGAAGCGTATAACATAGCTGATGAGGCCTCAGATATCATGCTCCGTGATCTGGCAGCTATCATAGCAGCTACCGCTGATAAAAAGGTGGTGTTTGAACTGCCTGATGAGGTGGAAAATGCTGGTTACAGTAAAGCGACTAAAGCCCGGCTGGAAAGTAGTAAACTGCAAGCATTGGGCTGGCGTCCTCACTATGATATTAAGGCAGGAATAGAACGGACTATTGCTATTCTGCGCCCTTGCTTTTCCTGATAGCCACTGCATCCGGTTCGCGCTCATCCAGATTGAAATAAGCTTTCAGATGGTGGCTCACACGTGCTTCTACAGGTGGTAGCTGCATATAATCACCGAAGTAATGTCGCAGATACGCGTCATAACCAGAAGGTAAGTCTATGTCCATTCCCTCGAAAGTAAATTGCTTGGTACCCTCAATCCATTTTTTAGGATATATCTCTTTGATACCGTAAGAACCACTGTGAACACAGACCTGCTTACACTGAGCATAGTCATAGCGGTAACTGATATCATCCATCCTCTTCAGTAGATTCTTTCTGCATGTCTTCCTGAAAAAGAAAGCCACCGTTTTTTGGACAAAACGTCCCCATGTCTTGGGACTGGCGAGCAGGCCGAGGTATTCCGCAAATGTATTATGCGTAGAGATGGCATTCAGCTGATTGGCCAGTTTGGCAAACCTGTTTTTCTGCTGTTGTGCTTCCTCCAGTGATTCAGAGGCGCCGTCAATAGGAAACAGGTCTATGTAAAGACCGTCCACAAAGGGGATTCGCTCGTCCTCAACAAGCGTAGTAGGACGATAACAGAATTTAGCGAAGTAAAGTGGATACGTCTTGCTGTTGTAAGGTGTAATCAATTCAAAATCTTCCGGCAACTGTTCGCTCATCAGCTTGATGAACCTGTCATAATCAGGGCGTGGCATAATCACATCCACATCATCATCCCAGGGAATCCATCCTTGATGGCGTACCGCACCGATGCCCGTGCCGCCACAGCCAAAATAAGTGATATGGTTGTCATTGCATATTTCAATGAATTTTGCCAGTACCTTTTCTATCGTATGGTTCCATTTCGGTTGGAGTTCCGGAGTTACTTCTTTCATTTTCTTCTGTTTATATGTGGGTATGACCCGTATGAATGATGCAAAAGTACGCAATTTATTTTGAACTTCAAACTATTTATGCTACTTTTGCAGTCAAAAGTAGCATACAGATGGGAGAATCACTCAAGGATAAAACGGCAAAAGGTCTCTTCTGGGGGCTGTTGAACAACGGCACTAACCAGATACTCAATGCTGCATTCGGTATCTTGCTGGCACGATTGCTCGTCCCCGAAGATTATGGTATCATGGCTATGCTTACCATTTTTACCGCTATAGCAGGCAATCTGCAGAGCAGTGGTTTCTCCACGGCTCTCATCAATATGAAGAATGCCACGCAGCGTGATTACAATGCCGTGTTCTGGTTTAATGTGCTCACCAGCATCGCCATATATATTATTCTCGCCTTCTGTGCCCCACTCATTGCCGATTATTATCACCAGCCCTGCCTGGTAGTGCTCTCACGCGTCGTGTTCTTTTCTTTTGTCATCGGTTCATTCGGTATTGTCCCCAATGCCTATATGACCAAGCATCTGATGGTGCGTGAGATGGCGATAGTCAGTTTTGTGTCGATGGTTATCTCCGGCATAGCCGGTGTCGCCTTTGCTTTTATGGGTATGGGCTATTGGAGTTTTGCCTGGCAGCAGATTATACAGATTTTCCTATTTAATATCGGCAGGTATTATTATATATCCTGGCGACCCGACTGGAAGATAGACTTTTCGCCCATCCGCCGGATGTTCAGTTTCAGTATCAAGATACTGATTACGATGATTATCAATACGCTGAATGCCAATGTGCTGGTCCTATTTATCGGTAGGATGTTCACCACTCATTCCCTGGGTAATTACTCCCAGGGTAACAAATGGAGTACCATGGCATATCAGATGATATCGGGTATGCTGCAGCAGGTGGCCCAACCCGTGTTTGCTACTGCAGCGGATGAGGATGAGCGCGAGTTGCGTATCTTCCGCAAGATGATACGGTTCTCCTCCTTTCTTGCCTTCCCCGCCCTGTTCGGTCTGGCACTGATTTCCAAGGAGTTCGTATTGATACTCGTAGGAGCCAAGTGGGCGGGCAGTATCCTGATGATGCAGATATTATGTATCAGCGGTGCCTTCTTCCCACTGTATGCCATTTATCAGAATTTGGTTGTAGGCAAAGGCCGTTCAGATATGTATATGTGGTGTAATATCCTGCAGGTGGTGTTTCAGACAGCACTTATCTTTGCACTCTATCGTTTTGGTATCCTGATGATGGTGATAGGTTATGCCATCTTCAATATCGTGTGGATTCTGCCCTGGCATTATTTTGCCCACCGCATCATCGGTATCACACTTTGGCAGGTGGTGAGCGATATTCTCCCGTTTCTGTTGGCATCAGCAGGTGTCATGGTGGTCACCTATATCATCACAATGCCCATCAGTGCATTATGGCTGCTTCTGTTGATACGTATTCCCATGGCTGCCGCACTTTATTATGCGGTTATGAAGATGGCTCGGGTGGAGATACTCGATGAGTGCACACAGTTTATATTGAAGAAGTTCAGAAAATAAGATAGTCATTCAACTGTAAAGTCATTGCGTTATGAATATATCCGTCATCATTCCAGTATATAATAAGGAGTCTTATCTGGATGCTTGTTTTGAGGGCATTCTGCAACAGGACTTTCACAGTTTTGAGGTAATAGCCGTGGATGATGGCAGCCAGGATAACTCAGGTGCAGTCTGTGACCGTTGGGCAGCCAAGGATTCGCGTATCAGAGTGTTTCATACGCCTAATGGAGGTGTGACCGCAGCCCGTCGTTATGGACTTTCGCAGTCAGAAGGTGACTATGTGATGTTTGTGGATGCAGATGATGCGTTGCTTCCACATGCCATGCAGCGTCTGTATCAGGATATGCAGGAGAGTGGGGCAGATGAGGTTATCGGCAGTTACATCACTCAGCATGGCATAGTCCATGACTCCGGTTATCGAGGCTTCGTGGATGTGTTGCCGCTGGTGCAGCAACTGCTTGCTACCAAGAATAATTTCTGTGTCCTGTGGGGAATTCTCTTTAAGCGAGAATTGCTTCAGGGGTGTCTGGATACTCCTCGTGAGATCATTGAGCGTGAGGATATCCTGATGCAGATAAAATGTATGATGAAGCGTCCGCGGATATTCTTCTCATTTGCTTGCGTGTATTTGTACAATGAGGGCTTGCCCAATAATAGGGTGGTGGGACTGGATGTCATACGATTGTATGATGGACAGCTCAAAAATGCAATTCAACCCTATTGGGCGGAACTGCGGACTGACTTTGTACTCCATCAGATCAAGACGTATGAGGCGCTTATCAATATCCGGCAGTTCCATGTGTATCGTGACTATTATTACCAACTCAAGTCCGAACTCACCTCCGCCATTCCGTTATTGGACCGCATCGTCTTTTCTTTGCCGCCCCGCATAGCGTATTATCCCATCCATTGGTACAAACGCTGGAATTCTTGCAAGTAAGTCTTATTTCGCCATAGCCGTCTTCTTATTTCAGGTATAACCAGAGCAGACTGCCGTTGTATGCCCATAGCCAGATGGTAAGTGCTGCTGTCAGCACACGCATGGCTATCAGAGATTTTCCGTGGCATGCCTTCAATAGATAAGCCATGCTGATAGGAATGATGAAGAGCCAGTGAGCCCCCATGATATACACCTCATTGATGCCGAAGCCGAGTCCCAGATGCAGGGTCATGTCAAAAGCAAACCAGGACAGAACCATCCAGAGCAACCGTTCTTTCCTGCCGAACCAGATACCTGCCAGCATCAGTCCGGCGATGACTAGTTCCACGATGTCGTTGATGAGCCATCGGTAAGATACGAATACGGGTCGGGCTTGCAATACATCCTCCAGCAGATGGTCCTGATGTAACTGGATGGACTCGCCGAAGAGATTATCCTTGATGGTGAGCCAGCGCGAAGTGGTCATGTCTGTCCATTTCAGGAAACCTGTCTTTGCCATTGGCTTTCCCTGATGCGCATTCCATGGATCTTTCATGTTGCGGAGCCATTCCTCATGTACCTTCTTCTGATAGAGATATTTCACAGCCTGTTCGATGGCAACGGAATCTTTGATAGAGGTGGTATCCAGATAAGCCATTCTCACGGAGTCGATATCTTTCTGTCTCTGTTGCTTGGCCTTTGCCTGGGTTTCAGCTATTTTGGGCACCTTGTAAGTGTCATATTCCCATTGTCCGAATCCCCAGATGGCAGCAGCTGGTATCAGTATTGCCAATATTAGGTATTTGGGACGGAAGATATGCAGCTTGTTTACGAAGAGGGCAGACAGAAACACCTTGATGCCGTTGCTCAGCGTGATGCCCGCAGTGGCGATAAAGAGTACCACGGTCTGCCAGATGGTAAACTCCTTGTTTTCTTTGATTTTCTTTCCGCTCAGATAGATGGTGAGCATCAGCAGGAAGAGTGACAGACTGAAATGATCAGGTACAATGATGGCGGTCATAATCATACCGAAGGAAAACAGCATGGTGGAGAGTATCCAGGCATCTATCTGTTTCAGTTCGATGATATCGTGCAGGGTGCGGTAGGTGAAGATAAAGGCATATACGGCACATACGACGAGCAATGGCACAATGAGCAACTGTACCGGATTGTACTGCCAGTTGAACATCACCCAGTCATCAATCACCCAGAGGGGATACATGATATATGCCAATAGCGGGTGACGGGTGATGTCATATACGGGGTCCCAGTGCGAAATCACGGAATAGGTGATGCAGTCAAACCCCGATACGTGGAAGTTGTCTATGAAAATATTCCAGTATCCGCGACCGGATTTGCTGAATTGATCGTAATAGTGCTGGATGCAGAGCGCATTGAGACAGATAGAGACGATAAGTGCCAGGCAAGTGGGCAACCATTCTCCCCTCTTTATTTTGAAAAGATTCAGTAACTTCTTCATTTATCTTACATTTTGATGATGGATGTCAGTATAAATACTTAATCAGCAGCGTAATGTTGTGTATGGCCAGATAGATTGTCAACAGGAGAATGACGCCTTCCAGCAGAGTAAGTACCTTACCATTGCTTCTGCGTAGCAGATAACCAGTCACAATCGGGTACATCATCAGCCAGTGGGGCGACATGATGTAAATTTCGATGATGGAGAATCCAAGGATGAAATGCAGGAAGACGTCCATCGCGAAGAATGACAGAACCATCCAGAGCATCCGCTCTCGTCTGCCTGCCCAGATGCCTCCTAGCAGCAAAAGCGTCACGGAGACTTCCACGGCGTAGTTCCACCAGTGGTTATACTTTACAATGACGGGACGACGTACCAGTACGTCACCCAACACATACTTCTGATGCAGCAGAATTGGTTCGCCCAACATGTTTTCTATGGCAGTACTCAGGCGCGGGGTTGTCATATCCGTCCAAACCCAGAACGGTTTGTATTTGATAGGTTTGCCTGTTCGGACAAGTTGCGGGTTGCGTGCCTTCTGTTCAGCCCGAATTTCCTTATATCTGGCATCAAACTCCCGATGCTGTACGGCTGTATCTTTCACTGATACAGTATCCATGAAAGCTTTTAATACAGCTTCTTTTTCCGCTTTCATCCGTGCCACGCTCCGTTCATTGCGCAGTTTCTCTCCTTTCAGCAGGAAATGCTGGTGCTGCCAGTCGGCTGCCTCCCATACGGCAATGGTGGGAATGATGACCGCCAACAGTAGGTAAACTGGTTGGAAGAAACGTTTCCTGTTGCTAAAGAGTGCGGCAATGAATGTTTTTGCACCATTATTGAAGGATATACCTGCCGTGAGGACAAACAGTACGACAGTTTCCCAGATTTTCATCCGTCGTCCATCCTTGATTTTCTTCCCTGCGATATACAGGGTAAGTGTCAGCAGCATCATCGACAGTCCGAAATGGTCAGGCACGATGCTTACAGCCATCACGTAAGCCAGAGAACAGGAAAAGGCACAGAGAATATAGGTTGCCCTTCTGCGCAGGCCGATGATTTCCCGTAAGATGCGGTAGAGGAAAATAATATTATAGAAGCCGCAGACTATCTGCAGGGCAGCGGCGATAAACAGGGCACAGTTATATCCCGTCAGTGCTGTCAGTCCCTGGTTCAGCAGATACAGCGGAAACATCATCATCGCCAGCAGCGGATGCCGATAGATGCTGTAAGCCTCGCTCCAGTCTGTGAGTACCCCGTAAGTAGTCGGGTCAAATCCGGAAATATGGAAATATTGAACAAATGTCCGTGCTGAAGTCGCCCCGATAAACGTATCCGCATAGCAGCATACTGCCAGCGCATTGAGTATCACCAGATACACCAATGCCCCTATAGCCAAGCCACGTTCGTCTTTGCGAACAGCCAATAGATGCCCTCTATCTCTCATAACGGCTGCAAAGTTACGTTTTTTCGTAGGTATTTCCAACTTTTTGTATCATTTTCTATATTTTATAGCATAGAAAATCTTACTTTTGCAAACAGAATTAAACAATAACTAAGATACAAAAAACAATGAAAAAGTTTCTGGGTGTCTGCCTCCTCCTTGTGGCAATGATGAATCCTATAACGCTGAACGCAGAAAAGCGTGCAGCAAATCAAGATGAAGTGTATGATGCCTTTCAGGGTATCCTGCCCGTAACAGATGCCACTGTGCAGAAAAGTCTGAACGGTATCTGGCAACTGAAAGTGATGAAGGGCATCACCAGCGATACATCCGTGCCGACAGCTGATGGCTCCTGGCGCACCATCCCCGTACCCGGCTGCTGGGAGGCGTATGGCTTCTGTACACCCCGTTATAATTATCCTGATTCACTTACTGGATATTACCGCACTTCATTTACCGTGCCGGAAAATTGGCAGAAGCAGCATGTAGTGCTCCGCATGGACGGCGTGCTCCGCGCTTACGACCTCTGGCTGAATGGCCAATATGTGGGCAAGTGGGAGAGTGCTTACAATACCCGCCTGTGGGATATTACTCCTTATCTGAAGAAAGATGGTACACAGGAGTTGGCTATGCGTGTCTATTCCCGATATAAGGGTTATGAGTTTGATTGCTATGACGACTGGGCACCCATGGGAATCTTTCGTGACGTGACACTCTTCACCGTCCCAGAATCCCATCTTTCCGATGTAGCAGTGCAGGCACTTCCAGACGGTCATGTGTCGGTAGATGTGCAGGTGGCTCATGCTGTCAAGGCACAGTTCCTGCGGATGGAAATACAGGATGCCTCTGGACAGGTAGCTGCCCAAGTACAGCAACCGCTCACCAAAGGCGCACTCACGTCCATTTCCAACAATCTTGTAATCACCAATCCCCATCCATGGACGGCAGAGACACCTTACTTATATACCCTCCGCCTCCAGTTGATGCAGAAGGGAAAAGTATTGCAGACCAATGAGCGTAAGATAGGACTTCGCCGTCTCACCATCGATGGCGCCACCGTCCTGCTCAATGGAAGTCCGGTTAAGTTTCGTGGCGTGACCTGTCATTCCACCAGTCCCACCACGGTGAAGGTGGTACCTGATTCACTCACGCTCAAGGATATGAGGTTGATGAAGGAAGCCTCCGTCAATTACATCCGCACTTCCCATTATCCCCGTGAACCCCGTTTCTATGAACTCTGTGATTCCCTCGGTTTCTATGTGGTGAGCGAAGTACCGTTTGGTTTTGGCGATAATCATCTCAAGGATACCACTTACATGGATATCCTCCGCACCCGTGCCCGTGCCACCGTCGGCAGAGACAAGACACATCCCTCTGTGATGATATGGAGTCTGGGCAATGAGAATCCTCTCACCGATATGTGTGTCAGATTAGGCAAGGAAGTGAAACAGCTGGAACCTACCCGTCCTATTTGTTATCCGCAGGTAGGGTCCTATTTTCTCAGTCTGAATTTCAATATCCCCAAGTCCGTGGACATCTATGCACCGCATTATCCTCGTACCGGTCAGATCAAGTCGCGCTATGGTCATCCCGACCGTCCCGTGCTCTTCACCGAATACTGCCATTCGCTTGGTATCTCTTTCGAGGACCATGACCGCCAGTGGGAACTCATTCAGGATAATCCCAGTATCCTCGGCGGCAGTGTGTGGGAATGGGTGGACCAGGGCATGCCTTTCAGTCTCAAGCACAGCGAACCTCGTATCAGTGGAACGCGCTATGGTTATGAGCAGCGGGTGTTCACTTCGACCGACGGCGGTTTTGAGATGTATGGCAACTTCGGTACAGACGGCTTGCTTTATGCCAACCGTATTCCTCTGCCTAATTATTACGAACTCCAGCATAATTACGCTCGTGCGTGTGTCATGGATTCAGCTATTCAGCTGAGTATACCCATCGGTACATCCAGTTCCGCGGCTCAATCCGTATCCGTGCCATTTACCGTGCGTAGCCGTTATGATTTCATCAATCTGAAAGACCATGTGTACTTCCAATGGAAACTCACGGTCGACAGAGATACCATTGCGCAGGGAGAGTTCACACCCGATTGTGCTCCCCGTTCAGAAGCACAGTGCTCACTCAGCCTTCCCGTTTTGGATGCCACCAAACTGGCATTGCTTCATTTCACCGTCAAGGATGAGGCTGGCCGCATATTCCTGCGTCAGACCGTACGTGTGAATAGTTGTGACGTTGCGCAGCGCCTGTTGACAGCTATAGAGAAGACGGCAGTCACGAAGAGGGATATCGTGAATCATAATGATGATGTCAATCCGATGGGACTGCTCCAGGAAGGATTTCTCATCCGATGTGGTAGAAAAGCTACCATGGCAGAACGACTAAAAGTGAAGGATGAGCGCATCGAACATTATCTGGTGCCACTGCAAGGTAAACTGCAGTTGAATCAGAAATCCGCCACTATGCAGGAAACGGTACATACCGATGCCTATTCACTGGGCACTACAGTGAAGATGACACAGATAGGTGCCGCTACGCAGATACAATTCAGCATCACGCCCGATACTACGCAACATAAGTTTCTGTCAGAGTTAGGTCTGGGATTTCTGTTGAGTCCGCAGATAGACAGAGTCCAGTGGATAGGGCAGGGTGATATGCCCACCTATCCCGGTCGCAACAGAGCCAATCGTTATGGCGTATGGAACAAACAGGCAGGTGATCTGTATATGGAAGGAAACAGAGAAGGAGTAGATGCCGCCTGGTTGAGTGACGCAGCCGGCAATGGTCTGCTGTTTATCTGCCAGCAAGGAAATATCAATTTAGAACAGACCGACCGAGGTATCGTAGTTACCTATAATGCAGCGGTATCAGGTGAAGGCCCAAAGTTTGGCGTCACCTCATTCCCTGTATGGTCCGATAAAGTAGGCACCGTCAGCGGTTCGTTTTATCTGTACCGCACAGAGGCAGGTAAATTACCACAGTCACTCCTTCAGTTATTCCAGTGTCCGTCTCAACTGCCCGCAGCCTATCATCCCTTCCTCACTCAGTATGATACCTATCTTCAGCGCTATGCTGATATCGTAGGTAAGTGATTAGCCCAACCTATTTGGCCTTAGCTAAAAGTAGAAATCGTACGGTTTCTGTGAAAACAGCGTCCAGTTTTCGACGTGTCGCGTCAGGCTCTAACGCGGAAAATGGCTTGTAAGGTTTTGACTATCAGACATCTGAAAAATCCCGCGTCATATTGTCTATGAACATAAGAAACTTTTCCGGTGTGAGAAAGGAAAAAACCCCTTTCCATAGTGATGGAGTTGATGCTGCTACGGGTTACTACGGGTGTGCTACGGGTTTTGTACCCGAAAATCTGCCATAACATCTTTATAATAAGCAGCCTATAAAAACCTGCTACATGAGTACACGTTTTCGCCAAATAAAAAATGGTGGAGCTATCACAGACTACGTTGAGACCATTGCTGGTTATCGT
>DAIRCP010000090.1:0-12439 GCA_036796635.1 Prevotella sp. | reverse complement strand
TTTTTATCCTCATCCTTTTGTGCACTTGGATACAAGTAAGTACAGCTGCCAATGATTCTACTATTGTTAAAAGCCACAACAAGGTAGTAGTATATGCCGGCAATAGAAATTTCCCTCCATTCGAGTTTGTCAACGAGAAGGGAGAGCCTGACGGCTTTGATATAGATTTGTTTGTAGCCGTCATGAAACAGCTACATCTGCCTTATCGGATAGAAATGAAAGAATTCAGATACGTCTTGGCAGATATGAAGGACGGCGAGTCAGATGTGGCGAGTCTCATGTATAGCAACAGCAGGGCTAAAATATACCTCTTCGGACCCACCATCAAGTATTCATTCCTCTTCGCTATCTATAACAAAGCGGACAAACCGGTAAACAGTCTGGAAGATTTCAAAGGAAAAAAAGTGGTTGTGGAAAAAGGTACACTCTCCGATGAGAATATCACGAAGAGCAATATAGCATGTAAAGTCATCCGAGTACCCAATATCCTTGACGGACTGTTAGGCGTTTCCAGTGAAAATATGACGTGATGCTCTGCCCTCATGATGCCGCCGCCTATAATATAGTAAACAGAAACATCAAGAATCTGAAACAGATAGATATCGGTCTGCCTCCATCAGAAATCTGCTTCTCAGGCACCAATGTGGAACTGGTGGATGCCATCAACAAGGGACTTTACCAGCTCAAGCATCAAGGTATCTATGACAATCTGTACAACAAATGGTTTTCTGAAGAAGACAACGGAAAAGTTTCCAGAATTATTTATATCGTGATTGCATCTTTGCTGCTGCTTGTATTCATCGCTTATGTGTTCATCCATATTCTGAGGATCAAGGTAAACCAAGCCAAGAAATCACTCAGGGAAACCAACAAATATCTGACGTTGGCACTGACGGCAGGCGACATCATCGTCTGGGGATATGATGTGGAGAAAGGACGATATTATAATATAGAACCAGCCATTTTCCCACCTGAAGGAAGGACGATAGATGAGGAAGTGATGTTCTTCCATCCCGATGACAGGGAGAATTACCGCAATGCCATCATGGCTGCCATCAATGGTATAAATCCCCCAAAAGCGTACTGTTTCAGAATAGACTACACCAATACCGGCGACTGGAAATATATAGAAAAGAATATCGCACTAGTACGAAACGACAATGGAAAGGTAATCAAATTAATAGGTACCCACAAGAATATCACCACCGATGTGAAACACTATGAGGAAATGGTGAAGACACAGCAGGAACTGAAACGGGAGATGATGAAGGCACAGGAGGCTGACAGACTCAAGTCTGAATTTCTTGCCAACATGAGTCACGAGATACGCACACCGCTTAATTCCATCGTGGGATTCTCCAGTCTGCTCAGAGGAGAAATGACTCCCGATGACAAGAATATGTGCATCAATCTGATAGAGAAAAACTCTGATATGCTACTCAGACAAGTGAATGACGTGCTCGACTTCTCCAAACTGGAGGCCGGTGCTTCTACTTTCCAACTGACAAAACTGAACCTGACCGAACTGATGACCATCACCCATTCTTCACTGAAGAACCAATTTAAAGGTAAGGACATCGCATTTCTCATCGATACCCCCTACCCTAAATGTATGGTGACAGCCGACTATAACAGACTCCGCCAGGTAATGACCAACTTCGTGACCAATGCTTTCAAATATACGGAAAATGGCCATGTGAAGATGGGATATCAATGTGGAGAAGGATTCATTAAACTGTATGTGGAAGATACGGGCATAGGCATCGCCGAAGATAAAATAGAAATGGTTTTCAATCGTTTTGAAAAGATTGGCTCTTTCAAGGAAGGTACCGGACTGGGACTTTCCATTTGTCAGGCCATCGCCAAACGAATGAACGGAAAGATTGGCGTAGATTCCCAACTAGGTAAAGGCTCCACCTTCTGGATTACCGTCCCGCTGCAATACACGATTACTGAGGACTAATTCATCAACACTAAAAGAGAGCCACGCCCAAAACAGGATGTGGCTCTCTTGATAATCATTATATGATTTCGTTTTTATCCAAAGAAAAACTTCATTTGCTCTTTTTGTCGATGGAATACCAGGCATAGACGATATAAGCCAATACAAACGGAATGAGCAGACTCACCACTGCCATCGTGGTGAGCGTGAACTCACTGCTGCAGGAATTGCTGATGGTGAGCGAACTCTGCAGATCCACATTGGAGGGATAATACGCCGTATTGTTCCATCCAGCACAAAGCAGCAACGCCAGTACAGCCAACACCGTACCGATGCCCGCAGGCCAAATGCCCTTGATGTAGGTTCTGCTCACGATAGTGCGGATGATACCATATAGCACCAATACCACACCTGCCAGAAGCAGCACTCCCACATACCACATATCAATGAAATTATGGAAATACTTCATTGGTTCCATGAATATAATGCCCTTGGCATCCACAGCATAACCGTCTTTCACCAGCATGCGCACCAGGAATGCCACGAACAGCAACAGGAATGGCACGGTAGCACCTATCAGTCGTACGCTGCCCCGACTGCGGATATCCTCATTCTCCACATTATTCATAATATAGAGGATGCCCAATATCCGTGCCAGGAAGAATACCGCCAGACCAAACACGAGGTTCCAGGGATTGAGCAGGGCATCCAGTCCGCAACTGCCGTTTGCCCACTGACTGATGATAGGTTGGAATCCATTGGTGATGTTATCTTTCTGGACGATAAAGTTGCTGCCCTCAAAGAAGGTAGCCACTGCTCCGCCCAACAGCAACGGACCTACGATACCATTGATGACCAGAAACCATTGGAAGGTACGGGTACCCAGCAGGTTGCCCAACTTATACTGAAACTCATAACTCACCGCCTGAAGCACAAAACTGAACAGGATGAGCATCCACAACCAGTAGGCACCGCCGAAACTGGTAGAGTAAAACAGCGGGAAAGAGGCGAAAAACGCACCGCCGAAAGTAACCAGTGTGGTAAAGGTAAACTCCCATTTACGTCCCGTACTGCCTACCAGGAGTCTGCGCTCCTCATCAGTACGACCTAAACTGAACACCATAGAGTTGGCACCTTGCACAAACAGCAGGAATACCAACAGAGCTCCAAGCAGTGAAACCAGGAACCACCAATATTGTTGTAAGAATGAATATGTCATAACTAGATTCTTTAAAATAGGGTTATTCTTATGAATGATTCTCTTTACTTTATCTCCATGGATGATTCCTCATCAGGACCTTTCTTGATTTGTTTCCAGAGGATACTCAGTTCCACGGTAAGCAAAGTGGTGAAAAGGATGAGGAAAATGAAGAACGTGAGCACCACACCGGATGTCTGCACGTTGCTCACAGCTATCCATGTAGGCATCATATCCTGAATGGTCCATGGCTGGCGCCCGAACTCAGCCAGTACCCAACCACTCTCACTGCAGATATACCCCAGTGGCAACAAGGCCATACCCACGATATAGAACCACTTTATCTTACTGTTGATAAGTCGCTGTTTATAAATGAGATAGAGAGAAACTGCAAAGAAAAGGAGGAACAGCGTACCCAGTCCCACCATGATTCGGAAAGCATAGAAGCATACAGGGATGGCAGGCACCGTCTGAGCAGGTTCTTTCACATATCCATAACCGAAGTATTTCATGTTCTGCTTGAGCGACTGAGCCAGATACAGCTTTC
Source organism: Prevotella sp. (assembly GCA_036796635.1). Taxonomy (GTDB): domain Bacteria; phylum Bacteroidota; class Bacteroidia; order Bacteroidales; family Bacteroidaceae; genus Prevotella. Next base: position 8,752 of record DAIRCP010000090.1, on the reverse strand, counting down.
TGTCCTGCTGCTGAGGAGTAAGCTTGGCTGTAAGTTCATGCGCCTTGATGGAGCGGTATTCCTTCAGCGCCAGGATGGCAGCACCGCCCATCCGCTGCTTGTCAGCAAATGAAGGCTCTGCATATCCGTCTGCATTCACATATCCGCCCTTGATCACATCATTCACGCCCGGTACAAACCCGTTGAAATCATGCGTAGCCAGGAATGAGAGTACTGACGGCACTTCCAGTCGGAAAGCTGGTTCTTTGGTATAATCCGGTTGGGCCACAGGATTAATGGGGGCGATGAGCGTAAGGCCCTGCCCTTCGCTACCATTATAGAGCGCTTCCATGGCAGCCAGTTTCATAGGCTGCACCTGCGCAATCTGATAAGCAGACTGGTCGCCGCTGTGGATAGCCAGTGCACAGGCGATGAGACCTACTATGGAACCTATCTTCAGACTTTGGACAGACAGTTCCCTATGGCGGTTCTTATACAGATAATAACAACTTACTGCCACCACGAATATGGCACCTATAATCCAGGCGGAAGTAACTGTATGACTGAACTTATTGACGGCAAAGGGCGACAGCGCCACATCGGTGAAGGAAGTCATCTCATTGCGCATCGTATCCGGATTAAACTCACATCCCACAGGATACTGCATCCAGGCATTTGCCACCAGTATCCACCAGGCGGAAATCGTAGCACCCAGTCCCGTGAGCCAGGTGGAAGTAAGATGGAATCCCGGAGAGACCTTTTGCCAGCCAAAGAACATGACGGCGACGAATGTAGATTCCATGAAGAAAGCCACGATGCCCTCTATGGCCAGCGGTGCACCGAAGATATCACCCACAAACCAGGAATAGTTGCTCCAGTTGGTACCGAACTCAAACTCCAGGATAATACCCGTAGCTACGCCCATGGCGAAGTTGATACCGAAAAGGCGCTGCCAGAATTTCGTAGCAGAGAGCCAGAAAGCCGTGCGCTTACGATAATAGATAGTCTCGAAAATGCCCATTATCACGGCCAGACCCAAAGTGAGGGGTACGAAAAGCCAGTGATAGATGGCTGTCAGGGCAAACTGAGCTCTGGCCCAGTCCACCATCCCAGTTGTGACTGTTAATATCTGTTCCATAATTATTTAGTTATTAATATTTTATCAGTATACTACTTCAGCACCTGCCCCGCCACAAAATCAGCTTCATGCCCCTGAGGCGCATGCGTCTTCAGAAAATCAGGGAAGAAGAATATCTTGAGAATCACGAAGATGATGAATAGCTTAATCAATATGATGACCCATAGCGTTTTGCCCAGTTTCATCTGGCGAAACCCATCCACGTAGAGGTGATATATCCTATAAAGAAGATTATTCCTGGTCATAAATATTTTTTAGGTTACTCTGTGTTCTGAATATCAATTGTAATTGCAAATATAGTTTTTTATTTTCAGATAACAAATAAAATGCTATATTTTTTCATTTTACATGAAAAAGAAATGCAAAAAGTGTTCTTTTTTTCGCTTTTTTTCTAAAAATAAGCATAAAAAACGAATTTCAGTAATATTAATTTTGGCTTTTTTATCTAAAATCATTACTTTTGCAAGGTATTTATATATAAATCAGAATAAAACAGAAATATGAATAAAAAGATTGTAATTGCGCTCAGTATTGCGATATTGGTTCTTGCTGCCGGTATCGGTTATTTGCTCTACTCACTTCATACCCAGAAACAGGCCAATGCAGACATGAAGACATTGACTGAACTGGACAAGAAGGATATGGAAAATGAGTACGAACAGTTCGCTCAGCAGTACAGTGAAATGAAAACCCAGATCAATAACGACAGCATTGTGGCTCAGCTCACACAGGAGCAACTCAAGACACAGCGACTGCTTCAGGAATTAAGACAGACCAAGAGTACGGATGCACGCGAAATTACCCGACTCAAAAGAGAGTTGGCTACCGTAAGAAGCGTGCTGAGAAGTTATGTGCTGGAGATTGATTCACTCAACAGACTGAATACCAACCTGAGAAATGAGAATACAGCAGTCAGAGGTCAGTTGGCCGAAAGCAATAAGCAGATAGAAGGACTGAGTTCCGAGAAGGCTTCGCTCTCACAGAAGGTGGCGATTGCCGCACAGCTTGATGCCACAGCCATACAGATGCAGCTGCTCAACAAGCGCGGAAAGAGCACGGACAAGATGAAGAACTGCAAGCGCATCGCCGTATCTTTCAATATCGCCAGAAATGTCACAGCCACCAACGGTACCCGGCAGATTTACATCCGCATCGGTACACCTACGGGCGATGTGCTCAAAGGCGACGGCACTTTCCTGTTTGAGGACAAGAGTATTGCCTTCTCCATGCACAGGGCCATAGAATATACGGGCGAGGAGACAAGCGTCACAGCCTACTGGCCTGTGGGCGAATTTCTGAGTGCCGGTACCTATACCGTGAGCATCTTCGCCGACGGAAGCATGATTGGCAGCAGAAGCGTAAGTTTCAAATAAGACGAAGCTACAAGTCAAAAAACAGAATAATACGAGGATATAAATTAAAAAATATATGAATAGACTGATTGGAATACTCCTATTCACAAGCGTGATGGTGCCTGCAGAGGCGCAGATGCTCACCCTGGACAGTTGCCGGGCTCTGGCTTTGCGCAACAATAAGCAACTGAGCATCTCACGCGTAAAAAAGGAGTTGGCACATAATGTCAAAAAGTCGGCTCGCACCAAATATCTGCCTCACGTCACTGCGTACGGCACTTATCAGTTTACGAGCAGGGAAATCTCCATTCTGAATGATGATCAGAAGAGCGCACTCAGTAATATGGGTACGAATCTGATGAGCAATCTGAGTGGAAGCATACCGAGTGCCGACGCACTGAAGACGCAGTTCACCCAAATCGTGCAGGCTGCGGCTGCCAGCAACCCTACCATAGCGCAGCAGATAGCCCAGACAGGTACTGCCATCGGAGCCATCGGCGACCAGCTGGGACAGCAACTGAGCGGTACGATATCCACACAGATGGGTACGGCTGCACAGGCACTCAACCAAGCCGGACAGAAGATTGTGGATGCATTCCATACAGATACCCGTAATATGTTCGGCGGAAGCATCATGCTCACCCAACCGGTATATATGGGAGGAAGCATCATCGCACTCAACAGGATGGCGGACATCGGTGAACTGATGGCTGCCAACAGTGAGGATGCCAAGAATCAGGCCACGCTCTATAATCTGGACCAGGCTTACTGGACGGTGGTATCACTGAAACATAAGAAGAGACTGGCTGAAAGCTACCTCACGCTCCTGCAGAAACTCAGCAGTGATGTGAATAAGATGATCAAGGAAGGCGTGGCAACACGTTCTGAGGGTCTGAGCGTAGATGTGAAGGAGAATGAGGCTGAGATGACGGTTACCCAGGTAAACGATGGTCTCACCCTGTCTAAGATGCTGCTCTGCCAGCTCTGCGGTCTCCCGATGGAGAGCACGATTACCCTGGCGGATGAAGACAAGGAGAACGTGGCATCCCCAAGCATCACACCTACTATGAATGTGGAGGAAGCTGCCCGTAACAGACCAGAACTGAAATTACTGCAGAATACCGTGGATATGGCCAAGCAGAACACCAATCTGATTAAGGCAGGCAACCTGCCGCAGGTGATGCTCACGGGCGGCTATGCCATCAGCAACCCCAGCCTCTACAACGGATTTGAGAAGAAGTTCAAGGGCGTATGGAACATCGGCGTGCTGGTGAGAGTGCCGCTCTGGAACTGGGGGGATATCACATATAAGGTACGCGCGTCCAGAAATGCTGCCACCATCGCAGAACTGGAACGTGAAGACGTGGGCGAGAAGATAGAGTTGCAGGTGAACCAGAGCAACTTCAAAGTGACGGAAGCCTATAAAAAACTGGCTTTGGCCCAGACCAATACAAAGCATGCAGAGGAGAATCTGAGATGCGCCAACCTGGGTTTCCACGAAGGAGTCATCCAGAGCACCACAGTGATGGAAGCGCAGACAGCCTGGCTGCAGGCGCAGTCGCAGAAGATTGATGCCGAGATAGACGTCAAGATGAGCGAAGTAAATCTACAGAAGGCGATGGGTCAGCTGCATGAGTAACAACCCGAGTATATAAGAGTATAATAAATAGATTAAAGGAAATAAAAAAACAGTAAAGATATTATGTCAGCGAAATCACAACATAACAACATTCTACTCGCCATCTTCGGCTTTACCGCCGTCGTGGCCGTAGTAGCCATCATCGGATTCTTCGCTTTAGGCCGTGAACCCGAAGTCATACAGGGTCAGGTAGAGGTATCGGAATACAGGGTATCCAGCAAAGTGCCCGGACGTATTCTCGAAATCCGCGTCAAAGAGGGCGACTATGTCAACGTAGGTGATACGCTTGCTATCATCGATGCACCGGAAGTAAAAGCCAAGATGACTCAGGCTGAAGGTGCAGAGAGTGCCGCATCTGCCATGGACGAGATGGCCAACAACGGTGCACGCAAGGAACAGATACAGGGTGCCTTCCAGCTTTGGCAGCAGGCCAAGGCTGGACTCGAGATAGCCCTGAAATCATATAATCGTGTACAGCGCCTCTTCGACGAAGGCGTCATGACAGCCCAGAAGCGTGATGAGGCATTCGCCAACTATAAGGCGATGGAAGCACAGGCCATGGCTGCCAAGAGCCAGTATCAGATGGCGATGAACGGTGCACGTAATGAGGAGAAGAAGGCCGCTGCCGCTCAGGTGAACAGAGCCAAAGGTGCCGTGCAGGAAGTAAACGCCTACGTACATGAGACAGTGCAGATAGCCCAGATGGAGGGCGAGGTAAGCGATGTATATCCCAAGGTGGGAGAACTCGTAGGTACCGGCGCTCCTATCATGACCATCTCCATCATGAATGACATGTGGGGAACCTTCAATGTACGTGAGGACCAGCTTAAGGGCATGCAGATGGGCGAGACATTCTCAGCCTTTGTGCCAGCCTTCAACAAGACCATCCGGATGAAGACCTACTATATGAAGGACCAGGGCTCGTTTGCCACCTGGAAGGCTACCAAAGCCAGCGGTGAGTACGACCTGAAGACCTTCGAGGTGAAAGCACGCCCCGTGGATAAACTGGAAGGACTGCGCCCAGGCATGTCGCTTGTGATCAAAGATGTCAAATAAGCCAATCAGAAACATCATACAATGAAATATTTAAGGCAAATCTACGCCATCGCCTGCAGGGAGTGTTATCATCTCTATAAGAACCCGATATACGGATTCTGCATGGTGATATGCCCCATCGTGGTGATACTCTTCTTCACCACGCTGATGAGGGAGGGGCAGCCGGAGAATATGCCTGTAGGAGTGGTAGACCTGGACAACACGTCCACTACCCGGAATATCATCCGCACACTGGATGCATTTCAGACCACCAGGATAGTGGCTCACTATCACGATGAGAATGAGGCCCGCGAGGCCATGCAGCGCAATAAGATTTACGCATTCCTCTACATCCCCGAAGGCACTACCGACAAGTTGCTGGCAAGCCGACAGCCGGAGATATCCTATTATTACAGCATGACCTCCATCACGAGCGGTGCCCTGCTCTATCGCGACCTCAAGACCATCACCACCTTATGGCAGGCTGGTGTGGGACAGGCCACCATGCGGGCCAAGGGCATGAGCGACCAGATGATACAGACCGTGCTGCAGCCCATCCGCATAGACCTGCATCAGATATCCAACCCGATGACCGACTATAATGTCTATCTTTCCACCATGCTCGTGCCGGGTATCCTGATGCTGTTCATCTTCCTCATCACCTCCTACTCCATCGGAACGGAGCTCAAGTTTGAGGGAGCCAAGGCCTGGATGAAGATGGCCGACAATAATATCGTGGTGGCACTCACAGGCAAGATACTGCCGCAGACGCTCATCTTCCTCGCCATCACTTACGGTTACGAGATATACATCTTCCATGTCCTGCAGTTCCCCCACTTCGGCGGCACGCTGACGCTGCTGATATTAGGACTGCTCATGGTACTGGCCTCACAGGGCTTCGGAGTGTTTATGTTCGGACTGATGCCTTCGCTGCGTATGAGCATGAGTATCTGCGCATTGTGGGCGGTATTGAGTTTCTCCATGGTGGGCAGTGCCTTCCCCGCCGCAGCGATGGACCCCATGCTGCAGGCACTCACGCTGCTGTTCCCGCTGCGCTTTTATTTCATGACTTATCAGATACTGGTATTCAATGGCTATCCCATGATAGACGCATGGCCCTGGATGATGGGACTCATCGCCTTCGCCCTGTCGGCCATCATATTCCTGCCAAAAATAAAGAATGCCATGCTGCATTATGTATATATACCATAGACAATGAAGACAAACCAAGGATTATTACATATCATCAAGGAAGGTATTTACGATACCTGCTACATCTGGAAAGAAGAGACCAAGCGCCTGGTCAAAGACGAGGGCGTGCTGCTTTTCTGTCTTGTGATGCCGTTTGTCTATCCGCTGCTCTACTCATGGATATATAATAATGAGGTAGTAAGAGAGGTGCCCACCGCCGTGGTGGACTTCTCCAAGAGCAGTCAGAGCAGAGAGTTTATCCGCAAGTGCGATGCCTCTCCCGATGTTCGTATTGCCGCTTACGCCAACAGTCTGGCGGATGCCCAGCAGTTGGTGCATCAACAGAAGGTGGACGGCATCTACGTGATACCATCCGACTTCAGTACACGCATCAACCGACTGGAACAGAGCACCATCGCCGTTTACACGGATATGAGCATCATGCTCAATTACAAAGCCATCTATCAGACCGCAGTAGCCGTTACGGGCGTAATGGGCAATGAGATCAAGATAGCCCTGGCAGGCAACACCACCGACCGTCAGGATGAGATTACCACGGCACCGCTGAAGGTAGACGGCGTGAGCATCTTCAATCCGGCAGGCGGTTACGGCAGTTTCATCATCCCCGCAGTCCTGTTGCTCATCATCCAGCAGCTGATGCTCATGGGCATCGGCATGTCAGCCGGCACTGCCCGTGAGGAAAACCGTTATCACAATCTGGTGCCTATGCATCCGGCTTATCAGGGCGTGTTCCGCATTGTGCTGGGCAAGGGCGCCTGTTATTACCTCGTTTTTGCTGTATGGGCAGCATATCTCACCATCATCATTCCCCGACTGTTCAGTTTCCCCGCCCTGGCTATGCCTCGCGAGTTATTAGGTCTGATGATACCTTATCTGGCAGCCTGTGTCTCCTTCGGATTAGTCATCTCGTGTATGATACGATATCGTGAGAATGTGATGTTGCTCATCATCTTCATGTCCATCCCGTTGTTGTTCATGTCCGGCATATCATGGCCGTTGAGCAATATCCCCGGTGTGTGGCAGTCCGTGGCATATCTGTTTCCTTCCACGTTTGGCATCCGAGCCTTTGTGCGCATCAATTCGATGGGTGCATCGCTGGAAGACGTAACATACGAGTATCACATGTTATGGCTGCAGACAGCCGTATATATCATCGTGGCGTGCGCCGTTTACCGCCATCAGATTATTCTGTCACGCAATTCCGCCCGTGAACGCATAGAATACATTCACCGCAAGATGGCCATCAGAAAGAAACTGAAGGACAGAAGAATCAGAATGAATAGTTTGTGACCTGTTACCGTGTTACTTTTTTGTAAGCTTTTTGTGCTATACCTTTCTCAGGTCTAGGCCATCCACCATCTTCCTTTACTAATAATATTTCAGCAGATACTGACAGTACAGTTCTCTCACGCAGATGTTGGATGGTTTACCCTTACGCGATAGACCGCGATAGGTGCCCCTAATGATAAACATACCATAATAATATATCAGACTCGTAAATTATCACCATTGGCTATTTCCTCGGAAGAGAGGGATGTGGCCAATGACATGTCTATGTAACCCTTGTCTACTATTTCCTGTATCACGCTCAGTCGGTTGCTCTGCTTATCCATATTCACCAGCAGCTGGAGCTTGGTGTAGCCAGTACGGATATTCACGTCAGCCATCTCTTCCGCAGCGCAGTTGAACTCCAGCTGATTGTTCAGATAAATAACTGCCAAACACGTGAAGCGACAGACGAATGGCGATGAGAATTATCCATTCAAAGTGCATCTTATGAGTTTTCTTTATCTTTCTAGCATGAGCCCATTATGCATCAAATAGATAACAGAATATAAACATACTTCTTCATCACGAATAAAATATTTTCCAGTCACTTTTCCGTATTTCATTGACTATCACAGTCTTTAGTCACCAACAAGCATATTCCCTAATTAATTGGCAATGCAAAGATACAACATTTTTAGGGCAATTCCAAATATTTTCGCCATTATTTTTAAAAATCATCAAGATAAATCTTATTTGTACGTCATAATTAATCAATTACACCTGATAACATGTAGAAAGGGGTTATTTAGAAAATATCCATGACCTTAATTCGGTTAATCCCATCCAAGATTGACAACCTATCCAGGAAGACATGACAACTGTTCTAATAGCAAATGCAAAATCCTTCCTGATAAAGACAAACTTTTTCTGACTAAAGACAGGCTAAAAAAAAGCCTGATTTTTGGGGCTATTTTTCGTTCACTTTGGTAACACGGTAACAAGTAACAAGTGAGCAAAGACGTACGGTGTATTTTCACTCCCTTTAGTGGGCACTCGGATTTTAATTATATTATTATTAAGGTGGGTTCTAATAATTATATTTTTTGAGATACTTATTCCGCCAGAGCC
>DAIRCP010000089.1:0-12759 GCA_036796635.1 Prevotella sp. | reverse complement strand
TTTTGAATATATAAATGGAATGTTAAGTATATGTACGCGTCTATATTAGCAAATAATCATATTTTATTATGCTGTAAGCATAATTTGGTTTTCAGTTTTTTTTATTGCATTTTTTGAATGCTAAGCCTGCATTAGCTCAGCGTTATACGTAAAGACGGAATGTACTTTACAATGCTATTTGTGTACCCAGTCTTGATGTAAAAATCCGTATAGTTACCTCCACTTCTCTGAATCGTCGTGTAATTATAATCCGTTTTCGTAAGTGGAAGACATTCCCATTGCAGCTAGAAATCCATCCGGGTGTAGCGTTGCAGCTGGTACCTCATCAGTCATTTAAGGTGCATCTGGACAACTTCCGTCTGGGTGAGTTAATTCAGATACTGGTGCTGAATGCGAATAAGTTTACGGTGAGCGGCACCATCACGGTGGATTACCTTATAGGTGGTGGCATGCTCACGGTGAGGGTGGCTGATACGGGTATCGGCATCAAGACGGAGGATCAGGAACGGATATTCCAGCGCTTCGTGAAGCTGGACCCATTCTCTCAGGGCTTAGGCATGGGTCTGAGCATCTGCCGCTCCCTGCTGGACCGTGCCGGCAGCACCATCTCCGTGGCATCGGAACCGGGGAAGGGCAGTACCTTCACATTCTCCGTGCCGTACTGGCACTGAATGGCAAATAATTAATATTTTTAACACTTTATTTGCTTGGTTAAAAATTTTATTGTAACTTTGCACCCGCTTTTGCCAAAAGGCAAAGTGTAATTATTTTATGTACAAAACAATTTTCAACAAGCGTGGTAGCTTTAAGTTCAAGCATTTCTCGAACAAAGGCTACGCTCTCTTTGCTTGCTTAGGCAGAGAGGTGCTCGTGGGTACACTGAGTATCACTACGCTGGCTCATGCCAGCGCAGAGAGTGTGAGTACCCGTACCGACAAGGTGAGCACTGACTCTACTATCAGCTACAGAGAGACCCTGGACGAAGTGAGCGTTATGGGCTCCAGGGCACCGCTGACACAGAGTCAGCAAGCGAGAATGGTAACTGTACTGAGTCGTGAGGAAATTCAAGCGGCGCCGGTACAAAGTGTAAATGATCTGCTGAAGTATGCCGTAGGCGTAGACGTGAGACAGCGAGCTCCCATTGGAGCTCAGACTGATATCAGTGTACGCGGGGGTAATTACCAGCAAGTGACAATCCTGCTTAATGGTATCAATATCTGTGATCCGCAGACGGGCCATAATGCTTTTGATTTCCCGGTGGATATCAGTGAAATCAAGCGCATAGAGGTGATTGAAGGTCCTGCGGGGAGTGTGTATGGCACGTCCAGTCTGGTGGGTGCCATCAACATCGTGACGGAGGAACCCAAGCAGTCCAGCGTGGATGCCCACCTGGAGGGCGGCAGCTTCGGCTATGCGAGTGCCGGCGGCAGGGTGAATATCGCTCAGGGTCGATGGAACAACCAGATTTCTGGCTCGTACTCCCGAAGTGACGGCTATCAGCGCAATGCCCAAGGAGGACTGAATGCTGACTACAGCGGTGCCAAGGCTTTCTATCAAGGCCGATATGACGATGATGACGTGACCGTGAAATGGCATGCGGGACTGAGCAGTAAGGACTGGGGGTCAGGTACCTCATACGCTGTGAAATACGACGATCAGTTCGAGCATACGTTTAAGACTTACACGGCGGTGCAGATGGAGACAAAGAAGGGGATAATCAAGCTGATGCCTTCCATCTACTGGAATCATCAGTACGACAGATTCGAACTCTTCCGCGGGGATGATGCACAGACCCACAAGGTGCCCTTCAACTATCACCGTACGGATATATACGGTGTAAACATCAATGCTTACTTTGACTGGCTGCTGGGACGTACGGCCTTCGGCGCTGAATTACGTAATGAAGACCTGGTGAGTACCAAGTTGGGCGATGCACTGCGCAACCCCATCAGCATCAGCGGCACTGACCGCAATTATGTAAAGGGACTGAACAGAACCAATATCCAGTTTGCACTGGAACATAATATCCTCATAGACCGATTCACTCTTTCGGCAGGTATCATTGCCATGAAAAACTCATGGGCTGAGATGAACATGCGTGTGTATCCCAGTGTGAATGCCAGTTACCGGATAGGTGACAGCTGGAAGGTATATGCATCGTATAACACCTCTCTGCGTATGCCTTCGGCTACGGAACTGTTCTATTCCATAGGCGGATACCTGGCTGACCCTACCTTGAAACCTGAGGAACTCTCTGCCGTGGAGGTGGGCGTGAAATACCACACCCATGCCGTAACGGGTAGCGTGAGCGCATTCCATAACCATTATACGAATCTGATAGACTGGATTACAGATGGAACCAAGGACGAAAACGGTTCACTCATCTATAAATCGGTGAACTTCGGTACCATCAATGCTCTGGGTGTGGAGACGGTGCTGGACCTGGACTTCGGTCTGATATGGAAACAGCAGCATCTGCTCAAAAATATCCAGATGAGCTACTGCTACATGAAACAGCACCAGCATGAATATGAGGGTATCCAGAGTCTCTACGCACTGGAATATCTCAAAAACAAATGGGTGACGAATGTGAGACTCAACCTCTTCCGGAAGTTGGACCTGAACCTGAGCTACCGCCTGCAAAACCGTACGGGCAGCTATAAGGATATCACCGGTGCGTTGCAGACGTACGGCACTTATGGACTGCTGGATGCAAAACTGCTCTGGAATGAGGAGAAGTGGAATGTGTATGTGCAGGGTAATAACCTGACCGACAAGCATTATGTGGATGTGGGCAATGTGCCACAACCCGGTATATGGGTGATTGCGGGTGCTGCCATCCATCTGAATCTCTAAGCAAATCTCTGTATTTTTATGATCAATGTCGGATTGCCACACTGGTGGACAATCCGACATTTCTAATTTCACTCTATAAAAACTTGCATGATTCATGGGATAATTGTATATTTGCATGCAAAATAGCATGAATTATTGCAGATACAAAACAAAATCATATAGTTATCAATGAAAACAGTAATCGGTATCGATGTGGGAATAAGCACCACCAAGATAGTGGGCGTGAGAGACAATCAAGTAGTGGCTCCTATACGAATCTCGGCTGCAGACCCTATCACTTCACTTTATGGAGCATTCGGCAAGTATCTATACAACAACAAGATACACTTACAGGACGTGGAACGGGTGATGCTTACCGGTGTGGGAGCGGCTTACGTGAAGGACCCTATCTACGGACTGCCGACGGAGAAGACGGAGGAATTTAAAGCCGACGGACTCGGTGCACGCTTTGTATCGGGACTGGACCGCACCATCGTGGTGAGTATGGGTACTGGTACCTCATTCGTGAAATGTGAGGGCAGCAAGATGGAACACATTGGCGGTATAGCCATGGGGGGCGGTACGCTACAGGGACTATCACGCGTGATACTGGGTTCCAGTGACATCCAGCATGTGTCGCAACTTGCGGAAAACGGTGATGTGACACATGTGAATCTGATGATACGTGATATCAGTGCAGAACCATTACCGGGGCTGCCGATGGATACTACAGCTTCTCTCTTTGCCAGAGCACAGAATGATGCTCATCAGGAGGACCTGGCCGCAGGACTGATCTGCATGGTGCTCCAGACGATAGGCAGTACATCGGTATTGGTGGGGCAGGGCTGCGACATCAAGGACTTCGTACTGATAGGACAGCTTACATTGCTTCCGCAATGCCGCATGATTTTCCCAGCGCTGGAACGGTTATACAAGGTGAAATTCCATATACCTAAGTATTCTGACTTCTGTACAGCTATCGGGGCAGGACTCGCAGGAATCAGACCATTATAGTAATATTAACGAAAAAAAAGCAATTTTTTTTGGACGTTTACATATTTTACCGTACATTTGCAGCACTACAACATCAAAAAAGCGCCACGCACATGTTACGTAAATTACTTCTAGTCCTTTATACATTGCTATTAACTCTGCATATTTCCGGGTCTAATCTGAGTGATTTGCAGAAACAGTATAATGCGGATAATCCCTTGACTTACATTGACTCATGGGATTACCCTCCCTTTTGTTTCGTGGATATAAATCATCAATGCTCTGGCTTCTCTGTGGATGTGGTGCGGGAGATCGCACGCAGACTCCAGATTCCGCTAAAAGTGAGATTGCAGAACGGGAAACCGTGGGAGGCTTACAAGAAAGGGAAAACCCAATTTGTACTTATTAGTTATCATGATAAGTTGGTTACGCCTAATGGACGCTACGGACTTTCAACGATAGATGAATCGAGATACGGCTATATTGAGTCTAAACAGAAGCCCAGCCACATAAATTCGGTGGGTGACCTACGTAACCATAAGTTCTTTATTTCCAAGAACTCCACACTCTATAAGATATTGCAGTCATATCATCTCCAGAGTAACGCTATTTTGGTGGATGACCCGAAAGATGCTATCCTGGATGCTGCCATTGCCAATAAGGGCATCGTGCTATGGCATGAGAAATGTCTGCGCTATGTGAAAAACAGCTATCATCTAGACAATATGGATGTACATCCGCTAAATACACACGCTGTAGAATACAGATTCTTCTCCCGGGATACGTTACTCCTTTATGAGATGGATTCCGTATTTGAGGCGATGCGCCATGACGGGGCACTGGAGGAAATACAAAACAAATGGTACTATCCTGAACGGGCCGAGGCTAAAATCATTCATGAGCGGATGGTGGAGCTTGCTATTGTATTGCTTCTCATCGCCGTATTGGCCGCTATAGCTTTCCTATGGTACAGACGTATTTATAAGAAACTGATTATTAAGAAGAATACAACTTTCGCTCATCTTAAAATTTTATTTGAATCGGGCAAAATATTCATCTACGTATATGATTTGCAGAAGGATAAATTCATGGAATATGATGAAAAGGGAAAATTACTATATACGGATAAGTCGCATATCTTCGGACCCTTTTGCCTGGAGGCTACTTCGAAAATAAGGAGCTTGGCTAACTATATTGTGACAGACCGTATGCCACCGCAGAATTTCACACTGACAAGAAATGAAGATAATGCGGATAAGGTATTCCAATTTCATCTGGAGAAGATGGATACATCGTCGGTGCATCGCAATCAAGTGATCTGCCTGGTGAGGGATGTAACTGAGGAAAATGTAATGAAGCGGAAGGAACATTGCAACTTGCTTCGCTATAAGGCTGCTTTCAATTATCTGTCTCTGGATACTATGTATTTTGATGCCATGGGAGTTCTGAAAGAACTGAATGACAAGGCATGCAGAACTTTTGGTGTCATCAACAAGATGGAATCTCTGGAATCTGGTATGCAGTTGGAGAAAATCGTAGGTCTGGACCAAGTGGACATCGCCAGAATAGAAAGCGTTTCAATGGTGACAAGAACGGATGCAATGAGCATCAGCGAACTACAACCTTATGCGCAAGTGCCTAAAACGGGTTATTTCTATTATGAATCCACTTTTACGCCGATGTATGATTCCGCCCACCAGTTAATAGGGATATTTCTGGTTGGCAGGGATATTACGGAAAAGGTGATGATGGCGCACCAGCGTGAGGAGAAGATAAAACTGTTAGGTGAAACAGTCCATAAAGCTAACCTTTATCTTAAACAGGCGAACGTGTCACTCAATCGTATCGGTATGCGCATCGTAACTTATTATCCGGATACGCATACGCTGGAATTACGTAGTGAATTCAATAAGGTAATGGTTACTCTCTCTCCTATAGAATGCCTGAGATACGTGGGAGAAAAGGAAAAGGCGAAAGTGTCCAATCTGTTTATGAAGTGCGACAACCTGATGAATGAATCCTTCAGTGTACAGGTGAAAACTTATCTGAAAAATGATAATGGTGAGGAGGTGAGACTGGAATTCAGTTGTATGCCTGTACTCAATCAGCAAGGTTGGGTGAAGTATTATTATGGATTGTGCATCGACGTGACGGAAAGTATATTGACAGAGGAAATGATTCGTATGGAGACTAAAAAAGCCTTGGAGGCGGACCGTATAAAAAATGCTTTTCTTAATAGTGTAAACCATGATGTGCGTACTCCACTGAATGCAGTAGTGGGCTTTGCACAGATGCTTTCTGGTGAGCATTCCAAGGAAGATGAACATTTGTTTGTGGATCAAATACAGAAGAACTCTCAGTCTTTGTTGGATTTGGTAAATAATGTGCTGCTCTTGTCACGTATTGAAGCTAATATGGTGGAAGTACACCAAGAGGAATATGATTTTGCAGAACTCTTTGAGGGTATCTGCAATGAATGCATGGAACAATACAAAATGAAGGATACCAAGTTTGTGAAATATAATCCTTATAATCATCTCGTCGGACAGTTTGATATGGCCAATATCAAGAATGTGATAGAGAAACTGCTCTATCATAGTATCCAGTACTGTCAGTCGGATTATACCAGGATATCCTATAATTATTATGATAATGAGGTGACTATCGTAGTGGAAGATACTGGTATCGGTGCTGATCATAAGTACCTTATTGATATGCTGAGAGGTAATAATGGGGAGTCTACTGACGGTGATATGCAGGGAGACCTGGCGCTGAGTATCGTAGGTAAACTGGTTAAACTGATGCATGGACATGCAGAGGTACAATGTGATTATGGACGGGGTACTACATTCTGGATATTCATTCCTTGTGAGGTAAAACTAGTGGGTAAGAAAGGTTATGCCATTTCTAACGAATAAAGAAACAAAAGTATGAAAATGGAATTTTGGCTTGTTGCCATCATCATCATTGCTGTGATTGTACTGGCTGGCGTTATGTATAAGGTGCTGTCTGACAAGCTGCATCTTATCAAGAATGCTGAAGAGAATATGAACCGCATGCTGGTCTTATCACTCAATACAATGGGTGATATGGTGGTCAGAATGGATATAGTCAATGATAGAATCTATAACATATTCGGTTCTTTCTTACCTGATGGTGACTTTACCAGAAAACAAATATTGGCACATATTCATCCGGAAGACAGAGGACAGGTATGCGTGAACTTCAAACAAATTATAGATAGTGGTGCTGAAGTGATTGATATATGGTGCAGGTACAATTATGGGACTGAACAAAAGGAAAACTGGCATGATCTGTATATAAAGCCTTCTGTGGTAAAAGACGAGCATGACATACTTATGGGAATGAACTTATCCATCAGCGACGTCACGGAAAGAAAACAGAATGAAAAGGAAGATGCCGTCACGGCCGAAAAGTTTCATCAGTTATTTAGCATCTCACCTACAGGACTGGCTCTCACGGATGAACTGGGATTCGTGACTGATGCCAACAAGCGAATGCGTGATATTTACCATATCGATAAGTTCGGTAAGCAATACTTTCAGGTGACCAGTATATTTTCTCTGCCTCCCTTTAAGGGAAATATGCTTCCCTGTGACTTGGATGAACAGGTGAGTGTATGTGAGAAAAATGATGAAGTGAATCTGAATAAAATCACTTACCTGGAAAAAATATATACACCCATCAAGGATGATATCGGAAAAACGGAATTTATTGCTTGCGAAGTACAGGACGTGACAGACGAACGGAAAATGGTAAGGGACCAGATCAAACTGGAAAACAGGCTGAAGAAAGCGAATGAACAACTCAGAAAAATGGAATCAGACTTGCTCTATCTTTTCCAAAACCGTGGTATCTATCTATGGACTGCAGACTTAGTCTTACAGGAAGTGGTGTATTCTATCAATCCATCATATCCTCTACTGAAGATGACTTTCAGACAACTGGCTGAGAGCGTAGAGGACGAGAACTTACGTGAAAAACTGTTGTCGGATAGTGACGAGCTGATAGCTTTCTACAGAAGACCTTATACGAGTACCTTCAAAATGAAAAATATATTCGACTCCCAGGATGATAAAATACATGTGTATACTCAGAGTTCCTTGCCGTATTATGATAATACTGGAATGCAGACGGGCTGCTATGGTGTAATGTATGATGTGACGGGGACGATGGAAAAGCGTGAGGCACTAAGACGTGAAACGGAACATGCTAATCTGTCTGTAAAACAAAAGAGTATCTTCATGGCTAATATGAGTCATGAAATCCGTACACCTCTGAATGCCATCGTAGGATTCAGTCAGGTGCTCGAAACATTGGATGAGGGTGATGAGCGTAAAGAGGTTCTGAACATTATCTGTCAGAATAGTGATGTATTGCTCAGACTGATAAATGATATACTGGATGCTTCTACGATGGGGACTTCTTTGACAATAGAACCTAAAAACATCAATTTTGCACGTGAGTTTGATAATATCTGCCAGACACTCTCTCAGAGAATCAATAATCCAGAAGTGGATTTCATTGTCAATAATTCACTTGTTGATTTGCATATTAACCTGGATATGGCTCGCATACAACAGGTAATCTATAACTTTTTTACAAATGCCATGAAATATACCAGTAAGGGATATATCAAACTGGGATATCGATATTCTGTTAATGAAGGGCTTTACATTTATTGTGAAGATACGGGTACGGGTATACCCAAGGATAAACAATCGAGTATATTCGAGCAATTTGTGAAGCTGAATGACTTTGTGCAGGGCACTGGTTTAGGACTGAATATATGTAAGACTATCGTGGAAAAGTGCGGAGGGACAATTGGTGTGAACAGTGAAGAAGGGAAGGGGTCTACTTTCTGGATCAAATTGCCCGTGAATGTCGTACCTTCCGATTCTACTCCTGCCTGATGTGGATGTGGTGTTGCTGAGATTTATAACTTGGACATAAATCTGTTCTTATCTACAATAAAACGAAGGTGCTTACCTTCACCTATTAACGTGTCACCCATATATGCACTGACCTTAAAATAGAGTTTCTTATTATCTATTCTTTCTAGTATGGCAGTGGCAATGACTGCTGAACCTACACCGGATGGTCGCAGATGAGAGGACTCAATCTGCCCCCCAACGGTGGTCATGCCTTCTTCCAAATAATCCTTGACGGTAAGCATTGCTGCATTTTCCATCAGTGCCAACATAGCAGGCGTGGCTAATACAGGCATATCTCCAGAACCAAGAGCTATGGCTGTATTGGTATCATCAACTGTGAGTGTACTGGTATGGGATAAACCTTCAGTGAGTTTTCTTGTTTCCATTATATGAATTATTAATACGAAAAAAGGAACTCCTTATATGAAGAAGTTCCTTTTAAGTCGAGGTGACAGGACTCGAACCTGCGACAGCCTGGTCCCAAACCAGGAACGCTACCAACTGCGCTACACCTCGGTTGCAAAGATTCAGAACTGTTGTTCTTTCTTGATTGCGGGTGCAAAGGTAAGAAGAAAATCTGAATCCTGCAAATATTTCAGAGGTTTTTTTTCAATTTCTTGAAAATTCCTTGCTTTTTCTGTTGTTTACTTGATAATACCCTGTTCAACAAAGATCTTCTTCAATGCTATTACAGCGCGCTCTACCTGTTCATTGGTATGAGTTGCCATCAGAGCGAAGCGAACCAATGTATCTTGAGGTGCACAAGCAGGAGGTATAACAGGATTGATGAAAACACCTGCCTTGAATGCCAATGCTGTAACCAGGAAAGTCTTGTCAATATCACGTACATAAAGAGGTATGATAGGACTCTCTGTCTCACCTATCTCAAATCCTTCTTCTGTGAAACGCTTCAGGGCATATTTCGTAACGTCCCAAAGTGCTTGTATACGCTCGGGCTCATTCTGGATGATATGAAGAGCCTCAAGTGCGGCAGCTGTAGCTGCAGGCGTATTGGATGCACTGAAGATATATGTACGGCATGTATGACGAAGGAAATTGATGGTATCCTTATCTGATGCGATGAAACCGCCGATACTTGCCAATGACTTGGAGAATGTACCCATTATCAAGTCGATATCGTCTGTAAGACCAAAGTAATCACAAACACCACGACCTTGCTTTCCAAAAACACCAAGACCGTGAGCCTCATCTACCATGATGGAGCAGTTGTATTTATGCTTGAGTTCTACAATCTCTGGTAACTTAGCCAAATCGCCTTCCATGGAGAATACGCCATCAACGACAATCAGTTTAATGGCATCATGTGGCAAAGTCTTGAGTACGCGCTCCAGGTCTTCCATGTCGTTGTGCTTGTAATGAAGCTGACGAGCAAATGACAAGCGACGGCCATCAACGATGCTGGCATGGTCACGGTCATCACAGATGATATAATCACCTTTGCCTACTACCATGGCAAGTACACCCTGATTTACAGAGAATCCTGTAGAAAAACAGAGCGTTTCGTCTTTACCAATAAATTCTGCGATTTCTTTTTCTAACTGTATGTGCAAATCCAGCGTACCATTCAAAAAACGGCTTCCAGCACATCCGGAACCATATTTTTCAAGTGCAGCCTTCGCTGCATCAATGATTCGTTGGTCACCTGTAAGTCCGGTATAAGCATTCGATCCGAACATTAATACTTTGTGACCGCCCATTTCTACCTCAGTTCCTTGTTTTCCTGTGATAGCACGGAAGTATGGATAAACATCACGCTCCATATACTTCTGCGGCTCACGATAAAGCTTGTATCTTTCTTGTAATTGTCCCATTTTTATTGATTTGTAGAATATCTACATACATAATTAGGGTGCAAAGATACACATTTTTTTATAAATTAAGAAGAAATTTCGTAATTATTGCTCCATTTAGATATTTTTATGCAGTTTTCTTTAATTATCCAACGCTATTTTTGTACTTTTGCAGCGTTATTATGGATGCAAAAAGAAAAATAGTATTTATAATCAATCCGATATCAGGTACTCATTCAAAGGATGAGATACCTCAACTGATTGAGTCTGGACTTGATAAAAGCCTGTATGATGGCGTTATCAAGTTTACAGAATATGCCGGTCATGCCGCTGAGATTGCCTTGCAATGCGTGAAAGATGGTGTGGACGTGGTGGCCGCGGTGGGCGGCGACGGTACTGTGAATGAGGTGGCTAGGTCTCTTATCCATACGGATACGGCGTTGGCTATCATTCCGTGCGGATCGGGTAATGGTCTTGCCAGACATCTCTGTATTCCTCTGGAGCCTAAGAAAGCCATCCAGATTATCAATGCCTGTAATATTGAAAAACTGGATTATGGCGTGATAAATGATTTGCCATTCTTCTGTACTTGCGGTATGGGCTTTGATGCTTTTATCAGTTTTAAATTTGCTGAGGCCGGTAAACGTGGACCTATAACTTATGTGGAAAATGTGCTGAAGGAGGGACTGAAATATAAACCGGAAACTTACGAAGTGGAAGATGAGACGGGTGCAAAGAAATACAAAGCTTTTCTGATAGCTTGTGCCAATGCATCGCAATATGGCAATAATGCTTATATTGCTCCAAAAGCTACCATGACTGATGGACTGATGGACGTAATCGTCATGGAACCTTTTAATGCGTTTGATGCTCCGCAAATCAGTATAGATCTCTTTAATAAGACGCTGGATAATAATTCTAAAATCAAAACTTTCAAGGCAAAACGTATTCACGTGCATCGCTCAGCACCAGGTGCCATCCATTATGACGGTGATCCGATTATGACGGGTATGGATGTGGATGTAAGTATCGAGAAACATGGTATCAAAATCGTTACCAATCCTGATGTGAAGGAAGATAATGGCCAACCTAATTTTTTGCTGAATGCCTTTTCGGACTTCTTTAATAATATAAATAATGTACGCGAAGATATTGGTAAGCAGAGCAGACACATACAAGCTATCAATAAGGTGCTTTTGAGGAAACTTACCCGATAGATATCTATCTGTATGGAGTGAAGTGCATTCATCTTGAAAAATAAAATACCTAAATAATGACTGATAATTTAAAAGAGATGTTTCCCGTCGTGGACGAGGATGGACAGATTCTGGGCGCCATAACTCGCGGTGAGGCTCATAGCGGTAGCAAAATACTGCATCCGGTGGTGCACCTCCATGTGTTTAATGGACAGGGGGAATTATATCTGCAACATCGTCCGATGTGGAAGGATATCCAACCAGACAAATGGGATACGGCATGTGGCGGACATGTGGATTTGGGAGAAAACGTAGAGCAGGCACTGAAACGTGAAGTTAGCGAGGAACTTGGCATTACTGATTTCCAACCAGTATCTTTGGGGCATTATGTGTTCGAGGGAAAACGAGAGCGTGAACTGGTATATGTTCATAAAACTATATTCAATGGTGAGGTGCATCCCAGTAAAGAGGAACTGGCAGGCGGCAGATTCTGGACCAAGGAGGAAATAGTAAGCAATATCGGTAAAGGTGTGTTTACTCCCAACTTTGAATCGGAATACCAAAAATACTTTGGCTAAACTGATATTCTGTCTATATATAAAGGTGAAAACAGTATATTTTAATTTTAAGAGAAAAAAGTACAAAGAAAATTTGGAGGAACCAAATATTTGTATTACCTTTGCACTCGCAAAACAGTAATGGTGCCTTGGATGAGTGGCTTAGTCAACGGTCTGCAAAACCGTCTACGGCGGTTCGAATCCGCCAGGCACCTCATAAAGAGCGAAAAGATGAATTTCTTTTCGCTCTTTTTTTATGCTACGATTAGACCCAAAAAAGATGTGTCTGAAAAGTCAGACACATCTCAAATGCTTTGGTACGAGATTAATTTCGATAGGTTTTAAAGAGGATAATAAATGATTATATTATAATGATAAGCTATTTATATATCTGCATTATCTTACATCATAG
>DAIRCP010000088.1:3055-12870 GCA_036796635.1 Prevotella sp. | reverse complement strand
GAAATATGACGTAGTATTCTGCGAAAGTGACGTAGCCTATAATATTATGTATTCCTTAGGTTACAAAGACCTGGTTGCCAAAGATGCCTGTCTGGACCCCTATAAATTCGGACTGGGTGGCAATAACATCCTGCTGTTGGCAAAACTGGACGAGATGCTCTATCTGATGAAAAAGGACAATACATATGATAGGATATATAAAAAGTGGTTCACTTATGACAAGTCTGAGCAATATCAGAAGATACTGTATTATGCCATTTCCGTCATGGTGTTGCTTGCCATATTCATTATCATCCTACGACTGGAGGTCGAAAAGACAAAGAAAAAATTGGCAGAAAAGAGCAGGAGCACTACTTTGGCTCTTAAAGCTGGAGATATCGGTGTCTGGGGATATAACGTAAGGAAGAGTAAATTCTACAATCTGGAATGTGACTATTTCCCAAAGGAGGGAATGGCCTATGATGATGAGATTAAATTAATCCATCCTGATGACCTCCCAATATTTGAACAGGCGATACATGACGCCACGCTCGGACTGAAAGTTGATACGCTATGTATAAGGATGGACCGTACTCAAAAGCACAACTGGAGATACATCAAAAAAGATATTGTGGGTATCATGTCAAAAGATGGCAAGATACATGATGTAATAGGAACGCGAATGGATGTGACTGACACCATCATGAAACAGAAGAAAATCCATGCACTGAACAAGAAATACTCAACCCTGTTTAACAGTACCGTAATTGGCACGCAATATTATGACGGTGAAGGCTATCTCACAGATACGAACCAGGCGGCCTGTGACATCTATGGCATCAAGAGTAAAAGAGCCATTCTAGAAGAAAGGCCCAATTTATTTGACAGTCCTCTCGTAAAGGGCATATTCACCCGTGAGAACCCTCAACCTTTCTCTGGCATTATCAAGGTGGACTTTAGCAAACATGAGGAAATGGGACTTACATTATCCAAATCAATCTCTGGTATCAGATATCTGGATTCACATATCACACCTATATTCGATGACAAGAAAAAGCTAATAGGTATTATAGCCAACTGCAATGACGTGACAGAGAAAGAGTTACTGTCCAAAAAGCTTAAAGTAAGTCTACTGCGCACAGAGATGGCCATTAAGTCCGCCAATATGATTCTGTGGGAACTGAATATGAAAGATATGACTTTTAGCTGCCACAATGATACAATTAACCATTATGAAGGCGAGAATATTCCCATGAGTCTAGTGGAAAACAATCTAGATGACGAAGGAAAGAAAATATTTCATGAACACCTGAAGAAAATTAAGGAGGAAGGGGAACAACATATCTGCGTGACCGTACGTCTTCACAGACTGTCAGACGATTCCTGGCGAAACTGCACTCTTTATGCCAGCGCTTTTGAAAATACAGACAACTATGATGAGTACGGAACGGAAACAACCATCACAAGATATGTGGGATTCTGTGTAGACAATACGGACGTACTGCAGCTGAACCAGGAGGTGGAGGAATATTCTAACCGCATGAAATTCATACTCGCCTCCATTGGCGCTTCCGAATGGCAATATGACCCCTACACACAAGTTCTACGTACAATGGATTTACCGGGAAATGGCTACAAAACAGTAGACTGGCACGAAATGGTTGATTTCGTGGATGACAAAGACAAGGAGAACACAACGGAATTCTTTGAGAAGATGACACACTGCGTGACCGACCGAGTGTCACTGAATGCCAGAGTGAATTATCCGGAGGAAAACAAGCATATTCACTTCGCCGTAGATGGAAAGGCTTATCGGGATGCCGATGGAAAGGTACTTTTCTATATAGGACTGAGCAACGATATAACCGGACTGATGGATATTCAACTGCGACTCGAGGAAGAAAAAGAGAAGGCACTGAGGGCCGACAGACTGAAGAGTTCTTTCCTGGCCAACATGAGTCATGAGATACGTACGCCACTGAATGCCATCGTAGGATTCTCACAATTACTCACCACGATGAAAGATACTGATGACAAACGTGACCAGTTTGTGAATATCATCCAGACTAACAGCGACCTGCTTATTAAGTTAATTAACAATATCATGGAACTCTCCAAGATCGAATCGGGTGCTATGGATATAGCCCCCACAGACTTCTGCCTGCATGACTTCCTCATAGGATTCAGTGAATCCAAAAAATATCAGATAGACAAACCTGAAGTATCCGTGAAATATATCAAAAACAAGCAGGAGTGTCTGGTAAAAACTGACCGTATGATTCTCAGCAGGATAATCACCGAACTGCTGGACAACGCGGTAAAGTTTACGCCAAAGGGAAACATCTACCTCTCTTACCTTGTCAAAGATGACTCTGTAGATATTGCCGTGAAAGATGAGGGAATCGGTATATCCGAAGACAAGCAGGTTATTATCTTCGGCAAATTCGAGAAAGCAGACAAGTTCACACAAGGTGTAGGGTTGGGATTATCCATCTGTCAGGAAAGTGCCCGGCTGATAGGCGGAAAGATTATCCTGGAATCAGAACTAGGAAAGGGCTCCTGTTTCCATGTCATTCTGCCTAAAGAATGCATTATGAAAACCGGAGAACTACCGGAAGACATATAAATCGATAAAGGCTGGATTCCGCAGAAGAATCCAGCCTTTATTATGATCAGTTAAGGTCTCAACCTTTTATTTTACATTGCCTATCTTGATGAGATATTCTGCAATCTGAACGGCATTGAGAGCAGCTCCCTTACGAATCTGGTCGCCTGTGAGCCACAGGGTAATACCATTGTCATCAGCCAGATCCTTACGGACTCTGCCTACATATACATCATCGTGTCCGGCGCTCTCTAATGGCATCGGATATACATAGTTCTGTGGATCGTCTTTCAAGGTCACGCCTGGGGCGGAAGACAATGCCTCACGAACGGCTGCCACGGTAAGCGGTTTCTCTGTTTCCATCCATACTGACTCTGAATGTGAACGAAGTGATGATACACGTACACAGGTAGCAGAAGTACGTACATCGCTGTGCATAATCTTACGAGTCTCATTGTACATCTTCATCTCTTCCTTGGTATAGTCGTTCTCCGTCATCTTGTCTACCTGGGGAATCACATTGTAAGCTAGCTGATGCGGAAACTTATTAATGGTCTTCACTTCACCGGTCTCCACGATTTCCTTGTACTGCTGCTGGAGCTCAGCCATAGCCACAGCACCTGCACCAGAAGCACTCTGATAAGAAGATATATGGATACGCTTGATATGACTTAGAGATTCAATAGGTTTCAATACCACGACCATCATTATGGTGGTACAGTTAGGGTTGGCGATGATACCTCGTGGACGGTTGAGGGCATCCTCTGCATTGCACTCCGGCACTACCAACGGAACATCCTCGTCCATACGGAAGGCGCTGGAATTATCTATCATCACGGCACCATACTTGGTGATGTCGGCGGCAAACTCCTTAGAAGTGCCTGCACCAGCTGACGTGAACGCGATATCGATATCCTTGAAATCATCGTTGTGCTGCAAAAGTTTCACTTCGTATTCCTTACCCTTAAAAGTGTACTTACGGCCGGCAGAACGCTCTGAACCGAATAATACCAGGTCATCCATTGGGAAATTTCTCTCGGAGAGAATGCGTAGGAACTCCTGTCCCACAGCGCCACTTGCGCCTACAATTGCTACTTTCATAAGTCTAATCTTTTAGTTGTGTGATTTGAATTACGCCGCAAAGATAGCAATTTTTATGGATGTATGACAAGGATTGATTCGTTTTTTTCTTTTTTTACTATAATTATTGAGTATCATCGGTAAAAAAGTAGTATCTTTAAATAAGATACGCTGCATCTCAACAATAAAAATAAAATGGATTTTATTTTGTATTGTGTTCAATTTGCAGTACCTTTGTACCCATATTATGACTTGGATGACCTCATATTTCCCTATTACGAATCCAACACTGATTTTCTTTGTGGTGTTGTGCATTATTCTGTTTGCTCCTATTGTTATGGGCAAGCTGAGAATCCCTCACATCATCGGTATGGTACTGGCAGGTGTATTGGTTGGTAAATACGGACTGGACATTCTGGAACGTGACTCTTCCTTCGAACTTTTCGGAAAAGTAGGACTCTATTATATCATGTTTTTGGCAGGACTGGAAATGGATATGGAGGGTGTTAAGAAAAACAAGGGACACTTTCTGGTTTTCGGTGGACTCACCTTTGCCGTCCCTTTCATTCTAACGTACATCATGGCTATGTATCTGCTGCACTATACGCCTATTGCTTCCTTGCTACTGGGCTGTATCATGGCTTCCAATACATTGGTGGCTTATCCGATTATCAGCAGATATGGTCTGCAGCGCAATGACAGCGTGACACTGAGTGTGGGGTCATCGATGATATCACTGCTTATGTCGTTGGTAGTATTGGCAGCCATCGTGGGTGCATTCAGCAAGTCGGGTGACGGCATGATGTTCTGGGTGCTGTTTCCTGTGAAATTCTTTGCTTTCTGTGCGGGTAGTGTGTGGCTGATACCGAAATTGGCGAGATGGTTTCTCCGCAGATATTCGGATTCCATCATGCAATTTATCTTTGTGCTGGCCATTCTGTTTCTGAGCGCTGCACTTTCTGAAGCCATCGGACTGGAAGGCATCTTCGGCGCATTTTTCTCCGGACTGATTCTCAACCGTTATATCCCGCATGTATCACCACTGATGAACAGACTGGAGTTTATAGGCAATGCACTGTTTATCCCTTACTTCCTGATTGGTGTGGGCATGCTGATTAATCTGCGTACACTGTTCAGTGGTTTCACAATGGTTTACACCGTATTACTAATCGTCATTTTTGGTACACTAGGCAAAGCACTGGCTGCCTATCTCTCAAGTTTCATACTGAAGAAATCGCTATTGTCCGGACACATGATGTTCGGCCTCACTTCAGCCCATGCGGCAGGTGCCATCGCCATGGTGATGGTGGGCATGACACTGGAAGTAGCCCCCGGGCAATTTATGGTTAGCACTTACATGCTGAATGGCGTGGTAGTGATGATTCTGTTTACGTGTATCATCAGTAGTTTTATGACAGAGAATACCGCTAAACGAATTATTCTGGAAGAAAAAACTCATCTAAGTCATGCAGACAGAGATAAGGATGATGAAAAGATATTGCTCTGCGTAAAATACCCTGAGATTGCGCCTCAACTGGCAGAACTAGCCATCATGATGCGCAATCCCCAACTGAACCGAGGAGTTATCGCACTGAACGTGGTGTATGATGATGATTACAGCAGTGTGAACAGGGAACAGGGACTGCGACTACTGGAGAAACTGCAAAAACAGGCTGCGGCATCCGATGTGAACATGCAGACGCAGGTACGACTGGCAACGAATATCGCCAATGGCATCAAACATGCATTTACAGAATACGCAGCTTCTGAGATTATCATGGGTATGCACGTACATACGGAAGTATCACAGAAATTCTGGGGACAGTTCATCCAAAGTCTGTATAATGGTTTGAACAGACAAATTGTACTGATACGATTCGTACAACCTCTGAATACGCTGCGCCTCATTGAGGTGGCAGTACCTTCCCGGGCAGAGTTTGAACCAGGATTCCATCGATGGCTGGAACGACTGTGCAGAATGGCCGGCAACCTGGAATGCAGAATCAATTTTCATGCCCGTCAGGATTCGCTCACACTCATTGCGGAATATATTCACAATCTGCATGCTGACGTAAGGGCGGAGTTTACTGCCATGACGCACTGGAACGAATTGCCACAACTGGCTGCCACCATCAAGGAAGACCATCTCTTTGTGGTAGTCACTGCCCGTAAGGGTACGGTATCATACAAGTCGGCACTGGACAGATTGCCTGATGAACTGACGGAACATTTCTCCGGCAAAAATCTGATGATTATCTTCCCTGACCAATACGGCGACAGCAAGGAAGATAGCATGACCTTCGCAGAGGCACAACATCAGGAAGAGTTGAGTATTTACCAGAGCATCCGACAGATTATCAAAAATAAAAAGGTAAAAATCAAGAAATCATGATAGACGTAAAAAACATACATAAGAGTTTTGGTTCTCTTCAGGTACTCAAGGGAGTGGACCTACACATCAACAAGGGAGAGGTGGTAAGTATTGTGGGACCAAGCGGTGCCGGCAAGACTACCCTGCTCCAAATCATCGGTACACTGGACCGCCCAGACCAGGGTGACGTGGTCATAGACGGCATCAACACTCGTGAACTGAGCACCAACAAGCTCTCGGAATTCCGTAACCGCCATATCGGTTTCGTATTCCAGTTCCATCAATTGCTGCCAGAATTCACTGCCATCGAAAATATTATGATACCTGCCTATATCGCCGGTGTATCACCTAAAGATGCCAAGAAACGCGCCAGCGAACTGCTGGAGTTTATGGGACTGGCTGACCGTGCCGAACATAAGCCGAACGAACTGAGCGGCGGTGAAAAGCAGCGTGTGGCAGTGGCAAGGGCACTGGTAAATAATCCTGCCGTCATTCTGGCTGATGAACCTTCAGGCAGTCTGGATAGTAAAAACAAGGCGGAATTACATCAACTTTTCTTCGATTTGAGAGACAAATTCGGTCAGACATTCGTCATCGTAACACATGATGAAGGACTGGCAGGCATTACTGACCGTACCATCCACATGAAGGACGGACTGCTGAATACTGAAATTTCAGCAAAAGACAACACGACATTGAATATACAAAATACACGATCTATAAATACCCAAGACAGTCATGAAGATTAAATTAGGAGATTACAACAATTTAAAGATAGTAAAAAGTGTAGACTTTGGACTCTATCTGGATGGAGGTGACGAGGGTGAAATACTCTTGCCTGCACGCTATGTACCCCAAAATTACAAAATAGGTGACGAACTGGAAGTATTCATCTATCTGGATCAGGACGAACGACCTGTTGCCACAACCCTGCATCCCTTTGCCAAGGTGGGTGAGTTTGCCTATCTTGAGGTGGCTTGGGTGAATGAATTCGGGGCCTTTCTGGACTGGGGACTGATGAAAGATATTTTCTGTCCATTCCGTGAACAGAAAATGAGAATGCTCAAGGGTAACCACTACATCGTCTATATTACTATCGATGAAGAAAGTTACCGCATTATGGCTACGGCTAAGGTTGATAAATACCTGCAATCATTGCTGCCTGATGAGAATAACAATCTGTCTGTCAGCAATAAGGATACAGAAACAGAACAGACTCCTGA
This sequence comes from Prevotella sp., assembly GCA_036796635.1. Lineage (GTDB taxonomy): Bacteria > Bacteroidota > Bacteroidia > Bacteroidales > Bacteroidaceae > Prevotella. The sequence continues at coordinate 5,612 of DAIRCP010000088.1, read as the reverse complement.
AACAGAGGCCAGGCAAACTGCCCATATATATAGTCACGGTGATGCCGTGGACCTGCTTATCTGGCAAAAAACAGACTTGGGATTCAAAGCCATCGTTGACGGAAAATATCAAGGACTCATCTATGACGACCAGGTATTCCAACCTCTGCATACAGGAGATAAAGTGACCGGTTACATAGACCATGTGAGAACAGATGGAAAAATAGACCTGACAATACAACCTACAGGCAGAAAACAGACAGAGGAATTCTCTGAAGTACTGTTGCATTACCTACAGGAAAATGGCGGCTACTGCGAACTGGGTGACAAAAGTGACTCAGAACTGATACGCGACAGATTCAAGGTGAGCAAGAAGGTGTATAAACGTGCTATCGGTGACTTATACAAACGACATCTGATTTCTATTACGGACGACGGTATCAGGCTCAATCCATAATATCATCATGCAGAAACTACTATTACTATTTATCCTAATGGTACTCGGTATGCAGGGTGCTGCAGCCAAAAGTACACCACAAGCAGAGATCAAAACTCTGCTTTATAAACTGCCGACACTCGATGAAAAAGGTCAGATTGATGCTTATAAACAAATGTACCAAATAAGCATGAACGGCATGAGCCTGCACGACCAATATTATTATCTGGGACTCTGGTACAAAGAGGCTCTACGACAGAAAGACATCAAGGCGGAAGCAGAAGTGCTGGATACAAAATTCAAGTTATACTATAATAACAATATCAACGAGGCATTACTGAAACAGGCTCCTGCTGCCATCGAATATCTGAGAAAAAACAAGCAGGAAGAATATTACTTTGACATCTGGGACATGATGATCAATACATATCTGTATCTGGGAAAGCCCAATACGGCTATGTCTGAAGTGAAGAAGATGATGCAGGAAGCTACACGCATCAACTATATCACGGGGCTCGGCATTGCCAGAAACAATATGGGCAATGCCTATCTGAACATGGGCTATGCAGCTGAAGCTATCTACTCTTATGAAAAGAGTATGGAATTATTGACCAAGGTGGACGATGAGGCATCAAGCGACATCACTATCAATGTATTCGCTGCCTATACAGATGCGCTCTATGGACAGAAGGACTTCGCTGCAATGAAACAGGTCAACAAGAAATGGCGACTGTATATGGATGAATATTATAATAAGCATTCCAACGCTAAGTATAATCCAAAATATGATTATTGGGAATCTTATTATTATATCTCTTGCATGAAAACGGCCATCGGGCTGCGTGAAATCAAAAAAGCACTGCAGTTGGAGAAAATGGCTGAAGCTATTACACCACGCGGTTCTGGATGGGGAGACAAGGCACTGGAGTTCTACAAAACTGAACTGCTGATCTTACAGGGCAATTACGGTATGGCACTGGCACTAAACGACAAGCGTATGAGGAAGAACCAGAATATGAATGACTTAAAAGCCTATATAACAGTACGACAGCAACGCGTGAAAATCATGAAACATCTGGGCAGATACAAGGAGGCTACAGAACTGCTGGAAAGGGTGAACGAACTCAATGATTCTATCAATGTGCAGTCTTCCCGCAACCAATTGGGGGAACTGAACACGCTATTCCATCTTAATGAACTAAAGATACAGCAGAAACTCGATAACAGCAAAGTAATAATAATCTGCACAGGCATCGTCCTGGTCATCTTGCTCATCATCGTATTCTACATAGGATACATTCAAAGAAGATTGAGAGACAAGAACAAGCAACTAGTGATTGCCCGCGACCAGGCTCAGGAAACAAACCGCATGAAAACGGAATTTATCCACGGCATCAGTCACCAGATACGTACGCCGCTTAATATGATTGTGGGGTATGCCAATCTCGTCACCTCGCCTACCGCCCCACTCGGACCGGCCGATGCTGTGAAGGCCAACCGCATCATACGCAAAAATACGGAACAGATAACTGAGCTAGTGAACAGCATGCTTGCGCTGTCGGAAAACCAAAATTCAAAATCACTGGACAGGAAAGATACCATCGCCTGCAATGAATTGTGCAGAAAGGCTATTGCCAACAGTCATATAGAAGAAAATGAAAAGATTCATTTCAGCTATTATTCACAAGTACCTGAAGAACTGGAAATGATGACAGACAAGGATTCTGCTATCATAGCCATCGTAAACGTGCTGGACAATGCGATGAAATTTTCTAAGGATGAGGGGACTGTAAGAATGCAAGTAAGTGCTGACAATCAGCTACTGTATATCAAGATTGAAGACACAGGAATTGGTATTTCGGAGGAAGACAGTGACCGCATCTTTGAACGATTCGTGAAATTGAATGAATTTCAGAAAGGATTCGGAGTCGGCCTCTCCATGGGACGTGAAACCGCTATCCAACTGGGAGGAAATATCATACTGGACAAAACATATCATGAGGGGGCGCGATTTATCATCACGCTGGCTCTCTAAAGAAAGGACACAAGACACAATATGAACAAAAATGAAATTCCCGTATTGCTGCTAACGGGTTATCTAGGCAGCGGAAAAACAACTTTGGTCAATAAAATCCTTGCTAA
>DAIRCP010000088.1:0-2955 GCA_036796635.1 Prevotella sp. | reverse complement strand
GCGAGACTGGACTGTATCGTGACTGTGGTGGATGCCCTACGCATGAAGGATGAATTCAGCAACGGTAATGATCTGATGAAACAGAATATCGAAGAGGACGATCTGGAAAACCTGGTTATCCAACAGTTGGAATTCTGCAATATCGTACTGCTGAACAAGGCTTCTGAGGTAAGTGTCGATGAACTGGGGCGTATCAAGGAAATCGTACGTGCACTGCAACCTCATGCTGAGATTATAGAAACTAATTATGGTGATGTGGATTTGGACAAGATTCTTAATACCCATCTCTTTGATTTTGACCAAGTAGCTACTTCTGCTGCTTGGATCAGTGAAGTAGAAGGTCATCATGAAGAAGATGATGACGATGAGCACGAACATGAACACCATCATCATGACCATGATCATGACCACGAAGGAGGAGAAGTGGAAGAATATGGCATAGGTACCTTTGTTTACTACCGCAGACGTCCACTGGATTTAGGTCGATTCGATGAATTTGTAGCTCGCAAATGGCCGAAGAGCATCATCCGCTGCAAAGGCATCTGTTACTTCCGGGATGAACGCGAGACTTGCTATGTGTTTGAACAGGCTGGCAAACAGGTACAGCTTCGCAATGCAGGACAGTGGTATGCAACCATGCCTAAGGACGAACTTGAACAGCTCAAAGCCCGGGAACCAGGACTGCGCCGTGACTGGGATGAAAGATATGGTGACCGTATGCAGAAACTGGTATTCATCGGACAGCACCTCGACAAAGAAGAAATCACTAAATTACTGGATGATTGTCTGATGGACTAAGGGTCAGATAAGTAGACAGTATCTAAATGACAGATAAAATTGATAGCATTTATTAAGAAATGGACACTATTGTGCGCACTCTTCGTGGGCGCAATAGTGTATCTTATTTTTAGCAATATACCATTTTTGGTACCCATCGGCGAAGTTGTCGGTCCTCGGCTGGTAGCTCTGTTGCCTGTGGTCATCTTTATCATGCTCTATATCACATTCTGCAAGATTCAGATAGACGACCTGCGACCACGTACCTGGCACTTCATCCTACAGGGAATACGCATAGCACTCTCTGGCCTGGCCGTACTGGCAGTGTCACTGACAGTAGACCCGAACCATAAGTTACTTTGGGAAGGTGTATTCATTTGCGTCATCTGCCCCACAGCTGCTGCTGCACCTGTCATCACAGAGAAACTGGGCGGCAGCATTGCCTCTATGACGGTATATATACTTATCGCCAATGTGGTTACCTCTATTATCATCCCGATGTTTTTCCCTATGGTGGAGAAGAACACAGCCATCACATTTATGATGGCTTTCTGGATGGTACTCAAACGAGTATTAGCCGTACTGGTTATTCCTTTATGCCTGGCATTACTCACGCGCAGATTCCTGCCGAAGGTGGCACAATGGTGCCGAGAGCGCAAAAACCTATCATTCTATCTGTGGAGCTTTAACCTGAGCATTATCATGGGACTTGCCTTCAAGAGTATCATGCATGCACCAGTATCCGGATTCACGCTCGTGATGCTTTGTACCATTCCGCTTGTTATTTCCGTGCTACAATTTGCTATCGGCAAATGGGTGGGTGGATTCTTCGGCGACAGCATCAGTGCCGGTCAGGCCTTAGGCCAGAAAAATACAGTGGTTGGCATCTGGCTCACCCTCACATTTCTCAATCCTTATGCAGCAATTGCTCCCTGTGCTTATGTGATATGGCAAAATATCATCAATGCATGGCAACTCTGGTACAAGCAGAAATATGGTTATTTGCGATGGTAACTGAGCAGTTTCTCCACTTGTTTCTCCGGTAATTTTTCGTTTGGTTTCACTGTTGGTCTCTCATCCTGCTTTTCTATATACACCTTAGGTTTTACCCAACGGAGCCATTGACTTACTTCATCCGCCATCTGCTTCTGAAAACCGAAATTTGTATTGTATTTCCATCCATGACCACCTACAGGAAAAATCTGTAAAGAGGCGGAAATACCATGTTCAATAAGTGAGCGATAATATACCACACTATTGGTTAATACGGGGACTGTTTTATCATCACTACTGGCAAGGATGAGTGCAGGAGGCGTATTCTCATTTACATTTTCATCACTGGAATACTTCTTGGCGATGATCTCATCATTTGCTTCCGCACCCAAGAAATTGTTGACAGAGCCTCGGTGACATCCAACCTTGCCCATCGTTATTACAGGATAAAACAATATCTGAAAATTTGGACGAAGACTTTCCTGTGCCTGTGTGGCCATATAAGATGCCAGATGTCCACCAGCAGAACTGCCAATAATACCGATATTATCTGGATTGACATGCCAGACTTTACTGTTTTCACGTACGTATTTCATCGCTGCCTCAGCATCAGAAATAGGAATCGTTCGGTCGCCTTCTGGCATACGGTATCTCAATATAATATAAGCAATTCCTCGTTTCAGATAAAAAGGAGCCCAAAGCTCAGCATTTTTTATACTTGTCTGCTGATAGCCACCCCCCGGAATAGACAACAATGCTCTACCGGATGATTGATTAGAATCGGGAAGGAACACCTTAACGAAGGCTTGCCCATCAGGAGTAATATTGTGAACAAACACTTTTTTGGCAGCTGAAAGTGGTGCAACTGCCATCAGCCAGGAAAATAAACATAAGAGAATTCTATTCATCATTGTCTTAATAGTCTTTTATTACGAATTGCAAAAGTACTAAGATTTTCTTAATGCCCACCATCATTAACAAACTTTATCCTTCCCCCACTACCGCAGTAAATAGAACTGCCATCAAGTTATTAAGAGCAAAACTAATACATAATATTACATACGGGTCGGTAAAGTTTCACCAAATTTGATTAAGAATCGATTTCTTGCCATACATCCTTCAATCTTTCACAATCTTCTCAAATGCCCATAAAACCTATAGAATTCGGTGAAACATGTCCTTCAT
>DAIRCP010000087.1:0-13107 GCA_036796635.1 Prevotella sp. | reverse complement strand
TGTAATTCCTATTGATGAATTAAACACATCATTGATACAAGTTATCTGAGATTACCCCATCTTCTCGATGATACTTCTGCCAGCCTGGATGGCCTCCATATTGAGAGGTATCAGCTTATGATGACGCTCAGGTAAAGTTTTGTAGAGAGCTTTCTCTACACCCTTGTCACTTACCACTGGTACAATCTCCAGGAATCCGCCAAGTACAATCATATTGAATACTTTGCCGTTCTTCATCTCGGCAGCCTTATCCATTGCATTGATACGATATACGGTTATATCCTTGCGGGTAGGCGGATTGATGATGCCATAGCCATCATAGATGAGTATGCCACCGGGCTTTACCTTCGGCTCAAACTTCTCCAATGAAGGTTGGTTGAGGATGATAGCGATGTCGAAGGTACTGAGGATGGGAGAAGAGATTTTCTCATCACTCACTATCACAGTCACATTGGCTGTACCTCCGCGCTGTTCTGGTCCGTAAGCTGGCATCCAGGTTACTTCCTTGTCTTCCATAAGTCCACTGTAAGCCAGAATCTTTCCCATGGAGAGGACACCCTGTCCTCCAAATCCGCTGATGATTATTTCTTTTTTCATAATTCGTAATTCATTATAGATTCGTGGTATCCTTCAGATCGCCTTTGGGATAGAACTTAAACATGTTTTCCTTCATCCATTCATTAGCCTGCAATGGGGTGAGTTTCCAACCGCTGCTGCAGGTGGACACGATTTCCACCAGTGAACTGCCTTTACCCTGCATGGAAGCCTCAAATGCCTTGCGGATTGCTTTCTTTGCGCCACGGATAGCAGCCACTGTCTCCACACTCTGACGGGTAACATAGCATGTGCCCTCCAATGTAGAAGCTATCTCTGTTATCTTCAGTGGATATCCGTGCAAATCAGCCTGACGGCCGTAAGGACAGGTACTTGTTTTCTGTCCCATCAAGGTAGTAGGAGCCATCTGTCCACCAGTCATACCATAGATGGCATTGTTGATGAAGATGATAACGATGTTCTCGCCACGGTTCAGTGCATGGATGGTTTCGCAGGCACCGATACATGCCAGGTCACCATCACCCTGATAGGTGAATACCAGACGGTCTGGCCACATACGCTTAATACCCGTGGCCAATGCTGGTGCACGTCCGTGGGCTGCTTCTTGCCAGTCGATATCCAAATAACGATAAGCGAATACGGCACAACCTACCGGACTTACGCCTACAGTCTTATCTTCCATACCCATCTCCTCGATTACTTCAGCCACGAGTTTATGGACTACACCGTGTGAACATCCCGGACAATAGTGCATCGGCACATCGTTCATCAGGGTCGGTTTCTTACAAACCAGATTTTCAGGTGATATTATATCGTTCATTTCTGTACTTCTCCTTTATTTGATAATTTTTTCCTTCAGGGCTTCTACAATCTCCTGTGGTTCTGGTACGATACCACCAAGACGACCGAAGTGCTCCACTGGCAGTGCTCCATTGACAGCCAAACGTACATCCTGTATCATTTGTCCGGCATTGATCTCGCAAACCAGAATTCCCTTTTTGCCTTTAGCTGCCTCTACTATCTGCTTGCTTGGGAAAGGCCATAAGGTGATAGGACGGAACAGACCTACCTTGATACCTTCTTCACGAGCCAGTTCGAGTGCCTTCTGTGACAGACGGGCTGCACTACCAAAGGAAACAATGAGGTAATCTGCATCCTCACAATCCTGAAGTTCACAGCGTACTTCCTTGTCCTTGATCTCCTGATATTTCTCCTGCAGATGGATATTGCGTGCTTCCATCTCTTCCGGCTTCAGTTCCAGTGAAGTAAGGATATTAGGTTTTCGGCCTTTTGTACGACCGATGGAAGCCCAAGGACACTCACGCTTGATTTCTTCTTCCGTGCGACGGGGCTTATACTCCGGCAGCACCACGCGCTCCATCATCTGACCGATGACACCATCACTCAGAATCATGGCAGGATTGCGGTAACGGAATGCCAGAGTGAAAGCCAGGTCTACGAAATCAGCCATTTCCTGAACTGAGTTAGGTGCCAGCACGATTACATTATAGTCACCATTACCACCACCACGGGTAGCCTGGAAATAATCACTCTGAGAAGGTTGGATGGTACCAAGACCAGGACCACCACGCTGTACATTGACAATGACACCAGGAATCTCGGCACCAGCCATATAGGCGATACCTTCCTGCATCAACGCCACACCCGGTGAAGAGGAAGTGGTGAACACGCGCTTACCTGCACCAGCACCACCATACACCATATTGATGGCAGCTACTTCACTCTCGGCCTGCAACACTACCATACCGGTAGTCTCCCAAGGTTTGTCGAGAGAGAGGGTTTCAATAATCTCACTCTGCGGAGTAATAGGATATCCAAAGAATCCATCTGCTCCACAACGAACTGCGGCACGGGCTATCGCCTCGTTACCTTTCATAAGAGTTACTTCTTCCATATCTCTCTTTATGCTTCTTTTTTACGATAAACGCTAATGCAGCCATCCGGACAGATGATACCACAGGAGGCACATCCTACACAGGCTTCTGCATTGACGGTCTCTATGTACGGATAACCGTGTACATTCACTTTGTTTGCTAATGCTATCACATGTTGAGGGCATGCTGCCACACAAAGGCCACAACCTTTGCAACGGTCAGTGTCTATCACAATAGCACCTTTCATTTTACTCATATTCTTAGAATTTAAAGATATCCCCTTTATTGTCTCAAGGATTGTAAGCATCCTTGTGATAGAAGCCCATAATATCATCGAGCATTCTTTTAGCTTCGGCAGCCGGACTATTGGGATCCAACTCCGTAGCTGCTATATAACAATTGATGGCATCTGCCCATTTTCCTTGTCGGCGATAGGCATTGCCCTGCTGATAAAGTTCATCAGCGGTCATAGTATTCGCGCTTGCCTGCTGCCAATGTGTTTTTCATCAGCGAGCAGATGGTCATAGGGCCTACGCCTCCGGGTACCGGGGTAATGAATGAGCACTTGGGTGCTACTTCATCAAATTTCACATCACCGTTCAGGCGGAAACCGCTCTTACGCGTTGCATCAGGTACACGGGTAGTACCTACATCCACGATAACAGCACCCTGCTTCACCATATCGGCTGTCACAAAATCAGGCTTGCCGATGGCTGCCACAATGATATCGGCCTCACGGCATTCTTCTTTCAGATTGGCGGAATGACTGTGGCATACGGTAACGGTGGCATCACCGTACTGCTTCTGCATCATCAACTGTGCCATCGGTTTACCCACAATATTGGAGCGACCCAGCACCACGCACTTCTTTCCACTGGTGTTGATACCATAGCGGCGCAGAAGCGTAATGATACCCAATGGAGTGGCTGAGATGAAACAAGGAAGTCCGATAGACATACGACCCACATTGATGGGATGGAATCCATCTACATCCTTGCGGTAATCAATCGCCATAATCACCTTCTGCTCATCTATATGCTTAGGCAAAGGCAGCTGTACGATGAATCCGTCAACATCTTCATCCTTATTCAGACGGTCTACACACGCAAGGAGTTCCTCCTCGGTCACATCGTCTTCATAACGGATAAGGGTGGACTTGAATCCACAAGCCTCACAGGCAAGTACCTTATTCTTCACATACGTTTCTGAACCTCCATCATGTCCTACAAGCACAGCGGCCAGATGCGGCTGCTTTCCTCCAGTAGATACAATCTTTTTCACCTCTTCAGCTATCTCTGCCTTAATGGCTGCTGCTGTGGCTTTTCCGTCAATAATCTGCATAAATCTATTTCGTTTTTGTTTGGTTCTTCGCTCTTATTTGTGCATATTGCGCATGGCATTGGCCATCTGCATCATCTTGCTGCTTCCCATACCAGTCACCATCTTCATCATCTTACGAGTCTGGTCGAACTGCTTCATCAGTCGGTTCACCTCATCCATTTTGGTTCCTGAACCCATGGCGATACGCTTGCGGCGACTCTGATTAATCAGGTCCGGATTGGAGCGCTCTTTAGGAGTCATACTATTGATGATGGCCTCTATGCTCTTGAAGGCGTTGTCATCTATATCCACATCCTTGATGGCTTTGCCCACACCTGGAATCATAGCAGCTAAGTCCTTGATATTACCCATCTTCTTAATCTGCTGAATCTGACTCATGAAGTCATTGAAATCAAACTTGTTCTTGCGGATTTTCTTCTCCAGTTCCTTGGCCTGCTTCTCATCAAACTGCTCCTGGGCACGCTCCACCAACGATACGATATCACCCATACCGAGGATACGGTCGGCCATACGTTCCGGATGGAACACGTCGATAGCTTCCATCTTTTCACCAGTACCTACAAACTTGATTGGTTTGGTAACCACGGTGCGGATACTGAGGGCGGCACCACCACGAGTATCACCATCCAACTTGGTAAGCACTACGCCATCGAAGTCAAGACGGTCATTAAATTCCTTGGCTGTATTCACTGCGTCCTGACCGGTCATAGAGTCAACCACGAAGAGCGTCTCATCTGGATGGATAGCCTCTTTGAGTGAAGCAATCTCATTCATCATCTGCTCATCCACTGCCAGACGACCTGCAGTATCTACAATGACTACATTATAATTTTTGGCTTTAGCCTCTGCGATAGCATGATTGGCTATCTCCACCACATTCTTGCTCTCAGGTTCACTGTATACAGGCACCTCTATGGCAGCACCTACCACCTTGAGCTGTTCGATAGCAGCCGGACGATATACATCGCAGGCTACGAGCAGGGGATTCTTGTTTTGTTTGGTCTTGAGCAGATTGGCCAGTTTACCGCTGAAAGTGGTTTTACCACTACCCTGCAGTCCCGACATCAAAATAATAGCCGGTCTGTTTGTCAACTGGAGTTCCACCGCTGTGCCACCCATCAGTTCGGCCAGTTCATCGTGTACGATTTTGACCATCATCTGACCAGGCTTCACGGCCTGCAGCACATTCATACCAAGTGCCTTCTGCTTAACCGTATCGGTAAATTGCTTGGCTACTTTATAGTTTACATCGGCATCAAGTAACGCACGACGTACATCTTTGAGAGTCTCTGCAACATTTATTTCGGTGATCTTGCCTTCACCCTTAAGTATCTTGAATGAGTGTTCAAGTCTGTCACTTAAATTTTCGAACATGTGATTGTATAACTATATTTTTATTTCTTACTACTGCAAAATTAATGGAAAGATGCGAGAAAAAAGAATAAGGTATAGGTGTTTTAAAGTATTTTAAAACGAAAGAGGCTGAAATTGCGCATATTACAGATGGAATGTGCAAACAATTTCAGTCTCTTGAATACCCTAAATATCATCCTTCATATTATGCCTTATCTTTGTGAGGTAATTTTTCATACCTTTGGCATCTTTGGCATCGATGATTTCCAACAGTTCTTTCAGTTCGGTACGTATCTGTGATACCTGATCGTGCGTATAGGGATTGAAGAGTATTTCCTGCAACAGATAATCATCTTCATTCAGTACTCCCTTAGCTATCCTCACATGACGCTTGAAGGTGGTTCCCGGTGCATCTTGGTGCTTCATCACTGCGGAGAACACAAAGGTGCTCACAAAGGGGATACTCAACGAATATGCCACCGTCTTGTCATGCTCCTCGAAGGTGTACTCGTAGATATTCAGTCCCAGTCTGGCATAGAGGTCCTTGAAGAAGATACGCCCCATATAGTCACCCTCACTGATGATGATGGCATTCTCCTCACTCAACTGATTGAGATTGGCAAATGTAGGACCGAACATCGGATGGGTGCTCACATAAGGATGACCACTCTGCTCATAAAACTCCTTCAGATTGGTCTTTACCGATGATATGTCACTGATGATACACTCTGCAGGCAAATACGACAGGACTTCCTTAAAAGCCGGTATCGTATATTTCACCGTTACAGCATTGATGACCAGTTCCGGTTTAAACTCACGTATCTCTTCCAACTGCGTGAAACGCTGACAGTTATAAGTAAACCGCATACGCTTTGGGTCTTTCTCATACACAGCTGTCTCATGGTCGAAGCTGAGCAGGTCAAGGAAGAAACTCCCCATCTTACCTGCTCCCAATATTAATATTCTCATTACTGATTGATAATTTCTATCTGCTGACGCACACTCTCTTCGTGAATATTCTCATATACCTTGGCTACAAATTCAGGTGCCATACCACAGAGTGCTCCCTGAGCACCACGCTTATTGAGTATCTCATTATAGCGGGCTGCCTGCAATACGGTCATGTTGTGCTCCTTCTTATACTGTCCTATCTCACGACAAACGCGCATACGTTTGGAGAGAAGGTCCATCAACTGATTATCGAGCTCATCTATCTGTTTACGCAATAAGGTAATACCCTCGGTAGTTACCTTCTCATCACGGACGACAAGCAGACTGAGTATATAATCGAGTACATCTGGTGTGACCTGCTGTTTGGCATCACTCCATGCCTTATCCGGGTCGCAATGGCTCTCCACGATAAGTCCGTCGAAACCTAAATCCATAGCCTGCTGGCACAACGGTGCAATGAGTTCGCGACGACCGCCTATATGACTAGGATCGCAGATGATTGGCAACTCGGGTATGCGGCGATGCAGCTCGATAGGAATCTGCCACATAGGCATATTGCGGTATATCTTATTGTCATAGCTGGAGAAACCGCGATGGATAGCTGCCATGCGCTTCACACCGGCCTGATTGATACGTTCCATGGCACCAATCCACAGTTCCAGGTCAGGATTGACCGGGTTCTTGACGAATACAGGCACATCCACTCCCTGCAGAGAGTCAGCCAATGCCTGCATGGCAAATGGATTGGCAGATGTACGAGCACCAACCCAGAGGATATCTACTCCATATTTCAGACAGAGTTCCACATGCTCAGGAGTGGCGACCTCTGTGGAAACGAGCATTCCCGTCTCCTCCTTCACTTCTTTGAGCCAAGGCAGTGCTTCCTCGCCTTTGCCTTCGAAACCTCCTGGTTTGGTTCGGGGTTTCCAGATACCTGCACGAAAATTATGGCAACCCTTCTGTGCCAACTGGCGGGCTGTAGTCATCACTTGCTCTTCGGTTTCGGCAGAACACGGACCTGCTATTACGAATGGGCGTTCATTGTCACTCGGGAGATTCAATGGTTGTAAGTCTAATTCCATAGTCGTATATTTTTTATATTTTTCTTATTCTTTCTAATGCTTGCTGTATCTTGTCTTCTTTGGCACAGAGCGATATGCGGATATAGCGCTCGCCATTGCTGCCGAAGATAAAACCTGGGGTGATAAATACACGTGCCTCATGAAGTACACGCTCGGTAAGTTCCTCACAGTTGCTGTATTGCTCCGGTATCTTGCCCCAGAGAAACATACCTACCTGTTCTTTGTCGTATGTGCAGCCCAGTGTTTCCATAATCTGTTCTGCAATGATACGACGGCGGCGATAAGTCTCCACATTGGCCTCATGATGCCATTCTGCCGTATTGCGAAAAGCCTCAGCTGCTGCCAACTGGATGCCACGGAATGTACCGCTGTCTATATTGCTCTTCACCTTGAGTATCCACTGGATAAACTGGGCATTGGAGGCACAGAGTCCCACGCGCCATCCTGGCATGTTATGACTCTTCGACATCGAATTGAATTCTATGCAGCAGTCCTTGGCGCCTGGCACCTGCAGTAATGAGATGGGATGCTCATTGAGGATGAATGAGTAGGGATTGTCATTCACAATGACGATGCCATGCTCCTGTGCAAACTTGACCAGCCGCTCGTATGTGGCCATGCGGGCATTACCGCCGGTAGGCATGTTGGGATAATTAGTCCACATCAGTTTCACTCGACTGAGGTCCATCTTTTCCAGCTCATCAAAGTCGGGCTGCCATCCATTGTCTTCACGCAGATTATAATTCACCACCTTAGCGCCAAGTATCTTGCTAAGTGATGTATAGGTGGGATAACCAGGATTAGGTACCAGCACCTCTTCGCTGGGATTCACGAAAGCCAGCGTCACATGCAGAATACCCTCTTTGGAACCTATCAGCGGTTGTATCTCGGTCTTATAATCCAGTTTTACGCCATACCAGCGCAGATAGAAGTCAGCCATGGCTTCACGCAGTTCCGGAGTTCCCATCGTGGGCTGATAACCATGACTGGACTGTTCGCGTGATACTTCACATAACTTATTGATAGTCTGCTCTGACGGTGGCATGTCGGGACTACCGATAGCAAGACTGATGATGTCTTTTCCTTCAGCATTCAACTGTGCCACCTCCTTCAGTTTCCTGCTGAAGTAGTATTCACTGACAAGACTAAGTCTATCTGCTGGTTTTACCTGTTTCATTTTGATATGTCTTTTTGTGTTGATTCTACATTAAACTATATTTCAAATTCTCTATGACACTAGTTTCCTATATATTCGCCCAGTATCTTCAGTGCTTTGGTAAGCGGTGTTATCGCATCAATGCTCTGGCGGTATCGAGTGAGATTATCATACGTGAGGTCTACATAAAACAGATATTCCCACTCATGACCGATTACGGGGAGGCTCTGTATCTTCGTCAGATTAATCTTATAAAAGGAAAGAATGCTCAGTACCTGGGAGAGTGAACCCTCTTCATGAGGGAGAGAAAATACAAGACTGGACTTGGTGGTCTTATCCAACGGACGGAGAAAGTCTGCTTTAGCCGGATTGCAGGTGACAAGGAAACGAGTGAAGTTGTGTTTGTTGTCTTCTATATGGTCTTCCAAGACCTTCAATCCATACAATCTCGCTGCTTCCGAACTACAGATAGCAGCCCATCCATGGCGTTCGCCATCGGCTATCTTCTTGGCACTTCCTGCCGTGTCGACATCTTCCACCATAGTCAGGTCTGGGTGCTGCGCCAGAAATTCGCGGCATTGCATGAGTGCCACAGGATGGGAATGTACTTCCCGGATGGAGTTCCAGTCGTCATCAGGCAGGCAACAGATACAATGGCTGATATGCAGCTTATGCTCACCCACCACTGTAGCACCGCTGTTACGCAACAATTCATAGTTGTGGAGCAGTGAACCGGCAATGGTATTCTCTATGGCTGTCATACCTATTACAGTTGGGTCCTTCTGTATGGCCTCAAATACCTCTTCGAAGGTTGAACAGCATATGAGCTGTATCTGTTCCCCACTGAAATATTGATGGGCCGCCATATCATGGAATGACCCGATAATGCCTTGTATCGCTATTCTCTTCATTTTTTTCTATTTCGTATATATATAAAAAAAATCCCACCTCAGTTTTATGTGAAGCGGGACTTGATGTATCTTAACTATTAGATAATACTTGTCATAAGTTGAAATCTATACGCAACTTCCCGCTTCACAGAGCCCTGCAAAGTAAAAGTAATAATAAAAGTATGCGTTCAACTTCTTCATATCGTTCTTATCTTTTTGTTTTCGGTTGCAAAATTATAACTTTTTTGCGACATCAGCAAACATTTTGATAGTTTTTTCGTTCAAAAACTACATTTTTCTCATTTTATAGTCCCATCGGGTTGATATTAGAGTATGCAGACTTCACTTTTTGCTCTATGCCTTCTGCGCTGTAATCACCGCTCACATCTTTCAGTTGGTCAGGATTCAGTTCCAGTACTTTCTGCACATCATCCTCTGCATTCTTGGTATCACCCAAGTCATAATACAGTTGACCACGCTCCTTGAAGGCCTCTATACAGAATGGATTTACATCTATTACCCTACCATATTCTGTCACTGCTTCCTTTTTCTTGCCTTGCGCCGTAAGTACACGGGCATGGAAGAGCAGCACATCCTCCTGGTCCGGATAGTCTGCTATCAATTGTTCAGAATCCTCACTGGCACCATTGATATCACCCATCTTCAATAATGTTTTTCCACGGAGCAGATAGGCATCTGCCAATTTCGGATCCAGTGTGATAGTCTTAGTCAGCATGGCAATGGCATTGACTAAATCTTCCTGTCCCAAACAGGCTTCGGCATATAGATAATGTATATTGGCATCCTCTGGCATCAGTAGCATTGCCTTCTCACATGCACTGCTCATGGCACCGTAATCTTCCATCATGTAAGCCACTTGAGCCATCTGTTTCCAGATTGCTGCATTATCGGGTTGTGCCTCCGACAATTTCTGCAACTGTTCATAAGCAGGCAGCAGTTCATTATTGTGCATCAGGGCAGTGGCCAGATAGTCACGGATTTCTAAATCTTCTTTCAGCTTGAGCGCCTCCTTATAGCATTTGATAGCATATTCCCACTGTCCCATCTTGGCAGCTTTCACGCCATCAAACTTGAACATGTCAAAATTACGCGCTTCGTCTGCCTGTTGTTTTTCCTCGGGCGACTCTTCCTTACCTCCAAATAGTGCTTTTAAAAATCCCATAGTTTTTCTCCTTGGTTATCAATTATTTTTTATGTCACATTATTCATCCTCTGCGAAGAGCGGGTCTTCAGGCATCACCATCACAGGTTTTGTTTCTGCTGCCTTCTTCACATTATCAGGCACGTACTTCATCGGTACTACCAGTCTGAACATATATTCACGGAACCAGCGGTCGGTCATGATCAGTGCGCCCTTCTGTCCCCAGTCGTCGCCCCATGAGTTTTCCACTTTCCATTTCTTGGCATTCCCCTGTGCATCCAGGTCCACTGCTGTGAGCGTCATGGCATGGGTGCTTCCGCTGTCGAAGGTAGAGATTCTCTCGGCCTTGTTCATGCCGAAAGTAGTTCCCATCAGCGATGCATAGTCAAAGTTTTCTGTGTCGGCATATCCGCGCTTGCGGTCCAGCATTTTACCCACATCGTAACTGCTGTACATCTTTCTGCCGTCCTTCAGGGCTGCAATGGCCATCTTCTCTATCTCGTCCATGGGCAGATTCACGTATTTCCAGTTATGTCCGTCGTAAGTATGACGGTCATACTCCACTTCGTAAGTCTTGTAATAGGGTCTACGTGGGTCGTTCATCGCCATCACGAAAGTGCCGTTGAGCGATTGTCCCACCGTCTCTGCATAAAACTGCTGCGGAGTATAGGTCTTAGGAGCCGTGAGCTGTTTGCCGTCTTTATTGCGGAAAGCGTAAGTAAATGTCTTCACGGGTTCGCCAATAGTGAGTGCCAGGATATGATAGACAGTACCCAGCATCTTGGTCTTTGCGTCATTCAGTTCTGCTGTCTTCTTTCCATCTGCTACCATCTTACGCAGCTGCAGTCCGTCCTCACGGAGCTTAGAAGAGATGAGTCTTGACATCTTGGATGTATTATCGCTCGAATAGCTCTCAGGCATCACTTCCTTGGGCACCAGTCCGTATTTCTCGGTCAGGTCTGCGATACCGCAGAATGTGCCGCCGTCATTGATGGGGTTCTTGAAGAAAAACTGCACCCGCATATCGTCTAAAGGTTTCTTGCCGGTATCAATCACGCCCTGGAGGAAGAGGTTTGCCTTCTCCAGCTGGTCATAGAAGAACAAATAAGCCTGCGAATATTCCACGGTGAGGGAGTCGGTACGTTTGGCAAAGTCAGCACGCAGCGTATTGAGGCCGCTGAACATCCAGCATCTGCCGCTGCTCTTCTGGTCTGTGATACTCTGTTTCTTGGTTTCCACACTGAAGTATGTATCCAGTGCCGCAGCGTTTGCCCTGTTCTTGGCTAAGTCGTCTATGGCATTGGCTGCAATTGCATTGGCCAGCGCCTTATCGGCAGGTGTCATTTTCTGCACTTGTTGTATCTGGGTGAGCATCTGCTGAGAGATTCCACCGTCATGGTTTTGCGCCGAGAGTGATACGGCGGGCAATACCAAAATTGCGAATATGGCAAATTGTCGTTTCATGTTTAATTTTCTTTTATGGTTGCAAAGATACAAAGAAATATCCAATTACGTATAAAAATTCACAAGAAGTTTTGTATGGATGAAAAATTGATTGGATGAGATTAATCCTTCAATCTTTCACAATCTCCTCTAATGCCTATAAAACCTATAGGAGGCGGTGAAACATGTCCTTCATCCTTCATTCACAACAGACTTCTCGTTTTGTCCGTTCATTCCGATTGATGTTTCACCGTAAGTGTACTATTTATCAGCGCTTTGCAGGTGAAACATGAATCGACAAACTTATATTTCTAATGATATGTGTAGCCAGAATCGTCATTCACAGTTCATAAGTGCCATGAAAGTGCCTCGTGCTTATCATTAAAGCGATTCGTACTTATCATTAAAACGACCCGTAGTTATCGTAACGAAGCCTCGTACTTATATGAGTTATGACCCAAAAGTGACTACACGTGAAAAATTGAGTGCTTACTCAGCAAGTACATGCACAAGCAGACATTGACTACGCAAGAATATATGATTGGCTGGATAGTGTAATTTAAGCAAACAATATTTAAATACGCAGAATATATTGTTAAAATATTTTGGAAATTGTTTTTTTTTATCTATCTTTGCTAACAGAATTAACAACAAATTTATTAACCCTTTAAAAATGAAGATTATGAAAAAACTAATGATGATTATAGCTCTTGCCGCAGTGACTTTAGGGGTAAATGCTCAGCACGATGTAGGTACATTATCCATACAGCCCAAAGTCGGTGTCACATTTTCTAAAATTACTGATTTGAGTCTCTATAACAGCACAATAGGTGACACTGAATTAAAAAAGGAATATAAAGTTGGATATCAGTTCGGCGTGGAGTTTGAATATCAGTTTGCGCCACAGATGAGTGTCGCTGCTGGCGTAGTATATTCAGACCAGGGAGTGAAGTTTGGAAATGCCTCCATCATCACTAACAAAAAACTCTATACGCTGAAGGACACCAAATACGATATAGATTACATCAATATTCCTATCGTATTCAATTACTATCTTACTGAAGGGTTTGCTATCAAAGCAGGAATCCAGCCTGCATTTCTTACAAGAGCCAAAATTAAATACACGGAAGTCATCGACGACGTATCTACAAAAACAAATGGAGATATTAAAGATAACTATAAGACCTTCGATTTTTCCATTCCTGTAGGTTTTTCGTATGAAGTGTCCAATGTAGTCCTTGATGGTCGCTATAATATTGGACTCACCAAAATAAACAAA
>DAIRCP010000086.1:0-13214 GCA_036796635.1 Prevotella sp. | reverse complement strand
TTAAATAATTAATTCTTGATAATCAGTCTTACTCCATATTTTCTGACACAAAGATAAACTAAAAATTTAAAACAGAAAAATTATTCTTTATTTTTTTATGTCAAACTCGTTTTATCTACCTTTATTTACTTCTATTGCGATATTTTACAGGTGATACTCCCATAAACTTTCGGAATACGCGAATAAAGTATCCACTGTCCAGATACCCCACGGATTCAGCGATTTTCTTCACAGACAGATTAGTAGTAATCAGTAGCAGTTCAGCATGTTCCATGCGCAATCTACTGATATAACTTACTGGCGTCTGCTTCATCTCCTTCTTGAAGCATCGAATAAAATGATCTTTGGACATACAGGCAATATTCGACAGCGATTCAATGGAGAGATCATCGCACAAATGATGTCGAATATAAGAAATAGCCGCAGAGATACGATCATCCTCCAGAGACTTGTGAGCTGTGGCAAAACGAAGAAATTTAGAAAAAAGAATAAATAATATACCCCTTGACATCACGATATCTGCCAGTGGACGCTGCAAATTCATACTTACTGAATTAAACAGTGTGGAAGCATTATCATAGGAAGTAGGATCAGACCCAGGCAATTTCATAAAAGGATTTGCATAGGTCAACTTCTTAAACAGTTCCAAATCCATCGGTTCTGCCTTCACTTCAATTGGAAAATCATAATTATCAAAATAAAGTGCCGTGGAATCTGGATTTTCATACACATGTATATAATAATGATAGAACACGCCCGTACATATTTCATCATGTGTGCAAAATGGCGGGATAAGATAGAGATGATGGGGTGTCAGATGTATCCTCACACTCTCATCACCACTGCGCACTGCATGTTTCACTATCCATGCCTCACCATCTGTGACATAATACAGACGGGCAAACGGACTCCTGACGTTTGTCCAGTTCCAGTCACCCTGATGACACGCATATCCCACATTGATTGTCATCAACTGCAAATCATTGACATAACCCTTCATAAACCTAATATAGATTGTTTAATTATAAAACGCTCTCTAGTTATCGTCCCCAAAAATACAACAAAATGTCGATATATTCATATTTTGAGGGTTCTCTTTATCTTAGAAACTTCATTTTGTCGTTTTTGTACTATCATTCATCGCTATTTTACCCTCCTTTTCATCGTTTTTTCACCACTTTTGCATTCGAATTTCAAAACAAGGAATGAAATAATTTCCGAATAAGAAACTGAAATAATAAATTATAAAATAACATATGCAATACAGAGAACTAGGAAAGACAGGCATGCGTCTGTCAGCTATCAGTTACGGAGCATCATCGCTGGGCGGCGTTTTTCACGATTTCGATGAACAACGTGGTATCCAGTCAGTATTTACAGCCATTGAGGCAGGTATCAATTTTATAGATGTCTCACCTTATTATGGCTATTACAAAGCCGAAACCGTTTTGGGTAAAGCACTCAAACAAATTCCACGGGACAAGTATTATCTATCCACTAAAGTTGGACGATATGGTGAAAATGGCCACAACACATGGGACTATTCTGCTAATCGCGTCACACGTAGTGTATACGAAAGCATGGACCGACTGAATATAGATTACATCGATATTATCAATGTTCATGACATCGAGTTTTCAGATCTTCATCAGGTAGTTGAAGAGACCCTACCAGCCTTGGTGCAACTCCGTGACAAAGGTATCGTAAAGCATGTGGGCATCACAGATTTACAGTTGGAGAATTTGAAATGGGTCATCGAGCAGACACCTAATGGAACCATAGAAAGTGTACTTAACTTCTGCCATTACTGCCTGAATGATGATAAACTGGTGGATTTCCTTGATTTCTTCGATGCACATGGCGTAGGTGTCGTTAATGCATCACCATTGTCAATGGGACTTTTATCTACACGTGGTGTACCCGACTGGCACCCAGCTCCTGCCTCACTAATTGCTGCTTGCAAAAAAGCTGCCGAATATTGTAAGGAGCGGAATTATCCTATTGAGAAACTCGCCATGCAATTCTCTGTAGCCAATGAACGCATCACTTCCACCCTCTTCAGCACTACCCGACCAGAGAATGTACTGGCTAATGTGGCAGCCATTGAAGAAGAAGCACCAGCTGAACTGATTCTGGCCGTGCAGAATATTATCGGCGATCAGAAACGCGTGTCCTGGAAAAATACATAACCTGATGAAACCGTACCTTATCATAGATGCCCACTCACATTTGTGGCTTCATCAGGACACCACCGTGGATGGTAAACGCATCAAAACACTGACCAACGGCCGCTCAGAATTTATGGGCGAGACACGGCAGATGTTGCCCCCGTTTATGATAGATGGATGCAACACTGCCGAAGTATTTCTGTCCAATATGGATTATGCACAGGTATCAACAGCTGTTGTCGTACAGGAATTTATCGATGGGATACAGAATGATTATCTTTCTCAGATAAATAAGCAATATTCCTCACGCTTTATCACCTGCGGAATGTGTGATTACCTGCATAACACAGATACACACAATTATCACAAGACGCTTGTCCAACAAACTGAAGAACTTTTGTCACAGGGATTCAGCGGGATGGCTATTCCGGGGCATCGTCTGCATTTACCCGACGGTGGACGCATAGCTCTCAACGCTCCAGAAATGATGGAAATGTACAAGTTGATGGAGACCAAGGATGCCTTTTTGTCACTTACACTGGAAGAAGATAACAGCCAACTTTCAGAGGTGGAGGATATTATCACGGAATATCCCCATCTGCGTATTGCCATCGGCCACTTCGGCATGGTCACCACTTCTGGATGGATGGACCAGATACGTCTAGCACGTCATCCAAACGTGATGATTGAGTCTGGCGGTATCACATGGCTTTTCAATAGTGAGTTTTATCCCTTCAAAGGCGCGGTGAAAGCTATACTTCAGGCTGCCGATGTAGTGGGTATGGACAAACTGATGTGGGGGTCTGATTATCCCCGCACCATCACAGCTATCACCTATCGTATGTCGTACGACTTCATTATCAAGAATAACAGTATTAGCGACCGCGACAAGCGGATGTTTCTCGGCGAAAACGCGCAGAGATTTTATGGCATCCAGCACCCCGTTAGTTTACCTTATATAAAAAACATGTCAGAATGAAAACAGCACAAAATAACTACAAATTACCATTGGCACTCATCTTCAGTCTATTTTTCCTGTGGGCTATCAGCAGCAATCTGCTACCCACCATGATTAGACAATTGATGAAGACCTGCGAGCTCAACACTTTTGAAGCCTCATTCACTGAGAGTGCTTACTGGTTGGCTTATTTCATCTTCCCCATACCCATTGCCATGTTCCTTAAGCGATACAGTTACAAGGCTGGTATCATTTTCGGACTTATCTTGGCAGCCTTCGGCGGACTGTTGTTTTTCCCTGCAGCTGCCATTCGTCAGTATTGGGCCTATCTCTGCATTTTCTTTATTATAGCCACAGGCATGTGCTTTCTGGAGACGGCAGCCAATCCTTACGTCACGGTATTAGGTCCACAGGAGTCATCCTCACGTAGACTCAATCTAGCACAGGCATTCAATGGTCTTGGTGCTTTCATCTCCGCCATGTTCCTCAGTAAATTGGTACTTAATGGTGAAAGTTATACCCGCATCACCCTCCCCTCCAGTTATCCAGGCGGATGGGATGCCTATGTACAGTCAGAGGCTGACGCAATGAAGATCCCCTATCTCATGCTTGCCATTGTACTAATAGTCTGTGCCGTAGTATTCATTTTTTTTCACCTGCCTAAAATCGGTGATGAAGACAACAACAAGAAACAATCTTCTGAAAAGCTCATTGACTTCAGTGTGTTACGCCGCTCACATCTTCGCAAGGGAGTAATAGCCCAATTCTTCTACAATGGCGGACAGACTGCTATCAACAGTCTATTCCTTGTATATTGCTGCACTTATACAGGAATGTCTGAATCAGAGGCCACTACGCTCTTCGGTATCTATATGTTTGCCTTTCTGGCAGGCAGATGGATAGGTACCTTACTGATGTCGCGTTTCAAGCCTCAACACATGCTCTGCGCTTATGCTATTGTAAATGTAGTGCTTTGTGCGCTTATCATGTTGCTCGGTGGTAAGACAGGCATCTATATCATGATTGGAGTTTCCTTCTTCATGAGTATCATGTACCCCACCCAGTTCTCACTGGCACTTAAAGATTTAGGTAACAATACCAAGAGCGGCTCTGCCTTTCTCGTCATGGCCATCATCGGCAATGCTTGCGTACCGCAGTTCACTGCTTATATCATGCATTGTCATCCAGAGGTATATCAGATAGCTTATGTCGTACCACTTGTCTGTTTCATGGTGTGTGGCTATTACGGATGGAAAGGTTATAAGATTATAGACTGATAAGGAATACCGTCATCAGATAATTATAATCAGTTAATATTAAGAATATTACAAAAAGTAATTAAAGAAAAAAAATAAATAATCATTAGAACATTAAATAATTAAATAATGAAAGCTGTACAAATATCCGGCCTACACGAAATGCAGGTCGTAAATGTAGAAAAGCCAGTATTAAAGTCTGGTCAAGTTTTGGTAAAAATCAATTATGTAGGATTCTGCGGTTCAGACCTCAACACATATTTAGGTCGCAACCCGATGGTAAAGATGCCCGTTATCCCTGGCCATGAGATTGGAGCCGTCATCGAGGCAGTTGCTCCCGATGTACAACAGTTGCTCAAGCCCGGTATGGTAGTCACGCTCAATCCGTATACCAACTGTGGACACTGTGCCTCATGTCGTAATGGTCGTGTTAATGCCTGTGAGCACAATGAGACATTGGGTGTACAGCGCAACGGTGTGATGTGTGAATATGCCATAGTGCCAGCAGAGAAAGTCATCCCTGCTGCCAACATATCACCGCGTGACTGTGCACTCATAGAACCTATGAGCGTAGGATTTCATGCAGTAAGTCGTGCTCAGGTCATCGATAACGAATACGTCATGGTCATCGGCTGTGGTATGGTAGGCATGGGCGCCATCGTGCGGGCATCACAGCGTGGTGCTATCGTCATCGCCTGTGATATTGATGATGAGAAACTCACCTTAGCCAAAAAGTTAGGCGCCTCATACGGAATTAATTCCAAAACGGAAGATGTCCATGCCCGCATACAGGAAATTACAGACGGCTTCGGGCTCGATGTTGTAATCGAGGCTGTTGGTAGCCCAGCCACTTATGTTCTGGCTGTTAATGAAGTAAGTTTCACCGGACGTGTGGTTTACATCGGCTATGCGAAGAACAATGTGGAATTCCAGACCAAACTGTTTGTTCAGAAGGAACTTGATATACGCGGTTCACGAAATGCCACGCCATCCGATTTCCGTGCTGTCATCCATTATATCAGCAAAGGGACCTGCCCCACAGATCAACTCATCTCAGCCATTGTAAAGCCAGAAGGTGCAGCTGATACCATGCAGAAATGGAGCGAAAATCCCGGTAAAGTATTCCGTATCCTGGTGGCATTTGTATAGACTGGTGTTGCCTGTGCTATTTATAATCACCATCATTGTTAAAACACACGAATAAATGAACAACAAAATAGGTTACGAGGTAAAGAAATTCGAGGGAAAGACTCGACGTTATTGTCAGACGATAGAGCTGAGGAATGATCCTCAGCTCATCGCTGAGTACCGTCAATTGCATTCCGACACCCAGCATTGGCATGAGATTCGAGACGGAATAAAGGCTGTTGGTATCCTCGAAATGGAGATTTATATACTAGACAACCGCCTATTCATGATATGTGAGGTACCTGAAAATTTTGACTTCGCTTCTGCCATGGAAAAACTTGCCACACTGCCCCGTCAACAAGAATGGGAAGACTATGTTGCACGCTTTCAAAAATGCAAATCAGGAGATACTTCAAGTCAAAAATGGCAACTGATGGACCGCATGTTTTATCTCTACGACTAACAGTTAAAAAATCCTTTTTCAGAAACCCAATTATCACTATTCACCAATTTATTACGTTAACTCAATATGAACAAGACAAACATCCTCCTGTCAACGATGCTCTGTATGACACTAACCATACAGGCGCAACAACAATACACAGTACCGGTATCAGAAATACATGAGAAGATGATGACTGGTAAGTTCCAACCTACATGGCAGTCGCTTGAACAATATCAAGTACCTACATGGTTCAGCCATGCCAAGTTTGGAATCTGGGCACATTGGGGTCCTCAATGCGTGGAAGGTTCTGGTGACTGGATGGCGCGAGATATGTACATAGAAGGAAGCAAAGCCTGGAAATTTCATCGTGAGCATTATGGTCACCAGAGTGAAGTGGGCTTTAAGGATATTCTACCCTTATTCAAAGCTGAGCACTGGAATCCAGACAGTCTCGTAGCTTATTACAAGAGTTTGGGCGCACAGTATTTCTTTGCATTGGGTAATCACCATGATAATTTCGATTTATGGGACAGCAAATACCAACCCTGGAATTCCATGAATATCGGTCCTAAGAAGGATATTCTGGCAGGCTGGGCTGCAGCAGCACACAAATACGGGCTCAAGTTTGGCGTAAGTCTGCATGCTGACCATGCCTGGACTTGGTACGAGCCCTCACATCGCTATGATAAAACAGGCGACAAACAGGGTGTATCTTACGATGGGAAACTCACTAAGGCTGACGGTAAGGGAAAATGGTGGGAAGGACTAGACCCTCAGGATCTGTATGCCCAAAACCATCCACTGAGCAAAGACAGTTGGAACAATGGTGCAATCCACAGCCAGTGGTCATGGGGCAATGGTGCCTGTACACCCAGTCAGGAATACGTCACCAAATTTTACGACCGCACACTCGACGTCATCAATCGCTATAATCCCGATTTATTATATTTCGACGTTACCGTCATGCCGTTTTATCCCATCAGCGATGCTGGACTTAAGATAGCCACTCACTTTTACAATCACTACATGGCCACCCATAAGGGAAAATTGGATGCTGTGATGTTTGGCAAGATACTCAATGATGAACAGCGCAAAGCTCTGGTATGGGATGTTGAGCGCGGTGCCCCAAACAAGATGATAGACCGTCCATGGCAGTCATGTTCCTGCATCGGAGGATGGCATTATAATACTGATATCTACAACAACAATAGCTATAAATCTGCAGCCACTGTAGTACGCTTACTGGTAGATATAGTTAGCAAGAATGGCAATCTGTTGCTAAATGTTCCACTAAGAGGTGACGGCACATTCGATGAAAAGGAGAAAGCAATACTCGATGAGTTTGGTGCATGGATGAAAGTTAACAAGGAAAGCATCATTGATACCAATCCATGGCAGAAATTCGGTGAGGGTCCGATAGCTGATTCCGACATCAAAATCAATGCACAAGGTTTTAATGAGGGAAGTTACAGCAAAGCATCTGCACAGGAGATAAGATTCACCCAAACAGACAAGTATCTTTATGTTACTGCTTTGGGATGGCCTGCCGACCGAATTATCAACATCAAATCTCTGTCGGCAGGAAGTAAACTCTACCCAAAGAACATTCACGAAATAGAACTTTTAGGATATGGCAAGGTACCATTCACTCGTACAGTTGATGGTCTGACGGTAACCCTTCCACTGAAAGAAACCAACAGTATTGCTCCTGTATTAAGAATCAAGAAATTATAATCATTCCACATGGAAATTGGTTATTAGATTATAGGGCAATACTCAGACTCTACATCAAGTCTACATTCCCTTGATGATTAAGATAGCAATATAGGGGTATATTGCTGATACGTATTATATATCCAGATATCGAAAAGCACTCAAGTAGCTTTCCAATATATCCCTATATTGCTGTTCCGTTTGTGTGCCTTTCGGATGGGAATATGCCATGTGTAGTCCTTGTTCATTGGAGACGCTTACATTGATACCATAAAATTGTTTTTTCAGTTGTGGTCATTTCTGGATGCAAGTATCATTCTTCGTTTCTAGCAGTTTCACCTCTATGGGCAACATAATGCGGAATATTGTACCTTTGCCTAATTCTGATTCCAATTCGATGTGACCATGACACTGCTCTACTATTTTCTGACAGATGGAAAGTCCAAGTCCCGTACCTGGTACGAAATCGTTACCCTTATAGAACCTATCGAATATCTTGGTCTGTTTATCCTTGGCTATGCCATGACCCGTATCTTCACAATATAAATGCAGACCAGTTGTGTCAATAGTATAACCTACTTTAATATATCCACGCGGAGTAAACTTTCCAGCATTGACCACTAAATTTGTCATAAGTTGGCTGATTCTTTCCTTATCGATGGAAACGATACACTTGCTATATGGATTCTCACAAAAGAACTTCACATCAGGAGTTTCAATCTGAGGTTTAAGAGCATGGACAATATTATCAAAGTCAATGGAAAAATCTGTCTCCTTCGGAGTAATCTTGATAATGTTGGCATCCAGTTTTGATATATCGAGAATATCATTAATCAGACGTAGAAGTAACGTGGTATTATTAGATATAATATCAACAAACCGTTTCTTCTCCGTGGAATCATAAGGCTTACACATCAATTCCGAGAAGCCTACGATAGAATTAAGTGGCGTGCGAATCTCATGGCTCATATTCGCAAGAAAAGCTGACTTCAACCTATCTGCCTGTAAAGCTTTATCTGTTTCCTCCACGAGTTTCTTGCGTAACTTCACTTCATCTATGTAACGGTTTCTGTCATCCGTTTTGTCTATTAGTGTGAGTATAGTACCTGTGCGTTCATTCTTCTCATTACGAAGAGGCGTAATCTGTTGTTCAAGGTACATGATGCCTTTACGCGTTATCTCCGGAAAAGCACTTACGATCTCATCCAAATCGAATTTTATCACACCATAGAATTCATTTTCATAGTCACTAACAGAAAAGTTTTTGTGATAGATAGTATCTATCGTAAGATTTTTCTTGAGCAATACAGATTTGTCTTCTACGCCCATGATAGACAGTGCCTTCTTGTTGATATCCACCAGCACATTGTTCTTATCAAAATAGACCAGCCCTACATTGGAGGAGTTGAACACAGCCTGATATCGTTTAAACAAAGAATCCTTGGTAATATTGTTTACAAACGAATCTGTAATATTTTTAACAGAGATAATGATACTCACTTGATGTGCATGAGCCCGCTGAATCCGCTTCAAAACAGTCTCGATATACAACCATTTGCCTGCATGCATATAATCGCTTCTGAATACATGTTTATATTCAGTGATTTTTCCGTCTATAAGAGAATCCATTACACTGATGAAATGCATTCTTTCTTCGGGATGAATCGTGTACATCATCTCCGTATGTGTCATTCCTTTGTCTGGCAAGGCGTGCCCCATCAGATTTATGACTCTTGCGGTATTCACATCATACTTAAGTACGGACACGGCAGTAACATCGAAGAGTGATTGCAGTTCATCATTTTTTTGATTTATAATGAGATGAGCTTTCTTCAATTTCCACTTATAAACTAAAGCAAAAATAATGAGCAACAAGAGGGCTATACCCAATATGATAAAGGTATCATATATTTCCTTGGGCACTACCTTCTTTTCCACTTTGGCATGAAACCATGCATTATACATGGCATCCACTTTTCCACTATCAGACATCACTCCATATACACTGTCTATATCGTGTATCAACTGCTTATCAGGACTGGCAAAGCGATAAGCGGCTGTAAGCAAACCTAAATCTGTCATGGAAAGATTGGTATAACCGCCCTGAAAAATATGATAGCGTGCCGACATCTGGCCGGTAATGGCACCGTAAGCCTTACCCTGCGATACAGAATCTATCAATGCCTGCATATTGTTGACCAGAAGAATCTTTCCCTTGAAGCGTCGATGACGGAGATAATTCTGGGCTGCGCTATTTTTCAGTACACAGATGGTCTTACCTTGAAGCTCTGAAAAAGAGGACACAGGTTTTTCATTCTTTCTGTACACAAGATTATTATGATAGGTATCAAATATGCTATAACTGAAATAAAAGAGATTACGTTTTTCTTCTGAATAGACACAACATGCCAATCCTGCCCTGCCTGCATGCAAGTCCTGCACGACTAGGGGCCAATCCTTTAAAATCACTTTATAGGGAAGATGCAATCGCTTAGCCATGGTTGTGAGTAACTCTACATTGAAACCTGTAGGCATTCCTGCCTTATCCAGAAACTCGTAAGGAGGACGCTCTATTTCTCCCTCTATAATCAGAGGATGACGGCTGTCGTAAACACGGGATTCAGCAACTAAAGTGTAACCTGCTATCATTGATATGATAACCAGCACAGATAGCCTCCTTATATATATTTTCAACATGTACCATCTCATAATCTTTTGTTTTAGGTAGGTTTCATAATACAACGACACAAAGATAGGAAAAAAATGACCAACTTATCACTTTTCCCCTATTTTTTTTTTTTTTTAATTATTTACTACCGATATACAGACATACCATACCCAAAAGTACAAGAGCCAAATCCACCGCCTTGGCTTTGAGATTATGCTCCCGGAAAGCAAGGGCTCCGAAGAGGAAACTCACAATGACACTACCTCTGCGAATCATCGATACGATACTAATCATAGCATCAGGCAGAGAGAGACTATAGAAATACACGAAGTCGGCAGTGGACAGAAATATACTCACTCCGATAATAGCCCAACTCCAATGGAAAGGAGTCGTTTCCTTATGCTTAGGCCACCAGAGCAACATGAGCATCACGCCCATCATTCCGCACTGATAGATATTATAATATGACTGCACCATCATCTTGTCCAGCCCTACTCCACCGTGATCCACCGGAGCCATCAGATATTTGTCATATAGTCCACTGATAGCGCCCAGCACGGCTGCACCCACAATCATCCAGATGTAATGGTCATGTTTAAAATCAATGCCTTCCTTCTTGCCACTGCGCGAGAGCATCAGAAAAGATACGACCGCCAATAATACTCCAATCCACTGCCAGAGGTTGAGTCGCTCGCCGAACACGAGCAAAGCTCCCACTAACACCATCACCGGACGAGTGGCATTGATTGGCCCTACAATAGTAAGCGGCAGATGTTTCATACCAAAATAGCCAAGAACCCAACTACTGAGTACGATGCAACTTTTTAGCAGTATATACTTATGGACTTCCCATCCACCAGTACCTACATGAAAAATGCTGCCGTCCAGCATAGTAGTGGTACTGCTGAGAACGATGAAGGGCAGGAAGATAAGTGAAGAAAACAAGGTATTGAGAAACAATACCGGAATCACGGCATTGCTGTTGAGTGCCTGTTTTTTGAATGAATCATAAAAGCCGAGTAAAGCGGCCGACATGAATGCTAAAATTAACCACATCTTTTTCTATTTATTTATCCTGAATAATTTTCTCTATACCCTGCTGATATCTAAATGCATCCTAAGTATACCTCAATATCGGATGTCCTCCAGGAAGAGGGCTTGTGCAGGCATGGACTCTCCCGCATTGGTACGACGTTTGGACTCAATGACCTCACGGAACTGTTCTAATGTGAGACGGTGGCGCCCCACCTCAATGAGCGTACCCACCACAGCCCGCACCATATTGCGCAGAAAGCGGTTGGCTGATATCTCAAAATACCAATGTGCAGGCGAAGTCTGATGCCACTCAGCTGCAAATAGTTGGCAGATGGTAGTTTTCACATCTGTATGACTCTTGCAGAAAGCGCCGAAATCCTTATAGTCCAGAAGTACACGGGCTGCCTGATTCATCAACTCAAAATCGAGCGGATAATGGAGTTCACATGAATAATGACGTGCAAACGGGTCTTTGACAGTATGCACATAATAATGATACGTGCGACGAGTGGCACTGAAACGTGCATGAAGGTCATCACTCACCTGCTCCACCTGCTGTACGGCAATATCATCGGGCAGGATACGGTTGAGGCGATAAGTTAGCTGCACAGTATCCAACAAGGTATCCCAATCAAAATGGGCAACCATCATCCTGGCATGGACGCCGGCATCTGTACGACCAGCACCCACAATCTCCACTTCTCTGCGAAGCAAAACAGATAGCGCCCGCTGCAGTTCTTCTTGCACGGAATGATCATGAGGCTGTATCTGCCAACCATGATATCGCGTTCCATCGTAACTAAAAGTAATGAAATATCTCATTGCGGGTGCAAAGTTACAAAAATTCTTCTTACTTTCATTCTTTTTTTCTATCTTTGCGGCATGATATTTTATTTTTCAGGTACGGGTAACACGCTGTGGGCAGCTGAGCAATTGGCTCAAATCACAGGTGAGTCATTGATTTCCATCGCTGACGCAATGCACATGCACCAGTTTGAATACACACTGCAACCAGATGAGCGAATCGGTTTCTGCTTCCCTGTCCACGGTTGGCAGCCCCCTATGATTGTACGTCGCTTCATCCGTCATCTGCTTATCGATAAGGTGGAAGGGCATTTCTGTTATGCTGTCTGCACATGCGGCGACACTGTAGCCAAAGCAATAAATATTCTGCAGAAGGAACTGGGAAGGAAGGGGCTACATGCCGAGAGTTGTTTCTCACTGATTATGCCAGAATCATACGTGGCTCTACCGCTGATGGATGTGGACACCAAAAGCAATGAGTTACGAAAGAAGAAAGAGGCCGCTGATAAACTGCCTGATATAGCACAACTGATTATAAACCGGAAACGGGACGTCAACCAATTGACAGAAGGTCCCATCCCTTATTTCTTCACTTATGTCATCGGACATTTCTTCAACCGTCACATGATAAGCGACAAACCGTTCAGAGTCGATGAAGATAGCTGCATGAAATGTGGCAGATGTGCACATGCATGTCCTGTTGGCGACATCATCGGTATCAAAGGGGAAATTCCTGTATGGAAACATGAACCCGATTTATGCACTATGTGCATGACATGTTATCACCACTGTCCACAACACGCCATCCAATACGGTGGACGTACCAAAAACAAAGGACAATACTTTTTCAACAGAAAATAATATCTTGCAAATTACTACATATAATTACAATGAATGATGAAAAGAAAACATATAGAAAAGATGAATAGAAATTCATATAGACCATTAATTATCAGGCGCATATTGATTGCATTCTGTTTCCTATTGGCCAGTCTGACCATGATGGCGGGTGTAAGGATATGGCCCGGTGTTCAGACCG
>DAIRCP010000085.1:0-13924 GCA_036796635.1 Prevotella sp. | reverse complement strand
GGTGCCACTTTATACAGACCAGGTCATTCAGAAACCAGAGTATCTGAAGGCTTATGCACTTTATTTTTCAAAATTTATTGATGCCTATAAGCAGCAGCAAATCCCGATTACGGCAGTTTGTTATCAGAATGAGGCTTATTCATTCACCATTTATCCTGGTTGCTCCTGGTCCACGGATGGAATCATCCGATTTAATTATGAATACCTGAAGCCCCAACTGAAGACTACACACCCTGAAGTGGAAATATGGTTGGGTACTATGAATCAGGGTAATGCAAAGATTTTTGAGCAGATATTAGCTAACAATGAACAGACACCCACATTCAATGCCGTGGGCTATCAATGGGAGGGTGCCAGTGCGCTGCCTGTCATCAAACATAAATATCCGAATCTGCCTGCTGTGCAGACGGAGAGTGAGTGTGGATCAGGTACATTTGACTGGGGTGCCGCAGAGCATACTTTCGACTTGATACATCATTATATCAGTAATGGATGTGAGAAATATACGTATTGGAATCCGATATTGAAAGATAAAGGTGCCAGTACATGGGGATGGTTACAGAATTCACTGATACAAGTCAACAGTTCTGCCAAGACTTATACATATACGTCTGAGTACTATGCCATGATGCACAATACTCACTTCGTATCACCAGGGTCGGTCTTAATTGATACTAGAGGAGGAAATATGCCTATGATGGCTTTCCGTACACCTGACAATGCCATCGTGGTAATTGTGGGCAATAAGTTGGGTAGCGAACAGCACTTTTGGTTTCAGTATGGACATCACAGTGTATCGGCTACTTTGAAAGCCAAGTCATTCAATACCTTTGTATGTGCCGACAGTCGGACCGAAACAAAATTGCTGTCAGAGGAACTCAACAATCTACATTCCTCCATGTCTGCCGATATGAAAAGCAAAATAGCTGATATCTGTGCTCAGGCTTCCAACATCAACAGTACTACATCCGATGAACAAATTAAGGTTCTGCAGACTTCCATGGACAGTATATTGGACATAATGACGAACAGAAGTGATAATGGGACGGTCATGGATTCTATATTGGTAGGTAAAACACCATCTAAGGATAATCCCGTAGATGTGACAGCTGCAATCAGAAATCCTTCATTCCATTCTGGTGATACCCCTAATGCTGCAAACGGAAATTCCACAGGATGGAATACCAACAATGTTGCCACTTCCGGTGACTTTCGACTCAATTATATTGCTAATCGCAATTGCTGGAATTCCTGGTCGAATAACTTCACATCCATGAATCTCTATCAGGATATGCGTGGTATGAAACCAGGTTCATATATTGTATCTTGCAGTTTGATGTGTGGTTCTGGGGAGATACACGATCAACATGTATATGCCACTTCATCTCTGAACACTGCTATATCGCCCACAATGACCGTAGCTATATGGAATACGGATGCAGGGTGGGGGACTGTCACTTCTGATACCGTTATCGTGGGTGATGACGGTAAACTGAGAATCGGTGTAGCATCAACATCAGGTGGAGGCACATCAGGATGGTTCTGCGCAACAGACTTCAAACTTTCCTATTTGGGATCTACGACATCAACCTATGATAACTATAAGAAGATATATCAACGAAAACTGGAATCTCTTACTCAAGTTCTGGATAGTGTGGTAACAGAGACAAAAAGTCGTGCTCTGAGCAAACAATTCATCACAACCCATCATGAGATTCTGAACAGTGACACAGTTACAGTATCTTCTATTCCATCCCTTTGTAGTGTGCTTTCCGCTGTACCTGCTTATTTTGACTATCTTCAGAAGGTGCAGCATTGTCTAGCTGACAGTATGGCGACTTATTCATCTGATGCCATCCATGCCTTACAGAATATGGTAGGTGCACAGGGCAGTGAAATAGTGGAATGCCGTGACAGCATACAGGTAATGGCGATGACAAATGCACTCAAACAGTCATTGACGGCTTTTCTCTTTGGCAAGAATGATGGTTCTATGGTGAATGTGAGTGCCATTATCAGTGCAGGCAATGCTCAGCGGGTGGATATGAACTATATTCCAGAGGGATGGAATGTGGTACGCCTGAATGGTGATGCTTATACTAAGACTGGACTTTATTATGATGGTGATATCAATAATCGCTATTTTGATTCATATAATAAGACTGCAGGTGCACTGAGTTATACAGGTTGGCAGACTTTGAGAGGTGTTCCTAATGGTACCTATACATTGAGTTGCATAGGAAGGACTGACGGAACCGGTGTATATCTTATGGCAGAAACAAATGGACAGCGACTGGTGGCTGCAGTACCAAACTGTGGCATGACAGGTGGTTCTATTTGGAAAAGTGCAACTGCAGGTTCTGCAGTGAAGAATGTCAATACAGGTCTTGGATATGGATGGTCTGCCGTGACACTCAGTGATATTCCTGTTACAGATCATACATTGACTATTGGATTTACCAACGAGTCTGTACTTACGGGGTATCCATGGACGGGTACATGGTTTTCTACGGATGATTATCAGTTATATTACAAGAGTAATGCAACTGTAGGTATTACAGGACAGGTAGCATCTACCCCGCAACATGTAGATGTTTACAGCATCAATGGTATGCGGGTTCGCTCTCACGTAAACGAATTAACGACTATTACAGGGCTTCCCAAAGGATTGTATATAATTGACAACAGAAAAGTATTCTGCAAATGAACTTAATGATTTATATTTTTTACTCCATTATCAAATTATGAAAAAAATTTTTCTTTTAGTAGCGACATTGTTTGCCATGCTAATCGGCGCACAAGCTAACAGTACAACTGTAACTGTGCCTAAAATTTCCGAAGTAGGTGTCATAGTACCTGTCAGCGGAACGAGTTATTATCTTTATGACGTGTCGAAAGATATGTTTCTGAACAATGGCGGAAAATATGGAGGCGGGAATCTTTCTGCGTCTCCTTCGGTGACTGTCACACCTAATGCAACTTCTCCTTATTTTACATTTACCTCGTCAGTGAATACAAGTAAATACGTCAAGAGTGGAAGTGCCGGCAGTTCCAATCTTTGGTGGGATGATGCAGCTCCTACTACAGATGCAGTTGCACAGTGGTATATCACTTCGTCTGCTAATGGATGTACACTGGATGTAGGACAGACAGTCAGTGGCAATACCGCAGGTGCATTAACTCGTTCGGAGAGTCAGAAAATGTATTTGTTTTATAATGCCAGTAGTGCTCTTGACTTTACAACGGATGCCACTGCTGCCAATGAATTCTTGTTTGTTACTCCCGATGATTACAACAAATATGTGGCAAAAGTAAAATTAGCTAAGGTTATTAATGTGGCAGCTTCTGCCAATTATGACAATGCAGATGCCGTCACTACATTCAATAACAGTAGTGCCACCACATCTGATTATACGACAGCAGCCAATACCTTGCTTACTAATGTGCTTGCCAACTGTACGAATGTGGATGTTACATCATTATATCTCTCCAATAATGATTTTAGTACTGGTACAGCGAATGGTTGGACCAACATTACTGCCGCAGTAGCTATTAATGAACAAATCGCCACTTGTACTACAACAGGTAACTTCTGGCTATATTATAAAGGTATCACGCTACCGGCTGGAATTTACACATTCTCTATGGATGCACTTGATGATAACGCATCTGCACAGGTTTATATTTCACAGTCTGCGACAGGCAATACTGTCAAAGTTACAAATAATGTAACAGCTGGTCAGCAAACTGATAATCTGGTTAACTCGGCTGTAATCATCTCTGTTGAAAATGAAAGTGCTGTGGATATGGGTATGCAGCGTATGGGTTCTACCGGACAATGGGTAAAGATGGATAATGCCAAACTGGTCTATAATGGCCCTGCCACTCCCCAGACGATAACAGATGAAAATACAACTAATAATATTGAAACCCGAGTGGCTGGCGGCACGATTACCATTACTCGTAGTCTCACTGCTGACAAGTACAACGCAATAGTATTGCCTATAGATCTTACTGCTGATGAAATTTCAACATTGTTTGGGAGTGGCGCTACAGTTGCTACGATGAGTTCTGCAAGCGATGATGGTGTCGTTTCTTTTACAACAGTAACTAAGACTACTGCAGGCGTTCCTTTCCTGGTGAAACCATCTACTTCTGGTATCAATAGCGTACAGCTCACAAACAAGGTAGTGAAACCTACCATCACTCCTACAACTAACAATGGGATTACCTTTACAGGTACCTATAATACAATTTCAGGAAATGATGCAGTAGGACTCTATTTCTTAAGTGGCAATGTTATATATAAAGGCACTACAGTCAGCACCATAAAGCCAATGCGTGGCTATTTCACCACTACAACTACCAATCCTGCTGCCAGTCTATCTTTTCAAATAAATGGGGATGGTGTAGTGACGAAAATAGATCATATAGATGGGATTGATGCCGTTGCTGGCAATGATGCTGTGTTCAATGTAGCAGGTCAGTGTGTCAATGCCAATCATTTGACGAAGGGAATCTATGTCAAGAAAGGAAAGAAGTTTATAATCAGATAATAGAAGATAAATGATATGGAATCATAAACATTAAGGAGAAAAGAAAATGGAAAAGAAAAACTATATACAACCTTCATCTATAGTTATGACTATACAATTTCATCATTCTGTATTAGCTGCCAGTGGTCCTGTCAGTATGACGATAGATGGGACAAACACTGGAATAATTTCAGGAGGTGAAGATACTGGCGGACATGTTGCCGACAGTAGAGATGATAATTCTGTCTGGGACGATGATTAAATGTAATTATAGTATGATACACAAAAAAGGCGCAGATATTTGATATTTGTGCTTTTTTTTGTATCTTTGCCGTTGCATTCTATTTATACGAAAACTTATGCGAAGATATATCTGTACATTATCGTTGATATTGTTTCTGCTTTTTTGGCTTCCATCCGCCATGATAGCACAGCAGTCGTCACGCTGTAGTCTTACAACGGAGGATGGTCTGTCGGGTAGTACGGTATGGAGCATTCTTCGTGATAAGCAGGGATATATGTACTTTGGAACGGATAATGGAGTGGACAGATATGATGGAAATAAGATTGTGAATATCTTATTTCCTAAGTCGGAAAAGGTGATTGACGGGGCAGTATGTCTGCAGGAGAAGGACCATCGCCATATCCTAGTGAAGACTCCTTCCGGTACCTGGATGCTGGATAAAAAGAAACTGACGCTGCAACAGACGGATACGCATGGTTATGAGCATCGGAATGGCAATGTGCCTTTGCCATGGGGGCGTTATCCTTCTGCCTGTACCGTATATCGCGATGTTTTGGGTATGAAGTGGGCTGGTTATCAGTTCTTTGGGCTCGATTATCAACCGTACAGCAGTACGCTATTTTCTACAATACAAGGCAATAAAAATGTACATATTCGTAGCTTTCTGAAAGACGGCCAACGTATCTTGTTGGGCACCCGAGGCGGTCTTGAGTGCCAGGAAAACGGACATACTAGATTGGTATCCGGTGCAGGCTCTATTATCTCACAAATCAAACGATGCGATCATTCCTATTTTGTGGGTACGATAGGCGAAGGGCTCCGTATCATTGATGTCCATTCGTTCATGGTTACGCGCAAAATGCTGGATAAGGCAAATGTTTATCAGATATTGGTGGATGCACAAAAGCGTGTCTGGGTCTGTTCTTCAGCTGGATTGCTGTGTTACGGTGCTGACGGTTCTTCCCATTTATATTCATCCGCCAACTCCCAGTTGCCCGATGACGAAGTGTTCTGTATGGATATAGACAGCAGGGGCAACGGATGGATTTCCACACGTGGCGGAATGGCTGTGTATGATAATCATCAGGGAGTGATATCTTGTAGGAAGGTGCCGGAGACACTCAAGCGTATAGGTCTGTTGCGCTCTATTCAGTGGATGGATGCTGACAGGATGATTGTAATACCTATGCAGGGGATACCCGCGCTTTATCGGTTACGTGAGGACAGATTATCTTATTTTAATTTTGATATTTATGAAGATACACCTTCCTTCCAGACTCTTGTGCCGATAGGGCAGCATGGTAAGTCCAGGATGGCGGATAGTAAAGACAACTGGCTCTTTACGACTACTTCCGGACTGTATCTGTATACCAACGGGCAGTTGAGAAAGTTTGGTTATATCGACGGTCTGCCCAGTGCAGAGTTCCAGTCGCATGCACTGGAGATATCCGCGGACGGAGTGCTCTGGGCTGCCACCAATCAGGGACTTGTATCTGCGCCTGTAGTTCGGATGATTCATCTCAGGCGACCGCATATTCCTATTATCCTCAGTGAGATACAGACAGACCACTGGTTTACTGATGTGGACATCAATGAGGTAATGGATACCCATCAGTTGCAGTTGAGTAGACATATTAATGACGTGGCACTTCGTTTCTCTCCTCTTCTTTATGGAAATACACGTGATATCCGATATCGTTATCGGTTGGAGGGTGATGATAATCAGTGGTATTTGGCCAATCATAATGCTACACTCTTCTTCCATGGTTTGATGCCGGGAAACTATACCTTATATATAGAAGCCATCGGAATACCGGAACTGTCGCTGAAGATGGCGATTATCGTGCCGCTTACCACCAATACTATCCTATGGTTGATACTCATCTTGCTCATTACCGTGTTTGCTGGTCACATTGCTTACTGCAAATACTATAAGAAACCCTATTTCTGGGAACGTTTCATGCCCAAACCGGAGAAATACCAAAACAGTAGGATGGACAAGGAAGAGAGTGAACTGATGTTGCAAAAGTTGCATGACTATATGGAACAGCGGAAACCTTATCTCAAGTCAGACCTGCAGATGAGTGATTTGGCCAAAGCCATGGACTGTAGTACGCATACGATGTCACAACTCTTTTCCCTCTATATGGAGCGTAGTTATTACGATTATATATCAGAGTGGCGTGTGAATGAATTCAAGAAGCGTGCTAAAGATACAGAGTATGCTCACTTTACGATCACCGCCCTTTCGGAGATGTGTGGGTTTCGTTCCAGAAATACTTTCTCGCAGGCATTCAGAAAATTTACGGGAATGACTCCCAAGGAATACCTTAGGGATTCATCTCGCTCTTAACCGTGTTTGTCCTATTGAATGGGTTAGGACAAAGTATGTTCTGTTTTTAACTGTCTGATAATAAGCCTGATAAACAGAAAGGACGACATTTGAATGGAGTTGACCATTATTGAGAGATAAATCATTGCCTATATGTTTGTTTTTAGCTACTTTTGTAGCATCAATTTGCAATATCTACTTTGTGAATGGGACGATTTTAACCTATAATATAAATAACTAACAAGTATTGACAATGAAGAAAGTTTATCTACTATTTATTATCTGGATGATGGCGCTGGGAATTACAGCGCAGGATGATGGACTCGTGATGCACTTTGACTTTTCAAAGGTAAGTGGCACGAGTGTTACTGATGTAGGGACATCAGGTATAGCTGCCACTCTGATGAATCAGGCGAAAGTGGAGGAGATGGGTAAGTATCATGTATTGGATTTAGGGGCAGG
This sequence comes from Prevotella sp., assembly GCA_036796635.1. GTDB lineage: Bacteria > Bacteroidota > Bacteroidia > Bacteroidales > Bacteroidaceae > Prevotella. Next base: position 6,351 of record DAIRCP010000085.1, on the reverse strand, counting down.
TACGGGCTATCTCGATTTGTCTGCTCAGGCTGGCAAACTTCTACAGCAGACAGATACCTTTACTATTTCTGTCTATTATCGAGTGGATGCCAATGCCACACTTACAGGTAACGGATTCTTCCTTTGGGCGTTTTCCACCTCTACAGACTGCCAACAATCAGCTGGTAAATATTCCGCTTACCGTCTTAATGCTCAGCGCTATGCTACTTCTACAGGAGGTTATAGTCATGAGACGGGTATAGAGAAAGGTGGCGCATCAGCTAAGGGCAAGTGGATACACGTGGCTTATACACAGGCAGGGACCACCGCTACCTTGTATATAAACGGAACCAAAGTGGGCAGTATCGCTTCGATGCCCCAGAACAGCAATAATTATACAGGTGAAACGGTGCAGTATAACTGGTTAGGACGCTCGCCTTTCTCAGCTGACTTGTATTTGCAGAATACACTGGTAAGCGACTTCAGATTCTATAATCGAGCACTGACTGCTGATGAGGTGACGAAGTTGAGTGCCGTGAGTACAGATATGGATGATGCTTATCTGCATGGTATCCCAGGCGATGTAACGGCGTTGAAAACGGCAATAACAAGTGCGGAAACCTCTTTACAGCAGAGTAGCAAGTATCTTCCGGGAGCAGTGAATGACTTGGAAGATGCTCTTACATCTGCCAAAGCAATAGCAAAAGGTGGTTATACACAGATTATCATTGATAATGAACTGACCAAGTTGCAGTCTGCTCAGACTGCCATGATTACTACAGAGGGAGTCACTTTCGTTAGTGGCGACGGTTTCTCACAGGCGTATGACACCAATCGTGGATTTATGCACCCAGGAGGACTGCATACCCAGGCTGATTTTGACAGAATCAAGCAGCAGTTGGCAGATCACAATTCTACGGTATCAGCTGCATACGAGATACTTAAGAATGCGGAGTATGCCCAACCTGGTGTAGCCACATGGCCTGTAGAAGGCATCATCCGTGGAGGAAGTAGTGGTCAAAACTATATAAATGCGGCACGTGGAGCTACCATGGCTTATCAGAATGCGTTGCGTTGGAAGATAGAGGGCAATCAGGCATGTGCAGCAGCTGCCGTAAGAATACTGATGAGCTGGGCTAATGTAACCAAATATATCGGTGGCGACAGTAACTATGCATTGGCAGCCGGACTATATGGTTATCAGTTTGCACAGGCAGCAGAACTTGTGCGTGATCAATTCACTCAGGAGCAGTTTGCTACCTTTAAGAAGTGGATGTTGGATGTATGGTATCCCGCAGCTATCGGTTTCCTTCGTGGACGCAATGGCACCTGGGAGAACTCTGCCAACAAACCCGCAGCAGGATGGGGAGATGCAGGTAATCGTCCTGGCCACTATTGGAGCAACTGGGGACTTTGCAATACACTTTGTGTGATGAGTATCGGTATCCTCTGTGATGATGTGTTTCTGTATAATCAGGGAATGTCTTACTTCAAATATGACCAGGTGGGCAGTTACGTGAATCCACGTACTGCAGTACCTATCCTCAATGACGGACTTACAGAGTTCCTGGGCAATCTCGTAGTGACTACAGCACAGACTCCCGATACCCTTCAGGCTTCTTCTTATGGTATCATCGGACAGATGCAGGAGAGTGGACGTGATGTGGGTCATGCCAATATGGCGCTCGGACTAGCAGTGGATATTGCCCATGTGGGATGGAATCAGGGAGACGATCTTTTCTCTTATATGAATAACCGTCTGACAGCAGGCATCGAGTTTACTGCAGCTATGAACTGTGGCAATAGCAAGTTGCCATGGATGGATTACAAATATTGTGACTGTCGTACTGCCTGGCATAGTGGTTGGTATATGAGTGGACCTTCTGTTGGTAGTCAGGTGCGTAACTATTGGGGCACCATTATCGGTCATTACGAAGGAGTTATGGGAAAGCGGTTGCCTTATGCCGAGCAGTGTCTGTCCATCATGGGTATCGATGCCGGTGGAGTAGGCAGCGTAAGTGGTAATTTCGACCATTTGGGCTATAGTGTGCTGATGAATACCTATAACGGCCTGGCACAGGCCGACAGCGTACCCACCATGCTCACTCCACAGATGATATACAATGGTGATACAATCGCCCATAATGAATTGGGCGGACTGAAGAATACGTATATTGTGGATACCAATATCGGCTTGCCTAAAGGCAGTATGGTAAAACTGATGCCGCAGTTGCCTGCTGGTGAGACTGATACAGGTAAATGGAGCTGGAATACTGGTGCAACAACTAAAGATATCACTGTGACCGCCAATAAAAGTTATATTTATCGAGCAACCTATACTAATCAGCATGGTGTAAAGAGTCAGCAGGCTTTTTCCCTCGCTGTACAAGGTGACTGCACACCTGCTGATAAGGTTACTATTACCGCCAGTCAGAACGGTACAACATTGGGTACTGATACAGTCACTGTTTATTATGGAAGTTCACTGAATCTGTCAGTAGGAGGTACCGGAGGCTGGGGTACTTGCCTGTGGGACAATGGAAAGACCAGTAGCAGTATCACAACCGCAGCACTGGTACGTGACCGTGATTTCGCCGTGAATTATGTCAATCAGGGCGGAGCAATATCTTACGCAACCATTCATGTCAAAGTACAGAAGATGACCATACAGACTATTGTGAATGATGTGGCAAAGCCGGATACAGTGTATGTAGTGGTGAAACCTACAGATAAGGTGGTGATAGGACCGTATGTACCTGATGCCTTACCTGATGTAACCTATCTGTGGAGTGATGGAAGTACCGAGCGCACAGTCGCATTCAATCCTGTACAGACCTCACGTGTGTATATACTCAATATGACGATGGGTACGGAGAAATATACTTTACGTTATAATGTAGTGGTTGATAGTGGTTATGATGCTGATATTCAGCCAGGTACCTATCTCATCCGAAATAGACAAAACGATAGTTATCTTACTGATAATCAGGTCCTTGGAGGAAAGACGACAAAGGCTACCTTTGAGGAAGCACAGGAGGGAACGTCGCCTTCATCCCGACAGATATGGGAGATAACGAAAGCTTCAGGAAAAGGTTATAATTTCCAGTCTTATCAGGACAGCCTGTACATGAATATCATCTTGAATATGTCATCATCCTCGTCTAGTTACGGATTCTTGTTTAGAAAAGCGGTAGGCGCGGATTACTATTCATTGCACAATACGATGAACTTCTATATGAATATTGCCACAGATGGTAGCATCACCATGCAGAAAGTCACAACATTACCTAACACTTTTGATGTGGAACTCGTTCCATATACAGTTCCCGCAGGCATCGCTACTGTGATAAGTCCTGTAAGTAAGCATGATGTGCGTTACAACCTTTCTGGTCAGCGAGTAGGTGCATCCTATCGTGGCACAGTCATCGAAAATGGAAGAAAACTATTAATTAAATAAAAATGATGAAAGGTTATTTAAAAAAAGGAACATTCAAATAATAATAGCAACAACAACTAACAAATAGATGAAGATGAGAATCAGACTATTCGCTATCTTAACATTGTCGCTGATTGTTACATGTACATTTGCAGATCGGCTTATCACCTATCCAGCTCCAACGGGAGCACCAATTATTCATGACTTTATCGTGACGGTAAGGCAGCAAAGCAATCGGCAGCAATATGAATGGCAGAAAGTGGATACTTATGCCTGGAACGTAGATCATACTGAAAATGGAAAACACGCGATAGTGAAGACGTCTGTAAGTTCCTTTGAATTTGAGGGTAAGATAGTTGTGAAACTTAGGTACTGCAAGGGTGATATTCACACTTGCAGTATACGCCCCCTTTCTTATGGTATTCATCCCCAAGTGAATGGGAATGAAATCACGTTTACCCTTTCAGAGCCCCGTAATCTCTCCGTCGAAGTGAACGGGGACCGCTACCATAATCTGCAGTTCTTTGCCAATCCGATTTCGCCGAAAGTGAGGAAGAACAAGCATACCCGCTATTTTGCTCCTGGGTACTATGACCTTCATGGCGATTCCATTGCAGTGAAGTCTGGTGAGACGGTCTATATCTCCGGCGGTGCTTATATCAAGGGATTCCTCTCAGTATGGCAGGCTCACGATGTGAAGATACTCGGCACAGGTATCGTCAATCCAGAACGGGCACAGGAGGGCATCTCCGTACGTTACGGTAAGCGAGTCACCGTGGATGGTCCGCTCACAACGCAGCTACCTTGTGGTGAATCAGACTCCGTGGATATCCGTAATACTAAAGTAATCAGTTGGTATGGTTGGGGCGATGGCATGAATGTATTTGCTTCGCAGCATGTGTCATATCAGCATGTGTTCTGTCGCACGTCGGACGACTGTTCCACGATATATTGTACTCGAAAAGGGTATCACGGTTCCTCACGCTATATCCATGTAAGCGATGCTGTATATTGGGCAGATGTGGCTCATCCCATAATGATAGGTCTGCATGGCGACATCAGCAGGGAGGAGGAAGTGAGTGATGTTGTGTATGAGAATATAGACATCCTACAGCAGCGTGAGAAACAGATAGACTATCAGGGCTGCATAGCTATCAACAATGGCGATAATATCCTCTGCCATGATATCACGTTTCGTGGCATCCGTATAGAGAATATTGATGAAGGTATGCTTTTCAATTTCCGTGTATGTTACAATCGGAAATACTGTCATGCTCCTGGCAGAGGTATAGAGAATGTTTTATTGGATAATATCAGTTATCAAGGCAAGCAGACAAACTTGTCCATCATTTCTGGATATGATGATGACAGAAAAATCAAGAATATCATTTTCCGTCATCTCTCTATTAATGGTGACCTTATTTATGATGAGATGCCGCAGAAACCCAAATGGTATAAAACGGCAGATTTCGCTCGAATCTTCATTGGAGAACATGCTGAAGGAATCACGTTCAGCAACTAATTTTTCTTTTTGTACACGGCTAATGCCAATTTCTAGATGATGTAAAAGCCGCAGCGATTATCGTTGCGGCTTTGCTATGCTATGCGTTTCATCTATATGAAAGCCTATTCCTCGTATTCCGTAGTATCCTCTATGCCTGCTTCTGCCAGTGCTTCGCGACGCTCCGTACATGTGCCACATTTACCGCAGTGCTTGGCTCCGCCTTTATAGCAGCTCCATGTATCACTGTAGTCTATGCCTAAGGTTTTGCCTTTGCGGGCAATATCCGCCTTGGTGATATTGGTATAGGGAGTGATTAGATGCACATTCACGTAAGTGCCTGCCTGGGCGGCCGCATTGAAGGCGGCTACAAAGTCAGGGCGACAGTCAGGATATATGGTGTGGTCACCACCATGATTTGCCATCATTACATTTCTAAGACCTCGGCTCTCCGCCATGCCGACAGCAATGGAAAGCATGATACCGTTACGGAACGGTACCACAGTGCTTTTCATGTTGGCATCATCGTAATTGCCCTCTGGTATAGCATCGGCACCCTCTAGCAGACTGCTCTTGAAGTACTGATGCATAAAATTCAGGGGAATGGTGATGTGAGGTATGCCCAATCGTTTACAGTGCAATTCAGCAAAAGGTATTTCGCGGGCATTGTGATTGCTGCCATAGTCAAAGCTGATGGCAAGCGCTATCGTGTCCTTGTAATCGTAAAGCATGGTGATGGAGTCCATTCCTCCGCTTACGATAATTACTGAATCTTTCATTTAAAAATACATTTTGTGAGTAAGTTGACTACATCCTCATCTTTCATGCCGCTGATATTGATAGTCATATCATAGTTACGCAGGTCGTAACGACTGGTGCCGGAGAAGGTCTTGGTATAATTTTCTCGACTTTCATCCAGTTTTACAATCAGTTCCCAGGCTTCCTGTTCATTCAGGTGATACTTGTTGCGGATATGTTGGATGCGGTCTGCCTTATTGCTGTGGATGAAGATGCTGAACTTGTTGGGATGGTCCTTGAATACCTGAAATCCGGAACGGCCTACTACAATGCAGGATTCCTGTTCTGCCAACAGTTTCAGTGTGCGGCTCTCCTCATAGAATACTTCGCGGGAGGTGATGTCTTTGCTTTCAGATTTTAGGTCGAAAGTAGTGAACGACTTATAGAACTGGCAGAAATCATCCCACCAGTTAGGCTCTTTGGCTTTGATGTCCTCCAACTCCTGATGAGTGAGACCGTATTTCTCCTTGATTTGTGCCAATGCCTCACGGTCATAAAGTTTGATACTCAGTCGCTTGGCCAACTCTGTGGCTATTGTGTGTCCGCCAGTACCGCATTCACGGTTAATGGCGATTACAAATTTTTTAGTTGTATCCATAGAGAATTATTTAATTATTAGGTAATGAATTTAATCAAT
>DAIRCP010000084.1:0-14290 GCA_036796635.1 Prevotella sp. | reverse complement strand
GCAATTTCCTGTGCTTTAGCCAACGTTAAGATTTTCGGATTCATCTTCGCATTCTCAAACAATACTGCCAAGGGGGGCAAGTGGAAGTTGGAGAAATTGATGGTCTTATTGGCGCTGCTGTCAAAGAAACCAGCACTGACGCCTGTACTATCCAACTGGGCTGATGCCGATAAACTGACACCGAGCGTCATGAAAATCATATATATTTTCTTAAGTCTGCTATTTCTACACATAATATAAGGTATGGTATCTCGTCTGACGGAGATATTAAGTCGATTATACGTTTTTGTCTTGCTTAAATGCAAATATCGTTCTGAACAGTATCTTCATGTCCAGCACGAAATTATAGGTCTGGCCGTAAGTGATGTCCAGCTGCTTGCGCTCTTCTGCGGACATCTCACCGCCTTTGCCTCGCTCTTCTACCTGCCACAGTCCGGTGAGTCCAGCGGGCGCCATGAAGCGGTCGATACTGGAATCGGCGGTCAACTTCTCTGCTTCGTAAAGGGGGAGGGGGCGATTGCCCACTACGGACATGTCGCCTTTCAGAATATTGAAGAGCTGTGGAAGCTCATCAATGCTGTATTTGCGGATGATTCTGCCTACCTTGGTGATACGAGGGTCGTCTTCTATCTTGACGAAGGCATTCTCATTCTCATCCTGGCGCTGCTTGTTGAAGTCATTCTCGGATACGACGAAATCATCGCCTACGAGCATCACCTCATCATCGCCTATCATCACATCATCATCTATCATGCCGTTGGCAATGGCTGCAGCTTCTGCCTTGTCACCCAATGGCACGGTCTTGGCTTTCTTGTTTTCCTGCGCATACTGATTCATCGTGCTGCTCAATTCCTTGAGACGGCGGTCGGCATCAGAATACATGCTGCGGAACTTGAGGAAATCAAAGATGGTATAGTTGGTACCTACACGCTTGCTCTTGAAGATGACCGGACCCTTGCTTTCCCATTTGATGGCCAATGCCGTAATGAGGAAGACGGGGGACAGACAGATAATGGCAACCAGAGAGAACGCGATATCAAAAAGACGCTTCCACACGGGTATCTGAAACTTCAGAATGCGATGGGTGGGAGCGGCATCATCAAAGAGGATATCCTCACGGTCTGAGATAAACTGAATCTTCTTGGTAAGCTCAGTGACGGATACTTCCGTGGAGAGGGTATCGTTTACACCGGCCTGCTGATAGAGTCTGCGCTGCTCATCATTCATCTCCTTGGTGAGCAGGACCAGATAGACATTCTTGCACTTGGTGTGCAGGTATCTGATGGCGGTGGCATCTGCCGATGACTGTGTATTCTGTATAAACACAATGAAATGCTCACCTCGCACCTTCGGGGCACTGAGCTGAGCTACCTCCATGTAGTTCTTCGCATTCCTGACCATCTGTCCCGGTACATACTTCATGCGAAGAAGCATTTTTTCATCTGTTCCTAAATAAATTACGCCTATCATTCAGTTTCAGTTTTCAATTTTAAGAGTCTATTATAAATATGGTTTTAGGCGGATGGAAGAATCTTCTTCACCCTGATCTTGAGCTCCATAGGATTGAAAGGCTTGACGATATAGTCTATTGCACCGATTTCCAACAAGCGGATGCGCTCACTGGTGCTGTCCTCGCTACTCAGCATGATAACAGGGATATGCTTGAACAACTCATTCTGCTTAATCCACTCCAAAAAATCATCTCCGCGCATGCCTGGCATACGTATGTCTGAGATAATCAAATCCGGCGTATTTCCTGCCTGTAACCATTTGACGCCCTGTAATCCGTCGGGTAGCCACTGTACGTCATAATCACTCATCAGATAGATGGATAATACCTTAGCTATGGTCTCTTTGTCGTCCAAAATCAATATTTTCTTTTTCATATTATATATATGGTATTATATGAGTTATAATTATTCTTTTCATCTCCAATAGGGCACAATGAGTACTACTGCACCCATATTTGATAATGCAAAGATAGAAAATAAAATTGAATGGCACTAAAAAAAGGAAAAAAAAATGAGGTTTTTTGCAGTTTTCTTTGCATATTCCAATTTTTTTTGGGATTTTTGTACGTCTAAACGTATTATTACTAGAAAAGAATCATCAAAAAACAAATAAAATAATCAAGATTATGAGTAGACAATTATTACTGGGATTTGATGTGGGCAGCAGTTCGGTGAAGGCTTCTCTTGTGGATGCGCAGAACGGTAACTGCGTGGCTACCGCGTTCTATCCTGAGCATGAGGCTCCTATCATGGCCAAACAGGCTGGCTGGGCTGAACAGGATCCACAGATGTGGTGGGACAATGCCAAACTGGCGCTGAAAAAAATCATGCATGACGCTGACGCCAAGGCTGATGAGGTGGCTGCCATCGGTATCTCTTACCAGATGCACGGACTGGTGTGTGTGGATAAGGACCAAAACGTGCTGCGCCCGGCTATCATCTGGTGTGACTCGAGGGCTGTGCCTTACGGAGAAATGGCTTTCAAGGACCTGGGCGCTGAACAGTGTCTGGGGCATCTGCTGAACTCTCCGGGTAACTTCACGGCTGCCAAACTGGCGTGGGTGAAGGAGCATGAGCCTCAGGTGTTCGCCAAAATAGACAAAATCATGTTGCCGGGCGACTATATCGCTATGCGACTGAGCGGTGTTGCCAATACGACGGTGAGCGGTCTGTCTGAGGGGATGTTCTGGGACTTCCGCGAGAAGAAGGTGGCTCAGTTCCTGCTGGACTACTATGGTATCCCCAACAGTATGATTCCGGATATCGTTCCTACTTTCTCCGAACAGAGCAGGGTATCTGTCAAGGCTGCTGAGGAACTCGGACTGCGGCCTGGTACGCCTGTGACATACCGTGCTGGTGATCAGCCCAATAATGCACTTTCATTAAATGTTTTTAATCCTGGCGAAATCGCTTCCACTGCCGGTACTTCCGGTGTGGTATATGGTGTGCTCGGCAAGGTGAACTATGATCCGCTTTCCCGTGTCAACACTTTCGCACATGTGAACCATTCCGCAGAGGAAACCAGACTGGGTGTGCTGCTCTGCATCAACGGTACGGGTATCCTGAATGCCTGGACGCACCGGAACATTGCTCCGGACCTGGGCTATGCTGAAATGAATGAGGTGGCTGCCTCTGTACCTGTGGGTGCCGAGGGCGTGACGGTGATTCCTTTCGGTAACGGTGCTGAACGCGTGCTGCAGAACCAGGAGATGGGCTGCTCTATCAGCGGACTGAGCTTCAACAAGCATAACAGGGCGCACATCCTGCGTGCTGCTCAGGAGGGTATCGTATTCAGCTTCTGCTATGGTATGGAAATCATGCAGGATATGGGTATGCAGATTACCAATATCCATGCGGGCAAGGCAAACATGTTCCTGAGTCCGCTGTTCCGTGATACGCTTGCCGGTGTGAGCGGTGCTACCATCGACCTCTATGATACGGACGGCAGTATCGGTTCTGCCAGAGGTGCTGGTATCGGTGCGGGCATCTATAAAGATCATGATGAGGCGTTTGCTACCCTGAACCATCTGGCTACTATCACTCCAAATGAACGACTGATACCTGCTTATCTCAAGGCTTACGAGAGATGGAAGGAACAGGTAGAGAAAATGAGAAAGAAATAATCATCGGATGATATAAATGACAGTCCCCTTCAGGATTCTTCTGAATCCGTGAAGGGGACTGTTTTTTTATCGTATGTGCTGGTCGTGTCAGTCTTCTGTCTCGTTATCCCAGGCGGATGTCTGGTCTCTGGACATGCCCTCGGAGGTGGCTTCTGTCTGATTGAGGGTGGTGGTGGCTGTCTCGCCATTGCTGCTGTAAGTAAATGTCTTACCGTTGCTGTCTGCTATCATGCTGGCCGGCTGTATCTGGTATACTCGTACGTTCGGTTGTGTATATGTCTTCTTCATTTCTGTCGTGATGTTAATAAGTGATTTTCTTGTGGTTGTGAATGTATAACTTACCTTTCTGCGGAGTGGTGACAGGTATGCCACCCAAGGTGTAATAGGTGTTGCCCTCTATGCTGGTTCCGATAGCGGAGATGTTGCTGATGTCTGTCGTCAAATCGGAAGGTATACTGATATAGGCTGCTGCCTGACTGCTCTTCGTGCGCAGGTAGGCTTTGCCTATGGCTACCACCTGATTGTTGGCCAGGTAAAAGCCAAGCCCGTTTTCTCCATTGTTGAGGATGTAATTGGTGTATTCTCCGTCTGTACTCGGCACGGCTTTTCCGGTGCCCGCTACAAATTCACTCGATACCTGATCGGTCACATTGTCCAATATGGGTATGGATGACTGGGCATTGCCTTGACGAGCGGATACCAGCAGGACTCCTGTCTCGGCGGGTACCCGTCTGACTCTCGTGAACTGAACCTGACCGTTGGCGATGGCTGCGATATACGCCTTGACTCCTTTGATATGGCTGAAATCGAGTGGATGCGTGGTCCATAAGGTCCGCATGCTGCTCGAGTTGGTGAAGTCTACGGACTGCTTCATGCCTTTATAGATGGAAAATGAAATGCCTGTAGTGCTGCTTTTAGCATAACACTTGAAATAGCCCATTTGGGTTTGGGTATTGTAATAACAGCGGAAGTCGTTATAATCATTTGCTCCCTGGAATTGGATTGTTGCCCGACTGCCGGTGATGGCAATCGTAGCCTTTGCCTTGTCGTCTTTTGCCAATTTCGTGTTGATTCCCGCTCTTTCTGATGGGGCACATAGATAACCGTCGCCTGTGTTGAAGTACCATTGGTCCTTAGTGCCTTCGAGTGTAATCATCTGACAGGCAGTTGGTGCCGTAAATGTATGCGTAGTGAAATCTATGGGTATAACAACAGAACTTCTTGTATACGAATCGATATGGTCAGACATGCCTAATACGGACTGCAGTCCTTCAGGTTCTGCCGCGAATATCACTTGGTCTCCGGCGTGCAGGTCTTTTACATCTGTGACGAGTCGAAAAACTGTACTCGGGGCTTTGGCATCATCGGCATCCTCTGCCACCGGGGTGTCTGTACTGGTATTATCATTTGGTATGATGTTGACGGTACAGGTGGCTGAGGCTGACTGATACTTATCGGTTGCTGCCATATTTGCCGTGAGGGTGAAACTGCCGGTCTTGCTACTGCCTGCCTTGATGTCTACCTGACCGGTTGACTGATTCGCTGTGACTGTTGCCAACTGATTATCCTGCAAGTTGCTGAGGTCATAGGTGACTGCGCCTGTGGAACCTGCTGCGGATGTGGCTGACAATGACAGCGTTTCCCCGTACTTGAGGGTGTAGGATGTATTCGGAAAGGTGAACTGCGGGTCTTTCAGTGTGGGAGTGGCGGGAGTGTCGGATGTCGGGGTGTAGGTCACCTCTATCTTCTTTATCTTCACCTGTTTATTTGGAACTGTGTATGTAATCTCATCGAGTACTTTAGTGGCAGTCCAGGTTCCTACTGTATTTTTGAGTCTGTAACTATCGTCAGTAAATTTCGCTTCATTATTGTTATTATCAGCGTAATAAAGTGAAATTTTACTGATGTTTCCCCCTGCGCATTTTATAGTGGTTCTGGAATTGCTATAAAAATGGGCAATGCCATTTTCGGAATCTTCATATCCTGCTGTGGAAACAATAGATATACAATTCTGAAGAATTGTTATCTTGTTTTCTTCTGGATAATTGCCAGACGTTCCTAGTCCTACTTGTTTACCACCTGTGATGTTCATCGTGGATGGCTTACTGAAGTCAAATGTTATGACCTTCGGTTCTGTACTTGTCGTTGCATGGGCAAAGACACAACTGATTCCTAATACCAGGCATAGGATCATGCCTCGTATTTTCCTTTGAATTTGCATTGTTATTAATTTATATGAAGGTGTCCATCACTTTGTTTTAGTTAGCAATAAGCACCGATGTTAGTTTATGTTCCATACTGCAAAAGTAATAAAAAATTTTAATCCATGCAAGATATATGCAATAAAAAATGCGGAAAACATACATTTTCCGCATTTTTTATATTAAACCAGATGTCAGATATTTGTCTAGCTATCTTGTGGCGTCTCTTTCTTCGCCTCTTTTTCTGTGGTCTCTTTGGAGATTTTTTCCTTTTCCTTCTCCCTGTATTTCGTAGGCGTAATTCCAAATCTGCTCTTAAATAATCTGGTGAAATAGACTGGATCATTGAAGCCGGTCTTATAGGCAATTTCCGATACGGTATCTTCGCTTTTTGCCAGATACATAATGGCTTTTTTAAGACGGAAATCACTGATAAATTCTTTCGGCGATTTATCGGTCAGACTCTTGAGCTGATTGTAATAGGAGGTCCTGCTCATGCCGCTCTGCGATACCAAATCATCTATCTTGAGGTCTGAATCGCCGTAATGTTCTTCGAGCCATGTCAACTGTTCCTTGACGAAGTTGTAATCCTCATCATGTTTGAAGGCCATTTCCTCCGGACTGAGTCTGAGTACACGGAGTTTGGCAAAACGGGCCAGACGTTGCTGTCTGAAATACATGGTGCTCAGAACGATGATGGCGGTGAGTATCAGATAAATCCAGAGGGCATTAGCCGACAGAAGGAAATAGGGCGGAACGACTACCTCGATGGTGCGGAGGTCGTACTTCTCCGGTGACTCCAGCAGAAAGGCCTTCACACGGAAGGTATAGGTGCCGGCGGGCAGACCTGAGAAACTTACGGTGCGGGTCTTATCCACATTATGCCATTTATCATCGTATCCTTCCATGCAATATTGATAATGTACGCGGTGCTGCAACTGATAATTGAGTGAGGCAAAGCGGAAGGCAAACACACTGCTGTGCTCGGGGAGTTCCACACGTTTGGCATCGGGTATGTATTCGGCATAAGCTGTGCTGGTGCGCGGGGTGATGAGTTCATCATTGAGATAGAAATCGGTGATGTGGAGTTTGAGCATGGAACCGCTCTGATTTACCAGTTTGTGGAGGTCGACGGTGTAAAATCCATCAAGGGTCCCAAACAGGATATTCCCACTGGGGGAGAGCAGGGCTGCTGCTTCCGAACAGATGGTATCATCCACACCGTCCTGAATGGTGAAGGTGCTGAAGATACGTTTGCGTATATCAAAGGAGCACAGTATATGGTCTGTGGCAAACCAGACATTGCCACGACGGTCGAAGGTGATGCTCTTGATCTCTTCGGACGGAAGACCGTCCTGATTGCCGAAGGTCTCAAATTTCCAGTTACCCTGTTCATCTTTCCCTACTGTGTGGCTCAGTCCGCCGCCATTGGTGCCTACCCAAATGGAACCTCTTGTATCGGTGGCCAGACACACGATATCATTGCTGCCCAAAGAGGCACCATCAACATCACTGTTGGCTACCTGTGTGATATGGAACCGATTGTGACTGAAACTCATGATGAGCAGTCCGTCTGTGGTTCCTGCCCATACATTACCCTGGCGGTCGACTGTCAGGGTGCGAATCTTCTCATAGGCTTCTTTAGGATACAACCGTAATGAGTTGTCTTTATTGAACACTTTATAGGTGCCGTCGGGCTGTCTGACGAGTATATTGATACCTCCCCCGTAAGTGGCTGCCCAGATATTGCCCTGATGGTCTTCTACAGTACAATATACATTCTTATTGTTGAGCGAGCGGCTGTCCTTGCCTTCGTCATAATGGGTGACTATCCGTGATGCTCCCTGCAAACTTACCCGGAACAGCCCATTACCCTTGCTGCATATCCAGTAATAGCCTTGGCGGTCTTTATTGATATGGTAGATACGACCCAGTCCAGGAAGGGTGATGGGGCGTTTCTGGGAACCAGAGAATGCAAAGAGGCCGCCTTGCTTGTTGCCCATCAATACCTGACGGGTGGACATATCGCAATACATGGCGCGAATTTCGTTGGCATCAGACCCATCGGCAATGGGGTAGAGACGGGTGCGCTGAATAGTATTCTTCAGTATCTCCAACTTCTCCAGGCCTTTGCGACTGGTACATTCCCAGATGACTCCCTCCGGCAAGGGGAGGAAGGCCGAAACGGTATTACTGAGGTTCCAGGTATTGCTCGGGTCATTGTGGAAGTATTCCACTTGGTCGGTCAAGCGGTTGTAATAACCGAATCCACCATGGTTCATATTAATCCATACGGTACCATTGGCTTCACGGCAGATGGCTCCTTTGATGTCGTATTGCGGAATGACGACTGTCTGCGTGAAGTCGTGCTGCGCTCCTGTCTCGGTGTTGATATAGGATACTCCCTGCCGATTGTCTGTATACCAAAGCAGTTTGTGACTGTCGATAAACAGGGAGGAGATGGCTGATGAAGACTGATGAACCACCAAGGGCTGGGCACCGTAACTGAATCTGCAGATCTTGCCTGACTCTGTGCCCGCAAAGATAAAGAATCCATTGGAATACAGGCACTTGACGGATTCGTTAGTCAGAATGCCGTTGCGCTCCAGAGTGCCATCCGTGGTATTGAGACGGTGTACACCTTGCTGGGTGCCTACCCATAAGTCGCCCCGATATCCTTCGCAGATACAGGTGGGGTGGAGTGAACCCGTGGAAATCAGTCTGGGATGGATGCCCCATTTATCGGATGACAATTCATAGATGCCTACACCATCCATGATGATGTAGATGACATTATTACTGGTGATGGTGATGGGTTCCTGTGTCTTCAGATTCTGATACTCGGATATCGACCTGAGCGGATTCTCAATACAGTCCGTCTTGCGGTTCAGCATGAAAATCCTGCCGTCGTACATGCGCATCCATACATTCTGCGCATTGTCTATCTGCAAGTCGATGATTCGGTTATGGAGAAATGGTATGTGACTATTATTGCCTGTGGTATAATTGAAAAAATTGTATCCGTCATATCGTGAAAGACCATTCCAAGTAGCAATCCACAGGAAACCTAAATCGTCCTGACGGATGTCTGAGATGGCATTGCTACACAAGCCATCGTCTGTAGAGTAGTGACTATGTGATGCCTGCAGTTGCTGTGCACAGATGGCATCCGGAAGAATACTTAATAGACTAATAAGTAGTAATGATCTGAATCTTTTCATTGAAACACATTGTTTTACGGCGATAAAATTACTGTTTTTTTTTGATATGGCAAAATTTTAGGCAAAAAAAGAGTGCTGATAAAATTTTCTTCTATCAGCACTGGTTGTATGATTTTATGGAAATTGATTAATATGCGAAGAGTGGATAGTCCTGCATCATGTTGTTGACCTTGGTCTTCACTGCTGAGATTACTTCTGGATTCTCAGGGTCATTGAGCACTTCCTCAATCAGGGCTGCGATGGTTACCATCATGTCTTCCTTGGCTCCACGGGTAGTGATGGCTGGTGTTCCGAGACGGATTCCGCTGGTCTGGAATGCGCTGCGGGTATCAAATGGTACCATATTCTTGTTGACAGTGATATCTGCGGCAACAAGTGCATTCTCAGCTACCTTACCTGTAAGGTCGGGATATTTAGCACGGAGGTCAACCAGCATAGAGTGGTTGTCGGTTCCACCGCTTACGATGGTGAAGCCACGCTTCATCAGTTCGTCTGCCAATACTTGGGCATTCTTCTGTACTTGTTTTGCCCACTCCTTGAACTCGGGCTGCAATGCCTCGCCGAAAGCTACTGCCTTGGCTGCGATGACATGCTCCAATGGACCGCCCTGCTCACCTGGGAATACAGCAGAATTGAGCAACTGGCTCATCATCTTAACCTGGCCCTTTGGTGTCTTCAGACCCCATGGATTCTCAAAGTCCTTACCCAACAGGATAATACCACCACGGGGACCACGAAGTGTCTTGTGGGTAGTGGATGTCACAATGTGGGCATATTTGACAGGATTCTCCAGCAGACCTGCTGCTATCAGTCCGGCCGGGTGAGCCATATCTATCATCAAGAGAGCACCTACCTTGTCTGCTATCTCGCGCATACGCTTGTAATCCCACTCACGGCTGTAAGCAGAACCACCACCGATAATCAGTTTTGGCTTGTTCTCAATAGCTAACTGCTCCATCTCATCGTAATCTACACGGCCCGTCTCTTTGTTCAGGTCATAACCTATTGCGTGATACAGAATACCACTGGTATTGACACTGCTACCGTGAGACAGGTGACCGCCATGAGCCAGGTTGAGGCCCATAAATGTATCACCAGGTTTGAGTACAGCGAAGAGCACGGCTGCATTAGCTTGTGCACCTGAGTGGGGCTGTACATTGGCATACTCGGCTCCGAAAAGCTTCTTTACTCTGTCAATGGCGAGCTGCTCTACCTGATCTACTACCTGACAACCGCCGTAATAGCGCTTACCGGGATAACCTTCGGCATATTTGTTGGTGAGGTAGGAGCCCATGGCTTCCATAACTTCGTCACTTACAAAATTTTCCGATGCAATGAGCTCAATGCCTCTAAGCTGGCGCTGATGCTCTTTTTCGATCAGGTCGAAAATCTCTTGATCTCTTTTCATTTGGCAAACAATCTTTTTTATGTTGGATTATAATTCGTTGCAAAGTTAATGCTTTTTTATTTAATCTGCAACCAAATGGACGCTTTTATTTTACAATAAGTAAAAAAGGCCACTCAATTTCATGCATTGAGTGACCTTTTTGTCGATATTCGTGAATTTTTGAAATTCTTGATTGCTCTGTTTATACGAGTCCCTGACCCATCATGGCCTTTGCCACTTTCATGAATCCTGCTACGTTGGCACCCTTCACATAGTTGATGTAACCATCAGACTCTGTTCCGTACTTCACGCAGTTCTCATGGATGTCGTTCATGATGCGCTTCAGATAATCGTCTACTTCCTTGGAAGTCCAGCTGATACGCTCTGAGTTCTGTGTCATCTCCAGACCTGATACTGATACACCACCGGCATTGGAAGCCTTACCTGGAGAATACAGAATCTTAGCATCCTGGAAAATCTTGATTGCCTCTGGGAGGGTAGGCATGTTGGCACCTTCTGCTACTGCAAATACACCATTAGCTACCAAAGCCTGAGCTTGCTCGGCGTTGATTTCATTCTGTGTAGCACATGGCAGTGCGATATCTGCCTTCTCATGCCAAGGACGCTCGCCTGCATGATATACTGCGTTGGGATACTCCTCTGCATATTCCTTGATACGACCACGTTCTACATTCTTCAGTTCCATCACGTAATCGAGCTTTGCACGGTCGATTCCGTCTGGGTCGAAGATGTAACCGTCAGAATCTGACAGGGTAAGAACGGTAGCACCTAATTCAAGACATTTCTCTGCAGCATACTGTGCTACGTTACCTGAACCTGAAATCAACACTTTCTTTCCTTTGATGTCGATGTTGCGGGTAGCAAGCATAGAGTTAAGGAAGTATACTGTTCCGTAACCTGTTGCCTCCGGACGAATCAGAGAACCACCGAATTCACGGCCCTTACCTGTCAAGACGCCACTCCACTCGTGGGTCAACTTCTTGTACTGGCCGAACAAGAAACCTACCTCACGGCCACCAACACCGATGTCACCTGCTGGTACATCTACATCAGGACCGATATGACGATAAAGTTCGTTCATGAATGCCTGGCAGAAACGCATAACCTCTGCTTCGCTTTTTCCGCGAGGTGAGAAGTCTGAACCACCTTTTGCACCACCCATAGGGAGAGTTGTCAGGGAGTTCTTGAATGTCTGCTCGAAAGCCAAGAACTTCAGAATACCCAAATTCACTGATTTGTGGAAACGAAGACCTCCTTTGTACGGGCCAATGGCGTTGTTGTGCTGAATACGGTAACCCATATTGTTCTGCACATTGCCTTTGTCGTCCATCCATGTTACACGGAACTCAACGAGGCGATCTGGAATACACAGGCGCTCGATGAGATTGTATTTCTCAAACTCGGGGTGCTTGTTATACTCTTCCTCGATGGTAGGAAGTACCTGACTTACGGCCTGGATATACTCCGGCTCATTCGGGAATCTCTGTTTCAGATTCTCTACAACTTGTGCTGCATTCATAATCTTTTTCTTTATTTTTGGTTGTTTGTTTGTTTGAATTCGATTGCAAATATAAAGCAAAAGTTTGAATAAACAAACTTTTTTATATAAAAATTGCTGAAAAAGTTTCCTTTTGTCACTTTTTTAGTGTTTTAACTATTAAAAATGACAGAATATACAAAAAGATTACATTGCAAAAGAATTGAACCCTCCGTCGACTACTGCGACGGTACCTGTGACGAACTTTGCAGCATCGCTCATCAGGTAATGGATGGTTCCGCACAGCTCCTCAGGCTCTCCCATTCTTCCGAACGGTGTCTGGCGGATGACATCCTGTCCGCGCTGTGTATAACTGCCGTCAGGATTGGTAAGCAGGGCACGGTTCTGCTCGGTGATGAAAAATCCTGGTGCTATGGCATTGACACGAATGCCTTCTCCAAACTTCTTGGCGCACTCTGTGGCCATGTATGCCGTGAAATTGGAGATACCGGCTTTGGCTGCTGCATAACCGCATACACGGGTCATCGGGCGGAAGGCTGCCATTGAGGAGAAGTTGATCACATTTCCTTTGCCTTGTTTTACCATGGGCTTGAGAAATACTTGTGTGGGAATGACGGTTCCTGTGAGATTGAGGTTGAGTACAGACTGGAACTGGTCGGTCTGAAGGTCGAAGATGGTCTGGTCCGGTGCAATCACGGCACCTTTCATGTTGCCGCCAGCTGCATTGAGCAGGGTATCCACACGACCGTATTTGCTGACAATATCATCGCAGTTCTGCTGAACGACGGCGGGATTCATCACATCGGTCTTCATGAATTCGATGCTGCCGGTGGCTTTTTCTGACTGGATGGCTGTCTTGATATCAGCTACAATCTGATGGCCTACTTCTTCTTTCCTGCCCAGGATAATCACTTTGGCTCCATTCAGAGCGAGATACTTGGCGATGGCTCTTCCTAAAATGCCTGTTCCGCCTGTAATTACGGTTACATTACCGTCTATATTAAATAAGGTATTCATATATATTGAAAAATTTAATTGTTGTTATTTGATATCTAATTCTCTGTCCACAGTGGCCAGGATGCCTTGTACCTGTCCCATGGCAAACATTCTGCCCAGGAATGAGTAACCGGCATTGTAACCGCGACTTTCATCGCCTAGCATGGTCATACCATGATCCACGCGCATCGGGAGTTTCGGATTGGTCTTCTCGAAGATACGTGCCAGTTCTATCAAGTCGGCTCTACCGCCCAGATGGGATGCTTCCGTGAAGTCGCCATTGGGGAAGATATGGCATGAACGCATGTGGACAAACCAGGTGCGGGATGCATATTTACGGGCGAGGTCAACGACATCGTTATGTCCGCCGGCTGACAGACTGCCTGCGCAGAATGTAAGTCCGTTGTGGGGATTGTCCACTGCATGGAGGAACCAGTTGATGTCTTCGTCGCAGGTGACGATACGTGGCAGACCGAGTATCTGGAAAGGTGGGTCATCAGGGTGAACGCACATATTCATGTCATATTCATCGCATGTAGGCATGATGGCATTGAGGAAATAACACATGTTCTCGCGGAGTTGCTCTTTGGTAATGCCTTTGTACAGGTCGAGCAACTGACGGAACAGTTCGATAGGATGATCATCATCTTCCTTGATGTTGCCACTGACGAAACCTTGGGTCTTGACGATGATATTGTCCACCAACTGATGGTCGTCTGCTGCTGTCCGGGTCTTGCGGAGCTCATCTGCTTCCTGAAGAATATTTCTGCCGGGTATCTTGTCGAATTTAGCCCAGTCATCACGGGCACCCTCTCTCTCGAGAATGTAGATGTCGAAGTAAGCAAACTCCGCGAAAGAGAAGTATAGGTTGCTGGTGCCGTTGGCATTGGGGTGAAGCAGGTCGGTGCGTGCCCAGTCCAATACCGGCATGAAGTTATAACATATGGTGTGGATACCTTCCAGAGAAAGATTTTTGAGGCTTTCCTTGTAGTTCTCAATGAGTTGGTCACGGTCTTTGCCGCCGTATTTGATACTTTCACAGACCGGCAGACTCTCTACGACGGACCAGCGCATACCATAGCTTTCGATATATTCACGCAGGTCACGAATCTGTTCACGTGTCCAGACTTCACCATTAGGTACGTCATGCAGGGCAGTAACGATGCCTTCTACACCAATCTCTCTGAGCATGGAAAGAGTAATCTTGTCTTTCTTTCCAAACCATCTCCAAGTTTTTTCCATTGTTGTCTTATTTAATTAAATTGTTTTTTTGATTTGTTGCAAAGATAATGCAAATCGAGAGCAGAATCATCAAGCTTGCTTGAATGTTAT
>DAIRCP010000083.1:1322-14985 GCA_036796635.1 Prevotella sp. | reverse complement strand
CTTTTTCTTCGGGGCTTCTTTCGTTATGTAATTTGATTACAATATCTGTTGTTTTTCGTCTTTACTTAAAATAGATTGATGAAACACTATCTGTATATACTCCTTTTTATATGTATTTTCTTTAGTAGCTGTACTAAAGATGAATATGTATATACTTCATTTCATGAACCTGCAATTGATGGTCTTAGATTCCTTCACAGTAATAACGGATGGCAATGGGACTCAATTCCTGGTATTTGGCTTGAACCACAGGTAGGTAAACAAAAGGTAATGCGTGATCCTAGTATACAACGTACACCAGATGGTATATTTCATTTGGTTTGGACCAGTTCGTGGAAGGGTGATTTGGGATTTGGTTATGCTTCATCTACAGATTTGAAACATTGGAGTAAGGAACGCCTTATTACAGTGATGAATGATACAACCACTATCAATGTCTGGGCACCTGAACTTTTCTGGGATGATATCCGTCGGGAGATGATGATTGTGTGGTCATCATGTATTCCTGGAAAATTCAATCGCGGTATAGAGGAAGATGATAATAACCATCGTTTATATTATACGACTACCAAGGATTTTTTGACATTTTCACCTGCGCAGTTGCTGTATGACCCAGGTTTCAGTTGCATTGATGCAACCATTGTGAAGCATGGTGAACATGATTATGTGATGGTATTTAAAGATAATACGCGTAATGAAAGAAATATCAAGGTGGCTTTCGCTACAGATCCTCATGGTCCTTGGACTCATGTTTCTCCTCCGATTACCGAGTCGTATACAGAAGGTCCTGCTACTGCAAAAGTGAAAGATGGCTGGCTAATCTACTATGACAGGTATCGTACAAAGGATTTTGGTGCACAGTTTACTACTGATTTCCATACCTTTAAGGATGTTTCGAATAAGATATTAATTCCTGCATTACATAAGCATGGAACTATCTTCAAAGTTTCCCATAAAATTATAAAGTCATTCAGATGAAATATTGTTTCTTGAGTGTTGTGTGCTTATGCTGGTTGTGTACTTCTCCAATTTTTGGTCAGCAATTAGTACATTATTCTGGCACTACCCTAAGTAATCCTCTTCGTCATGATGGAGGATTAGATCCTGTTATGGGCGTACATAATATACAGATTTTCCGTGCCAATAGGCAACACCCGTCGAATTTGGAAGCAAAAGAGAATAAGACAGGTTGGACTTATAACCATCAGCCAATGATGGCCTATTGGAAAGGTAAGTTTTACGTGCATTATCTTAGTGATGAGAAAGATGAACAAGTTCCCCCGTCGCATACTGTTTTACAAATGAGCGATGATGGATATAACTGGACATCCCAACGTATTTTATTCCCTGAATATCATGTGCCAGATGGTTTTAAGAAAGAGGGTGTAGATGGCGAAGCCCACAATTTAATAGCTGTAATGCACCAACGACAAGGTTTTTATATTTCACATGACAACCATCTGTTTGCACTTGGTACTTATGGTGTCTGTATGAATAAGAAAGATCATAATAATGACGGTAATGGTATAGGCAGAGTTATTCGTGAAATTAGGCAAGATGGTTCTTTTGGTCCTATTTATTTTATTTATTATAATCATGGCTTCTGTCCGGAAAATACTGATTTTCCTCATTGGATGAAAGGAAATAAGTTTCTTCGCAGGGCTTGTGAAGAGATATATAATAATCCTAGAATGCTGATGGGTTGGGTGGAAGAAGCCAATCGAGGAGATTCAATTCTCCCTGTTCATGAAGAGTATAAAGCATATAATGATTACACCTTACCAAATGGTGATATCGTGGCTTTATGGAAATTTGCTTTGACCAGTATCTCCAAGGATAAAGGTAGAACATGGTTACGTCCTATAAACAGAGCTGAGGGCTTTGTGACTAGTAATGCTAAAATTTGGGGGCAATGTCTGACAGATCATCAGTATGCTACAGTATACAATCCTTCTGAGTTTCGATGGCCATTGGCTCTTTCCTTGAGTAGTGATGGATTGGATTATCGGACACTCAGTCTAGTGTGCGGCGAAGTTCCACCTATGCGTTATGGAGGTAATTATAAAAGTTGCGGTCCTCAGTATGTGCGAGGAATTTTGGAAGGTAATGGAATACCAAAGGACAGTGATTTATGGGTGACTTATAGTATGAACAAAGAGGATATGTGGGTGTCTGATATCCCAGTCCCTGTCATTCTGGATGCCCATGCCCATGCGGATGATGATTTTGCCGCCTATAAAAGTCTGGAGGCGCTAAAAACATGGAATCTGTATTCACCAATAGAAGCACCTATCGCATTGGATGGCGAATGGTTGACATTGAGCGATGAAGATAAATACGACTACGCTTGCGCGGAACGGAAAATTCCGGTAACTAAGAATCTTACGGTACAATTTGATTTACAGGCCAATCAAAATAAGAATGGCATCCTGCAGATTTCTTTTCTTGACAATCAGGGAACTGCCTGCTCACGTCTTGAACTGACAGATGATGGTGTGATAACCTGCAAGGGAGGTGCCCGTTATGCCAAGGTGATTAATTATGTTCCTCATCAGACCTACCATTTGGAAGTGCAGTTAAATGCAACAACCCGAAGGATTGTTGTCTATGTTGATGGTAAAAAATATTGTGAACGTATGTTCTTCGCCCCCATAGCGCAGATTTCACGTGTAATGTTCAGAACAGGTATCCAGCGAACGACTCCTACTATAGATACACCGGCTGATTGGGATGGAATGCTGGATGTAACTGGAGAAAAAGATACATTGGCAGTTTATCGCATTGCTCATTTCAAGACTACCAATGCAGATGAGGATGCGGGTAGTGCTTTCCTGCATTCCACAGATTACAAACATTATGTGGATGAATTCAATGCCATGGAACCTGAGAATATGGCTCAGGCGATACCCAATAGTGAGTCGTGGAAGTGGATGCAGGAGAATATTCCCCTGTTTGACTGTCCTCAACAGAACATTAAACAGATGTATTATTATCGTTGGTGGACATTGCGCAAACATATAGAGAAAACAAGTGTGGGATATGCCATGACAGAATTTCTGGTTCGTAGAACTTATGCTGACAAATTCAATCTGATAGCATCTGCGGTGGGGCATCATATCCATGAGGCACGTTGGCTCAGGAATCCTATCTATTTAGACCAGATAATCAATACTTGGTATCATGGCAATAATGGTGAAGCAATGAAGAAAATAAATTTCTATTCATCGTGGATGCCATCTTCTGTCTGGGATAGATATCTGGTGGATAATCGTAAAGATTGGGTCACACAATTATTACCTTCACTAGTCCAGGAATACACGTATTGGGACATGACTCATAGATGGCAGGAAAAAAACGGATCCACATTGTATTGGCAGTATGATGTGCGTGATGCCATGGAGGAAACTATCAGTGGTGGTCGCAAAGAGAAAAATGCACGCCCTTCCATTAACAGCTATATGTATGGTAATGCCAATGCAATTTATAGGATTGCGCAGCTTGCAGGTAATCAGCAACTTATGGAAACTTACAAAATGAAGGCAGATACGCTGAAATCTCTGGTAGAAAATAGATTATGGAATAAGCAACATCAATTTTTTGAGGTCTATAAACCTGTCAATACCGATACTCTCGTTACATCCGACAGTGCCGCACAGGTACGCGAGGAGATAGGATTTCTACCTTGGTATTTTAATCTTCCTGCAGATAACGGCCAGTTTGATAAAGCTTGGCTTCAGGCTGGAGATGCGCAAGGATTTTCAGCACCCTACGGGCTTACCACAGCAGAGCAGCGACACCCTCAATTTCGTACGCATGGAGTAGGAAAATGTGAATGGGATGGAGCTATCTGGCCTTTTGCTACTAGCCAGACATTGACAGCGATGGCTAATTACCTGAATGATTATCAGCATCCTGTAATTACAGATTCTCTCTATTTTTCTCAGTTGGAGAAATATGTACAGAGTCAGTATCATCGCGGTTTACCTTATATCGGTGAATATTTAGATGAGCAGAATGGTGCATGGCTCAAAGGTGATCAGGAGCGAAGTAGATATTATAACCATTCCACGTTCTGTGATTTAATTATTACCGGGCTAGTAGGACTTCGTCCACGTGCTGATAATGTCATAGAAATTAATCCGTTGCTTCCTCAGGGGAAGTGGGCATGGTTCTGCTTGGATAAAGTGCGGTATCATGGTCATGATCTGACTATCCTGTGGGATGAAACTGGTAGCAAATACCATGCAGGTCAGGGCTTGCAACTCTATGTAGATGGTAAATTAGTTGCACATCGTAAGGGTTTAGGCAGACTCTGGGCAGATTTAGGTATCTTTAACCAGTAGTAATGATTACTTTTTCATTTGGCATGCGTCTAAATTATAAATAGACTTCAGAATGAAAAAATTATTATATGTTATTGTCTTGCTGGCTTTTTATGCTGTAGGGGTACAAGCACAGTGTTTCGAAAATCAGTATCGGCGTTCGCTGAGTGATGAAATGAAACGGATAGAGCAGCAATTCCATGTACGTTTCAAATACAATGTAGATACTGTAGGACTCATCTTACCGTATGCGGATTTCCGCGTCCGTCCTTATTCTATAGAAGAAACACTGAATAATATCTGTCAGTATTTCCATTTCAACTGGTGGGACCAGGGTAAAGGACTTTATAAAATCAAGCCTTACGAATATCCCCGTAGGCATGTGACTGAAGGAGAAAAGATGCTGCAGTACCTTGGTAGCCTCTATCACGACCGTGCTAGTTGGGAAGCAAGAAGAGACACATTGCGTCGCGATGTCCGCAGATTACTGGGTATAGATGCCTTCCTTGATTCTTGTGTGCACAATGCCAAACCTATTTTGTCAAAGATACGTAGACACGAAGGATATACCATGCAGAATATATGCATTGAATTAATTCCCGGACAACATCTTTTTGGCACCATATATGCTTCATTGAAGAAAGGAAAACATGCCCTGATCATTTGTCCGGACGGTCATTGGCCGGGTCGCTATCGTGCAGATGAACAGCAACGACTGGCTACGTTGGCCCGTATGGGAGCCGTCTGCGGCGATTTCGATTTGTATGGTTGGGATGAATCCGAACAGGAAGTTGGTAAAGCCGCTCATCAGACATCCCGTGCTCATGTCTTTCAGGCAGCATGCGGACTCAAATTGCTGGATTACTTATTAACCCGCAAAGATATAGACCATCAGCGTGTAGGTGTGAACGGCGGTAGCGGCGGTGGTACACACACAGTATTACTTTCCGCACTTGACAATCGCATCACAGCCATTGCGCCCACTGTAAATCTTGCCTCCCATTTTGATGGAGGATGCCCCTGTGAGAGCGGCCGACCTGTGCAGTTGGCTGCTGGTGGCACCTGTAATCCGGAGATAGCAGCTATGTTTGCCCCCAAGCCGATGCTCATTGTCAGTGACGGTGGTGATTGGACTGCCAGCGTTCCTACTTTGGAATATCCCTATCTACAGCGAATATATGGATTTTACAATGCACAGAAGTCTGTACGGAATGTACATCTACCTTTGGAACATCATGACTTCGGTCCCAATAAGCGTCAGGCTGTTTATGACTTCTTTGCTGACGTTTTTGGACTGGACCGTAATATGCAGGATGAGTCCAAAGTCACCATAGAAACACCGGAGATGATGAAGACACATCTCAATCATTAATAACGAATTACCAATCATATCAATGAGAAAACTATTACTGTCTATTTTATTGCTGAGCGTTTCTTCATTATTCGCAGGAACATATAAACTCATCTATCACCGTCCAGCCATGACATGGACGCAGGCACTTCCTATAGGTAATGGAAAACTCGGTGCCATGGTGTTCGGCAACCCCGCAGTAGAACGACTTCAACTCAATGAAGAGACTATTTGGGCAGGACAGCCGAATCAGGTGTGCAATCCAGAGGCCAAGGCATATCTTCCTCAGGTACGGCAGTTGATCAATGAGGGTAAATACAAAGATGCACAGGATTTAGCCAATGAGAAGCTTATGCCTGTAGGCGCAGGACAGAATTGTGGCATGCCCTATCAACCCTTCGGCGATGTGTATGTATCCATGCCTAATCATGCTTTTTATCATGACCTTACCAGAGAACTATCTTTGGATTCCTGTCTTTCTAGAGTCACTTATACCGTAGATGGCGTGACCTATCAGCGGGAGACGGTAGCCACGTTAGGTGATGATCATGTTGTGATGATGCGTCTCACAGCCAGTATGCCTGGCAAGATATCATTTACTACTCATTTTACATCCCCTCATCTGGATGTCATCATTCGCAGTGAAGGTAATGAGGCTGTGATGGATGGTGTGACAGCCAAGCATGAGGACCTGAAAAGTAAAGTGCGTTTTCAGGGGCGTATGGCAGTTCAGACAGTAGGCGGTACACAGACTTGTGAGAATGGTAATATCAGTGTGCAAGGCGCAGATGAGGCAGTGCTATATGTAACGATAGCTACCAACGTGGTTAACTATCATGATATTACAGGAGATGAAGTGGCCCGAACCAAGACGGCTCTTCATCATGCAGAACAGCAGGGCTATAAGGCGTTATTACAGACTCACGAAAGAGTTTATCATCAATACTATGACCAGGTACAGTTGGATTTAGGTGCAGACCAATACAGTCATCTCACGACGGATGAACGGATAGCCAACTTCGCCAAGAATCAGGATAATTATCTGGCAGCCACTTATTTTCAGTTTGGCAGGTATCTGTTGATATGTTCATCACAGCCGGATGATGTGAATCCTGCCAATTTGCAGGGAATATGGAATGATAAAATGTTACCTTCTTGGGACAGTAAATATACCACCAATATTAATTTGGAAATGAATTACTGGCCGTCTGAAACCACGGGCCTTACAGCTATGAATGGTCCGCTTTTTCGTCTGATTCGTGAAGTGAGTGAGACGGGGCAGAAAACGGCACAGGATATGTACGGCGTACATGGATGGGTGTTGCACCATAATACGGATCAGTGGCGTATCACAGGTCCGGTGGACCATGCTTCTTCAGGTATGTGGCAGACAGGCGGTGCATGGTTGTGCCGTCATTTGTGGGAACACTATCTATTCACTGGTGATACAGTGTTTCTCCGACGGATGTATCCTGTGATGCTGGAGGCTGCCCGTTTCTTCGATGAGACGATGGTCAAAGAACCGAAGCATGGATGGCTGGTGGTAAGTCCATCTGTATCACCCGAAAATACGCCTAAGGGCAGGGATGCCAGTATGGATGCGGGAGTATCAATGGATAATGAGATAGTCTATGAACTATTCCATCATGTACTTTCTGCAGCTAAGGTGGTGAATAATCATGATCCCTTATTGGATAGGTTGGAGAGTCATCTGCATGAGATGCCTCCGATGCAGATAGGTCGTTGGGGACAGCTGCAGGAATGGTTGGACGACCTGGACAATCCCCAAGATGAACATCGGCATGTATCTCATCTTTTTGCCCTGTATCCTAGTAATCAGATATCCCCTTATCGTACTCCGGCACTCTTTGATGCTGCCCGAACTTCCCTGATACATCGTGGTGATGTGAGCACAGGCTGGTCTATGGGGTGGAAAGTATGTTTCTGGGCACGTCTGCTTGATGGCGACCATGCCTACAAACTGATTCAGGACCAATTGACACTTACCCCTGATACCTTCCTGATTTATGGAACAGCCAAACAGCATGGTGGCACTTATCCCAATATGTTTGATGCCCATCCGCCTTTCCAGATTGATGGTAATTTCGGTTGTACTGCCGGTATTGCTGAGATGTTGCTTCAGAGCCATGACGGCTTTATCAATTTGTTGCCGGCTTTGCCATCGCAGTGGAAATCGGGTAGTGTGAAGGGCTTGGTAGCCCGGGGAGGCTTTACGGTGGACATGGATTGGGCAGACGGAAAACTGGTTCATGCGGTGATACATTCCAGACTTGGTGGAAATTGCAGAATTCGCAGTAGTGTAGATCTCCAGTCCCGACTGCTTAAAAAAGCCAAAGGTAACAATAAAAACTCGCTTTATCAAGTTCCCGACAGTCAGCGTACACTGATTAACAGGAAGGCTAAATTGAATGCACTCCACCTCAATACCACCTATTTGTATGATTTGCCCACAGAAGCAGGAAAAGATTATATCGTCCTATGAAAACGAAGGGAAATACATTATTTGGTAAACCGTGCAAGTTTTGAATAATAGAAAATAAAAACAAACTAAATCATAAAAAGATGATGAATCGACACCTGGGACTTTTAGTCCTCATATTTACTTCACTTACCGTGCTGGCAGGTAAACCATGGGACAATGGTAAATTACAGGTATCTGCCAATAGTCGCTTTTTGCAATTTTCCGATGGCACGCCCTTTTTCTGGTTGGGTGATACAGGATGGTTGTTACCCGAGCGACTTGATCGTAACGAAGTGGATTATTATCTGCAGCGCTGCAGAACAGCAGGTTACAATATGGTGCAGATACAGGTAATGGACGCTGTTCCCTCCTATAATATATATGGTCAACCATCATTGACAGATGGTTTTAATTTCACTGGAATTAATCAGAAGGGAGTCTATGGATATTGGGACCATCTTGATTATATCATCCGTAAGGCAGCTGATAATGGTATCTATGTAGGAATGGTAGCTATCTGGGGCTCCATGGTGAAAAGTGGGGAAATAAATGCCCAGGAAGCTCATCAGTATGGCGCATTCTTGGCTAATCGCTACAAAGACTGTCCTAATATTATATGGATAATGGGAGGCGATATTCAGGGCGATATCCATCCTGAAGTATGGAATGCCCTGGCTACCACCATCAAGTCTATTGATACGAATCACCTGATGACCTATCATCCACGTGGGCGTTATACCTCTGCTCATTGGTGGAGCAAAGCCAATTGGATAGACTTCCATACCTTCCAGAGTGGTCATCGAAAATACGGTCAGCGTATGGGCAACAAGGAGTACTCCATTCCGGATAGTACTGAAGAAGACAACTGGATGTATGTGGATTCCACTTGGGCTTATCAGCCCATCAAACCCGTATTGGATGACGAACCCAGTTATGAGGATATCCCCAAGGGGCTCCATGATGCCAATGAGCAGCATTGGAAAGACTATGATGTGCGTAGATATGCCTATTGGTCAGTATTTGCAGGCAGTTGCGGACATACTTACGGTCATAATTCCATTATGCAGATGTATAAGAAAGGTTATCCCACCTCTTACGGTACCACATTGCAGATGAAGACCTGGTATGAAGGACTGGAAGACCCAGGTTATAATCAGATGAAATATCTGAAGAACCTCATTCTGTCTTTCCCCTATCTGGAGCGAGTACCCGACCAAAGCATCATAGTAGGAAAAAATGGCGTGAAATATGATCGACTCATTGCCACCCGAGGTAAAGACTATCTCTTGGTATATGATTACAACCGCAATTCCATGAAACTGGATCTGACAAAAATATCCGGGAAGAAGAAAAATGTATGGTGGATGAATCCGGTAGATGGTTCATTGACCTATTTGGGTGAGTTTGATTCAAAGATTACTTCTTTTGATGCACAGCAGATAAATGCTCAAGTTACAGCAACTGTGACGCAAGTTATGGCTTCCAGACAAGGTGATGGCGTACTCATAGCTGTGGATTCCTCCAAAGATTATATCACCAAAACACAAAAAGAATTATCTGCCACAGGCATGGCAGCCAAAAAACGAGATTTGAATGAATAAGCGACTTTTTTCACTTTTCCTTTTCGCATTGCTGTTCGCCGTGTCAGGCACGGCAAAAACTCAGAAAAATATCCGTGTTACATCCCTCAAGATAGAAGGAATGAGCACAGGTTACAATCAGCCTGTATCCTCTGCTGATAGATTATTGGGACTTGATACTCCCTCTCCACGTTTTTCGTGGCAGACAGAATCATCCCTTCGGAATGTGGTTCAGACCGGATATCATATCCTTGTGGCATCTTCTCCCGAAAGATTAGCCGCTAATGAAGGTGATTTATGGGATACAGGTATGGTTCTTTCCCGTGCTCAGTTGTGGATACCCTATCAGGGGAAATCGCTGCATAGTAATCAGCGGTGCTGGTGGAAGGTCATGGTTACTACCAATCAGGGCGACACATCCTGGAGTGAACCTCAGCTTTTTGGTGTCGGTCTGCTGAATGAATCCAGATGGAGTGGTCGTTGGATAGGGTTGAATTCCCTACAATCCGGAGAAAGTCGCGGATTGCATACCCGTATGGCTGCGAGATATCTGCGCAAAGTGTTCAAGTTGAAAGGACAGGTGAAATGTGCTACTGCTTATGTGGCAGGATTAGGTCTCCATCAGTTGTATGTCAATGGTCAACAGATAGGTTCACAGGTATTGTCACCTATTCCTTCCGACTACCGCAAGACCATCTATTACAATACTTATGATGTCACCCATCAGTTTACTGATTCCTCCGTGGCAGTAGGAGTGATATTGGGAAACGGTCGTTATTTCCCCATGCGGCAGAACAAGCCTTATAAAATACCCGTTTTCGGCCTGCCTAAGTGCAGGGTAGATATCATCGTGGAATATACCAATGGCAAGACTGACCATCTGTCCAGCGATGAGAGCTGGAAGATTACTACGGATGGACCTATCCGTGCCAACAATGAATATGATGGTGAGGAATACGATGCTCGCAGGGAGATGCCGGGATGGGCTACCGTATACTTTAATGATGCCAACTGGAAGAAAGCAGAGCGTACCGACATCCCTACTGGTACACTCCATGGTCTGGTAACCCCAGGTATGACGGTTGTAAAACAGTTGAAACCAGTGAAGATTACAAATCATATCATTGATTTCGGACAGAATACTGCCGGTTGGGTTCGTATGAAAGTTAGCGGTCAGGCAGGAGATACCATTCGTCTGCGTTATGCCGAACGGTTAGTGGATGGCAAATTATATACAGACAATCTGCGTGATGCCCTATCGGAAGATATTTATGTCTGCAATGGTACAGAACAGGGTAGGGAATGGCATGCTCTTTTCTCCTATCATGGTTTTAGATACGTGGAAGTAAGTTGTAATCGCTTACAGAATAAGACAGATATACGCACCGATTCCTCCGACTTACCTATCAAGAAAGAAGATTTTCTGGCCGATGTTATTTCCGATACAATGACTGTGACAGGACAGTTTACTTGCAGTGATACTATTCTGAATCAAGTCTATCAGAATGCCGTCTGGGGTATTCGCAGTAATTATAAAGGCATGCCTGTGGATTGCCCTCAGCGCAATGAGCGTCAACCTTGGTTAGGTGACCGCACGGTAGGTTCATTGGGGGAAAGTTTTGCCTTCGATAACAGCACCCTTTATGCCAAATGGATGCGTGATATTTGTGAATCCCAGCGTTCAGACGGTAATATTCCCGATGTAGCTCCAGCCTTTTGGAATTATTACAGTGATGATGTCACATGGCCGGCAGCTCTCCCTTTTACCTGTGATATGCTTTATGAGCAGTTTGCTGATTGTCAACCCATTATAGAGAGTTATTCCACCATCAAGAAATGGATGAATCATATCCTGGATGAATATACTTCCGATGGTATTATCACCCGCGATAAATACGGAGATTGGTGTGTACCGCCAGAGAAGTTGGAACTCATTCACAGTCAGGATTCTGCACGTATCACAGACGGTTCACTTATCTCCACAGCTTATGGCATCCGGGTGATGCAACTACTGGAGAAGTTTGCCCGTCTGCAGCAAATCTCAGATGATGCTGCCCGTTGGCATTCATTGGCAGCGACCATGACCAAAGCCTTCAATCAGCATTTCCTCACTCTCCGTTTCGGTACTTCACCCGTTCCTGGGCATCCACTTTATCCTGACAGTGTCTATTATGGTAACAATACAGCTACCGCCAATCTGCTGCCGCTCGCTTTCGGACTTGTACCCGATTCCTGCAGACAGGCGGTCGTCAAGAATATCGTGACCAACATCATTACCAAGGGCGATGGTCATGTCACCTGTGGTGTCATTGGTATCTCCTGGTTGCTCCGTCAGTTGAGCGATCAGGGTTATGCAGATGTCGCTTATCTGCTGGCTACCAACTCCACCTATCCTTCGTGGGGATATATGGCACAGAATGGTGCCACCACCATTTGGGAACTGTGGAATGGTGATAAGGCAAGTCCCAAGATGAACAGTGGCAATCATGTGATGCTGCTGGGTGATTTACTCACATGGTGCTATCAGTACCTCGGCGGTATTCGTCAGGATACAGTAGGCTATCAGCATCTGGTGTTCCGTCCTAGTTTTGAGATAGAGGATTGCAGTCATGCCGATGTATCGTTCCTTTCCCCTTACGGATGGGTGAAGAGCAATTGGCAGAAGTCACTCCAGCACTTGAGTTGGGATGTCACCGTGCCTTGCAATGTTACAGCCGATGTTTGTCTCCCTGATGGCACGGTTGCCCATGTAGGCAGTGGCAGTTATCACTACGATATCAAGATTCCCACTCGTGATTCCGCCATCATCAAAGATGAATTTCTGTACGAACAGACAACTTTCCCGCAGTGTCATGCCTCTACCATCACCCAACTGAAAAACGGTGATTTAGTGGCTGCCTATTTCGGAGGAACCAAAGAGGGACATCCCGATGTGTGTATCTGGGTGAACCGTAAACCGAAAGGTGCGAAGACATGGAGTCAGCCTATTCTGGCAGCGGATGGTGTGTTTAATGTGAATGAACCGGATGCCGTGCCTGGTATTGGTGGACTGACTGGTATTAATGATTCCACTACCGATGCCAGTGCAGGACCGATTATCTGGAAAAATCATCCGCGCAGCAAAAATCCACTCACACAGTTGAAGCGCAAACCTTGTTATAACCCTGTGTTGTATCAGATGCCTGACGGTGAGCTACTTCTCTTCTTCAAGATAGGAAGTAAAGTGGCCGACTGGACGGGTTGGCTTGTCCGTTCCAAAGATGGCGGAAAAACATGGAGTAATCGTGAGAAGTTACCACAGGGATTTCTCGGACCGATCAAAAACAAACCAGAACTGATAGATGGAAGACTCATCTGTCCGTCAAGTACCGAAAAGGATGGCTGGCATATTCATTTCGAAATTTATGACCTTGCTACCAAACAGTGGAAATATGTAGGTCCGATATCCAGTGAACAAGAGTATGCCACTAGTGATATGCTTAAATCTGATGCCAAAAAGCGGGACATTCTTTGCATTCAACCGTCTATACTTCAACTGAAGGACGGTCGATTGCAGGTGTTGTGCCGAACACGTAATGGCAGACTGGCCACCTCTTACAGTAGTGATAAAGGTGATACCTGGAGCAAAGTCACACTCACAGATTTGCCCAACAACAATTCAGGTACAGATGCTGTCACCCTGCGTGATGGTCGTCATGCCCTGATATACAATGATTTCGCCAGTCTTCCCGGTACTCCGAAAGGTGTACGTACCCCCATTAGTATTGCACTGAGTGATGATGGTATTCATTGGCATCATGCACTCACGTTGGAGGACTCCCCCATCAGCCAGTATTCTTATCCGGCTATCATTCAGGGGCAGAACGGTCATCTTTATTGCACCTATACATGGCGCCGCCAACGAATATCCTTCAAAGAGATAGACTTA
>DAIRCP010000083.1:0-1222 GCA_036796635.1 Prevotella sp. | reverse complement strand
AGATACAAACGAATGAAACGTCATACGGTCATACTGTTCCTTATACTTCTGTGTCTGACAATCCAGGCACAGCAAGTGAAAATCATCTGTTCAGGAAAAGCCAATAATCGTGTACAATATGCCTCGGAATATCTACAGAAGAAGCTCCTTTCTTTTGGCTATCAGGTAGCTGCAGAAGGTGCATCTACTGGCTATCGCATTACGCTCCGACTAGCTAAGGATACTGCGGGCCTTCACAAGGAAGGATATACCATTACCACTCAAGGAAATAAAATAACCGTAGTGGGCAATGATGGTTCCGGGGTCATCTATGGATGCAGCGAGATTGCCGATTATGTGCGGCAGCATCACAGTCTGCAGTTGCCCGCTCGCCTTGCGGAAGCCCCGGAAATGGTACTTCGCGGCAGTTGTGTGGGACTTCAAAAGACAACATATCTCCCCGGTCATTCCGTGTATGAGTATCCCTATACCCCACAGAATTTTCCTTGGTTCTATGACAGACAGCAGTGGATTAAGTATCTGGACATGCTCGTAGACAATAAGATGAATTCCCTTTATCTCTGGAATGGTCATCCCTTTGCCTCCCTGGTCAAACTGAAGGATTATCCTTTTGCCGTAGAGGTGGATGATGATACCTTCCGTAAGAATCAGGAGATGTTTTCATTCCTAACCCATGAAGCTGACCGACGTGGTATCTTTGTGATACAGATGTTTTATAATATCATCGTATCCAAGCCTTTTGCCGACCATTATGGCATCAAGACACAGGACCGCAATCGCCCCATCACTCCGTTGCTGAGCGATTACACACGTAAATCCATTGCCGCCTTCATCACTCAATATCCTAATGTAGGTTTACTGGTCTGTCTCGGTGAGGCCATGAATACCTACGATGATGATGTGGAATGGATGACTCAGACGATTATTCCCGGTGTGAAAGATGGACTGAAAGCTTTAGGGCGTACCGATGAACCGCCCATTCTGTTGCGCGCACATGATACAGACTGCAAACGAGTGATGGAAGCCTCCCTTCCGCTCTATCACAACCTTTATACCATGCACAAATATACAGGTGAGTCGCTCACTACCTATCAGCCCCAGGGACCTTGGACACAGATACACCGTGAACTAGCCGCCTTGGGGACTACGCATATAGAGAATGTACACATCCTTGCCAATCTGGAACCCTGGCGATGGAGTTCTCCCGACTTCGTGCAGAAAA
>DAIRCP010000082.1:0-15166 GCA_036796635.1 Prevotella sp. | reverse complement strand
TTGCCGTTATTCGGAAAGATTCGGAATCATTCGGAAAGATTCGGAAATTCCAGATTTGAATGTTGTATCTTTGCATTGCGAATTAGTTGGGGGATATGCTTGTTGATGACTAAAGGCTGTGATAGTCAATAAAATGCGGAAAAGTGGCTGAAAAATATTTCATTCGCGACGAAGAAGTATATTTATATTCTGTTATCTGTTTGACACATGTTGGGCTCATGCGATAAGAATAAAGAATACAGTGACCATAACGAACAGAAAAGGAAAGGTTGCGGTGAGACGCAGCACCCTTGGATGACACAAAAAAACTGTCTGCAGCACATACTATTTTGCTAATCACTTCGATTTTCTCTTCTGCTAAGCCTTCAGCCTTTCCTTCAGTCCTCTGTGTACTCATCACCACAAGCGTATCGCGGTATTGCTTGATATGCTCGTCGTATTTCATGCGACCGGCTTTGCTCAGCGATGCAATATCGGCAATCAGTTCCAGTTTGCCGAATACTGATTTCTGTGCCTTGAATGGATTGATGAATTTGGCCATTAGTTAAGTAAATGAAACAAAGAAGCCTTCTATCTTAGGTACGATTACAGCCACATCTATATCACGGTCCTTATGGGCCGTACTTTTACTGTATGAGTCATAAAGATAGACTATCCCATTTCCGAGTTCATTTTATTTTTATTCGTTGTGAATTCAATTCAACCGAAGGATAAGCGGAAAATGATGTGAACTATCTAAAATCCTTTACGAAAATTGTTGGGATTGGGAAGTATGTTAAAAAACACATTTATCAATTATATATTGGTTGACACCTTCTTCCTTAAGCCTTTCTGCAATAATTAATTTTAGGTCTTTACTTTCTTTATACTCATAAATCATGTGCCCCATCATCACTATTGCATCTTCTATTCTTTTCTGCCCACTCTCTTTTTTAATATCTATCTCTGAAAAAGGTGAGCGGTCTCTATGCAGGTTGAGATAATAGATTCCACCTATAATTAATGATGAAATGGCAGCAATATCAATATCTGTACCCTTGAACTTCTCTTCATAGGTCCTTACCAAAGGTAACGTATGCATCTCACGTAACATCGCCGTTCGAACCGTAATCTCATTACCTTCCGCAATTTCCCAACGCAAAAGTTCCAACATAACGGAACGATCTGATAAGGCCTTTTGTATTTCCTTAAAAATACTAATATAGCCCTTGACATCGTCAGATGGAAATTGACTACCTGAAAGGACATCACTGAACCAATAATCGTATTTTTTAACGAATTCATCATAAAACTCGCTAAGATTATCATATCTGTTATAGAAAACAAGCGGTTCGATTCTGGCTTTCTTGATAAGCTCTGTCACCAGCATTGATGCAAAGCCCTTTTTCTTAATCAGACATTCTGCTGCCTTGATAATATCAGCCTCTATATCAACGTTTGTCCTTCTGTATCTTTTGGGGTTGTTTTCTTCTTCTGCCATCTAAAAAGGTATTAATCTTCTGATTTTCACGAGAGCGGTCACCAATTGCTCCAACTGCATTATTCTATGGGAAGCTAATACACTTACTCTATGCAGTGCTTCCTTGGTTCTTACCGTAGGGTATGTGATACCGCTACAAAGATACATCTTTTTTGTAATTCACGAGAATTCTCATAAACTTTTTTATTATCTTTTACCATTATTGGGATATAGCAGATTCAGAAGAACCAATATCCAACCCTCTTCCATAAGTCTTCTGCGCAGATAAGATATATTCCCCCATAACTCCGATGCTGTGGGCATCACCCATCATAAGAAGGCAATTATGTTTTTTACAGACTGCAATGCATTCAGGAAGTTTTGACTACGTTCGATAACATTCTCTTTGGAGTAATCTCTAAATCTTTTAATATAATAATTATTTTATTCATATAAACAATGTATAGATAGTATATAATTCTTCAAATATATAGAAAATATTGATAAAAATACGAATTTATAAAATATTAAAACTTATTTTTCTTGTTTTAAACAATACTTATTTGTATATTTGCAGCGAAATATCTTATTCAGATGGTGGAGATTCCCTGAAGTCTGGATCAGTTTTGACTAAAAGATAATAATATTTAAATTAGCAGAAACTTAAAACGAAGCTCTATGGCACAAACATTCAAAAAGCAGGTAAAATTAGATGTATATAAATTTCCAAATGAAAGTATACGTTGGATTGATACCAATAGCCCATTCAGTAGGACATACGCCATATATGCCTTTATACTATAGCATTGCCAAACCCTGAGGATAAGTTTATACTAATTATTCCTGTAATTATAAAAATAAAATAATATGTTCAAGCACATTTTAATTTTCTCTGCTGCATTACTCATGGCGTGTAGCTTTATAGGTTGTTCAAAAGATAAAGATGGGGCAATCAAAGTATATGGATACGCTGATGTTAATGGTGCCTCATATAAAGACTATGTGTCTATGTATGATGCATTTCAACCTGATCTGCCGATAAAGCCGACATTGTTTAATGGTGATAGATTAGGTGTCTATAACGATAGTATTTTTGTTTTCCAGTTTGTGTTTAGAAATGTTCAAAATCAAGAACCATTATGGTTGTTTGGAGCCTTTCTTATTCCCAAAGGCGAATTTTTTCCAAGTTTAAATAAATCTTATCAATTATCAAAGAATTCAGAGTATGACAAAGACAGAACTACTTCTGAAGATTTCTTGAAATATCTGAAAGCTTTTAGTAATAATACGGAAAAAGGTATTGCCATTGTTACAGATTATGAGGGAGGTCTATCTACAATGTCTATTGATGGTTCTATTGTTTTTAACAAGTTTGATAATAGAACTAAAATGCTAGACGGCGATATTTACCTCAATTCCAATGGCAAATTCCCCATTCCATATAAGTTAGAGGGACATTTTTCTGATGTTTTATCCTTTAATCAAGTACAATTACAATGAAAAATCTTTATCGAACTTATCCAATTGCGAACACACTGCGTTTGCAATTTAACTGGACGCAATACAGAATGCTTATACAAATAGCTGGCCCAGAATAGACGTGAATATGATGAAGTAGAAGCCTCCAACAATGCATGGACTGCCTGTGAACTGGAACGTCAAATCAACATGAAGGATACGCCCGCCATGCAGTAACAGGAGAAATCCCCAGCAAGCCCTGTCCCTGCTATGATGCAACGCTTGACTACCGCGGTCTCTAAAATGAAAACCCAAGCCAATGAAATGAACACTCATTGGTTGGAGTTTTTTTGTCTTATCGCAGAAAAGGTTCACAAAAATGTCACATGTCACACGTCACATTCGTAAAAAGTGGTATTGCATCATAATATCTTGTCCTATCAATCTGACTGCGGTACACGTGGGGCTGGCGGACGACAGGGAATAAAAAAATAACCGAAACGAGAAAAAATATGCTGAAATGTGATTGTATTCAGTTTTTATTTGTACTTTTGCATAGTTCTAGAACAAAAAAAGACGTATAATTATTTTAAAGAATGAAAAAGACTATTTTAAAGGGATTCGCCGTAGCCATTGCGCTCATGGCTTCCGTTAACGCTTCTGCACAAATCAATCTGGACAACCTGGGTAATGTGCTCAGCTCTGCCGTAGGCAGCAACCTAACCTCTATTCTGACAGGCAAAAACAATGTGACTGCCGAAAATCTTACCGGTACATGGAGTTACCAGCAGCCTGCCATCATCTTTGAAAGCAGCAATCTGCTGAAACAGGCAGGCGGCAAAATCGCTTCTGCTGCGCTGGAGAAGAAACTCGCCACCCAGTTTACCAAGATGGGCATCACTCCCGGTAAGTTTATGGTTACCTTTGGTAACGACGGCACTTTCTCTACTGCGAAAGACGGAACAGTGACCAGTTCCGGTACATACACCATCAGTGGTTCAAAAATCACATTCTCTTACCTCCAGGGTACAGCCAATGTGTCTGGATATGCCCAATTGTCTGACGGTGCCCTCTCACTGACTTTCGACAGTTCCAAGATACTCGGACTTGTGAGCACCATTGCAGCCAAGTCATCCAACAGTACACTGGGTACCATCTCCTCTCTTGCCGGCAGCTTTGACGGTATGAAGACTGGTCTCGCCTTTGGTAAATATACTGCTCCTGCTGTAACTACCACCAAGGCTACCACTAGTGACAAGAAGACTACAACAGCCAAAAAGACGACCAAGAAAAAATCTTCCAAGAAGAGAAAATAACTTGATATGATATTCATCGGATTACGATGCCCCACCAGTGTGGCACTGTAATCCGGTATTTTCTCTCTCGTGTATCCTTATGTCGGTCGGGAGAATGTATATCTGAAAATCTGAATAGCCAAATTTGTCATGTCAGTCTTATGGGAAAAACTCAACTGAGATTATTAACAGTCTTATGCTTATTCGTATTATCTCTGCCTGTATCTGCCATGCGCAATGATACGATATGGGATAAGCATAAAACTGTGATCATAGAAGGAGACTGGAACTTCCCGCCTTTCGAATATTTGGATGAGCAAGGTAATCCCAAAGGCTTCAATATAGACTTGCTTACCACCATTCTGGACCGTCTGCACCTGAGATATGAAATACATCTCAAGAAATGGCATGATGCGCTCACTGACCTGAAAGTAGGCAAAGCCGACCTTGTGAGTATGATGTACAGCAATGACAGGGCAGAGATGTATAGATTCGGGGAAATTATCAAGTATGTACCCATCTATGCCGTGTTCAGAGATCAGGAACAGAATGTGAACACCATCAATAATCTGACGGGGAAGCACGTAATCGTGGAGAGACGTTCCATCTCTGATGAACTGCTGATACAGTACCGAATATCCTGCAAGCGTAATTATGTATCCAATATCGGAGAGGGACTGAGACAACTCTCCGGCGGTCATGCGGATGTGGCTATCTGTGACTATGAGACGGCTCTGTACTATCTCAGAAAGTATGACCTGAACAATCTGAGCCTGGTGGATATGGGTATCATGCCCCAGGAATACTGCATCGCGGGCAATAACGATGAACTTATCTTTGATATAGACAATGAACTGATGAAAATCAAGAAGGACGGCACTTATAATCAGGTGTATGATAAGTGGTTCCATCCCAGACAGTTGTCGCGTACTTCCAGAACCGTGTATGTGATACTGGGTATCCTGTTTGCATTGTCGCTCATACTCTATGTATTCAACTTCATTCTGAGAAAAAGGGTGAGGGCTGCTAAAAGTCTGCTGCTCAAGCAGAACGAGAGTCTGACGGTGGCTCTGAATGCGCAGCACGAAAGCAACAAGAAAGCTGAATATGCCATCAGGTCTGCCAATCTCGCCCTCTGGGAATATGACTGCGTGCACCGGGAGTTCAAGTCATTCAATGACATGCTGAATGATTATACCGCCAATAAGCAGATTGATATCGTACTCTTCCAGAATCTCATTCATCCGGATGATTATCCGATGTATGAATCAAAGATGAATATCGTACACAACAGGATCAATCAATCATTTGAGGTAAGTGTAAGGGCTAAGCAGAACTCGGACGAGAGCTGGGGATTCTATACCATTACGGGTACACCCATGGAGGTGGATGAGAATACCGGACTGGTGAACAGATACGTGGGATTCAGAAAGGACAATACTGAATTTGTGAGGTTGACCAACAAGTTGGACGAATATGCCAAAAGAATCAACTATGTACTGCTGAGCAGTAATATCCTGACCTGGTACTATGACAGTGTTACGGATATGCTCACCATCTATACGGAAGGCAATAAGCTCTGTAATTCTTTCACTTCCGCAGAATATGTACTGCGGTGTGAGCCCGAAGACAGGGCTTCCGTGAAAGAGCATTTCGACAAAATCAAGAGGAATGAACTGGATTCCTTCCGGGCACAACGCAAACTGTCATTCAACAATGACCCACAGAAAGTGAAATATTATATCATCAATGGCATACCCGTAAGAGATACTGACGGCCATTCCACCAGCTTCTTCGGTATCTGCAATGATATCACCAATCTGATAGAAACACAACACAGACTGCAGGAGGAGAAGGAGAAGGCGCAGAAGGCGGATATGCTCAAGTCGCTCTTCGTGGCCAACATGAGCCATGAGATACGTACACCGCTCAATGCCATCGTGGGGTTCTCCAACCTGCTGGACTCCATTACAGACACCACCGAAAGGGCTCAGTGCGTGAACCAGATAAACAGCAACAGTGATATGCTACTCAATATCGTGAACGATATACTGGACCTCTCGAAGATGGAATCAGGTACCATGGAAATACGGAATGAGGACCTAGACCTGAATGCTACCGTCAAGGATGTGTATGATTCGCTCAAGTCGCTGCCCATCAGGGGAAAGGTGGACTTTACTTGTTCCCTCACAGCGGAGACATGTATCATACATGCAGACAGAAGCCGTATCAAACAGGTGCTCACCAACTTTATCACCAATGCCTTCAAATATACGGATCAGGGGTACGTGAAAGTGGGCTATGAATGTGTTGAGCATGGCGTGAAACTCTATGTGGAAGACAGCGGTGATGGAATACCTGAGCAGTTTGTGAATGTGATATTCAATCGATTTGAGAAGTTGGGCTCCTTCAAACAGGGAGTAGGACTGGGACTGTCCATCTGTAAGATGATCGTGGATATGTATCAAGGTAAAATAGGCGCAGACTCCAAATTGGGTGAAGGATCCACCTTCTGGGCATGGCTGCCGCTGGAATGTAAGAAGAAATCATGATACAGGGAGAACTGACATTCCGCATACAACAGGCGATGGGCCTGGAACCTACCCGCGAACAGCTGCTGGCGATGACTGTGTTCGGTGAATTTCTCACTGACCGCTCGGACCATGTGGTGATGATTATGCGCGGTAGTGCCGGTACAGGTAAGACTACACTGGCAGGTGCCATCGTGAAGGCGATGGTGAGTCTGCATCAGAAGTTGGTGCTCATGGCTCCTACCGGGCGCGCCGCCAAGGTGTTCGCCCTGAATGCGGGACATCAGGCAAATACTATCCACCGACGTATCTACCGTCAGAAGACGGCTGCCGACCTGTCGGCATTCAATCTGAACAATAACCTGAATCAGGACACCCTCTTCATGGTGGACGAGGCCTCCATGATATCCAATGACGGATTCGGAGATGCCAACTTCGGCAGCGGCTGTCTGCTGGATGACCTGATGCAATATGTGTACAGCAACCGTAACTGCAGGCTCATGCTCATCGGCGACACGGCACAGTTGCCACCGGTAGGGGCAGAGGAGAGCCCCGCACTGATGCGACAGGTACTGAGCGCATACGGCATGAAGGTGTATGAGGCCGACCTGACAGAGGTGCTCCGCCAGAGTCAGGATTCCGGTATCCTCTGGAATGCCACCCGCATCCGTACACTGATACAGCATGATGATGTGACGCAGTTGCCGCTGATACGTTTCACGGGATTTGCCGACATCAAGTCAGTGCCCGGCAATGAACTGATAGAGCAGCTCGCCACCAGTTATCAGCAGTGCGGCATGGATGATACCATCGTGATTACGCGCAGCAACAAGCGTGCCAACATCTATAACCAGGGCATCCGCAATATGGTGCTCGACCGTGAGGAACAGCTCTGTACGGGCGATATGCTCATGGTGGTGAAGAATAAGTATCTGAGTGACGGCAGCTTCATCGCCAACGGTGACCATGCCGAGGTGCGGCGCGTGCGTCACTACCGTGATTTCTACGGTTTCCACTTCGCCGACATCACACTGAGCTTCCCTGATTATGACCATAAGGAACTCGACTTCGTGGTCATCCTGGACACGCTCACCTCTGAGGCACCTGCACTCACCCGTGAGCAGCAGGAACAGTTATACAATGGCGTGATGGAAGACTATGCCGATGTGCCGCTGAAGACCGACAGGGTGAAGAAGTTGAAGGAAGATGCCTACTACAATGCCCTGCAGGTGAAGTTTGCCTACGCCGTGACCTGCCATAAGGCACAGGGCGGACAGTGGAGCGACGTGTACGTGGACCAGGGGTATATGACCGATGAGATGCTCTCTGCCGACTATATCC
This sequence comes from Prevotella sp., assembly GCA_036796635.1. Classification (GTDB taxonomy): domain Bacteria; phylum Bacteroidota; class Bacteroidia; order Bacteroidales; family Bacteroidaceae; genus Prevotella. The sequence goes on along the minus strand of DAIRCP010000082.1, from coordinate 7,082 downwards.
ACTGGCTCTATACCGCTTTCACCAGAGCCACCCGAAACCTCTATCTGGTGAACTGGCCCAAGACGCAGATAGACCAGACGCCGGCGAAGGCATGAGCGGGAATACAGACAAGAACAAGAGAAAAGACAAGAACAAGAACGTGAAGATATATATAAACGACCAATTAGACGAGTTAGACCTGGAATCTGCTCTGCCGTTGCTCTCTGCCCAGCGCAGGGAGCAGGTGCTGAAATTCAAGTTTGAGGCAGGCAGAAAGCAGTCGGCCGCAGCCTATCGGCTGTTGCAGACCGCCTTGCAGCAGGAGTACGGCATCACCGCAGCACCCGTATTTCAGTACGAGGCAGGCGGCAAGCCCTATCTGGCAGACCATCCTGACATCTACTTCAATCTGAGTCACTGCAAGGAGGCTGCCGTATGTGCCGTGAGCGATGCTCCGATAGGCATAGACGTGGAGGGCATCCGCAGATATGAACTGTCGCTCGTGCGCTATACGATGAGCGATGAGGAGGTGGACATCATTACCCGAAGTGCCGACCCTCCGCGTACCTTCATCCGCTACTGGACGATGAAGGAAGCACTCGTGAAACTCACGGGGAAAGGAATCTGCACAGATCTGAAACGGTTGCTCCCGTCACCCGACATCCTCCTGGAAACCACCGAATGTGACAGCTATATCTACACCGTAGCCACCTACCGATAAATATAAAAGACAACAAGATAACTAACAATATTCATTTAACTGATTTACTAATGAGCAAAAGATCAATCGCCGTGATGATGGCCCTGAGTCTGCTTCCGCTAGGGATGCAGGCGCAGCGTATCCATCAGAAGCTGGCTCGCAGCGTAGTGGCTGTGAATCGCGGCAGCAACGTGCTTGTGTCCTGGCGTAAACTCGCCCAGGAACCTGAGGGTACCGTCTATAACCTGTACAGACGTACAGCAGGTGCTACCGACTATACCAAGGTGAATGCCTCGCCGCTGTCACTCACCAATTACAGCACCACCACATCTGCAATGCCCTACAATACGGAATTTGCCGTAGCACCCGTCATCAATGGCGTGGAGGGAGAGAAGTCATCCCCTTTCCTCTTCAAGCAGCAGGCTTACAGCAATGTATTCTTCGACTTCAACTTCGAGACATCGCTGCTCACCCCCAATGACTACCGTGCCAAATATGCCTGGCCGATGGACCTGAACGGTGACGGCGCTTATGATGCCGTGCTGGTGGACCGACTTGCCGTGGATAACGCTGCCAATACCCATAAGCTGCAGGCTTATACCCTGGACGGTACCTGTCTGTGGACTGTGGATATGGGTCCAAACGTCATCATAGACAGTGGACAGAATGACATGGTGACCGTGTATGACATCAACTGTGACGGCAAGTGCGAAGTAATCATCAAGAGCAGTGACGGTACTCGCTTCTGGGATGCCGCCAACAAGACATGGGGTACTTATGCCTTCGGCAAGTCGACCCCCGATACGGACGGTGACGGCATCACGGACTACCGTACACAGAGTGTGAAGAATCCTCCTTTCTATATCTCCGTGATAGACGGTGCCACCGGTGCGGAACTAACGTCATCCGAACTGAAATACGCCGATGTACACGATGGCGTGGATCAGTACAGCCGTACCGACCGCAGTAATTACATGAGTGACGGCGATGGCACCGAATATGCCTTCATGGGCGGTCACTTCGCCATCTGCTACGACGGCGTCCGTCCTTACGTCATCATGGAGTGCCTGGACCGCACCACAGACAAGACACATCATAACTATGTGTTTGCCTTCGGCTATGACTGGAACAACGGCGTGGCCTCCAATTTCCATCACTTCTATACCTGGAGCCGCAACGACAAGACTCCCTGGCCTGCCGAGTTCCACCAGTTACGTGTGGCTGATACTGACGGTAACGGCCGTGACGAGATGCTGCAGGGCGGCTATGGCGTGAATCCATGGGACAACATGGTGTACAGCGCGGGTATCGGTCATGGCGACCGCTTCATCGTGAGCGACATAGACCCGGAGCGTCCGGGACTGGAAGTGTATGCCATCCAGCAGTCGGCTCTGCTGGGACAGTTGACGTATGATGCCGCTACCGGCGAACATATCAAGGAGTGGTACCTGCCGTCTGTCTATGACGTGGGCAGAGGTGAATGTCTGGACTGTGACTCTACCCGCAAGGGCTATGAGATATACAGTTTCGTGAGCGATTACATCTACGACTGCAAGGGAGAGAAGACTGACGCTCTGCGTCCGTATCCCTGTGAGAGCAGTTGGTGGGACGGCGACCTGCTGCGCGAACAGATATCCTCACCCGGCGGAAAGAATTATAGTACCAATACGATGATAACCACCGTGCCGGGAGGAAACAGACTGATAGAGTTCTCCAAGGAGAGCGGTTGGACTGTGCATGCAGGCACGGGCGTACGTCCTGCCTATATGGGCGATATGACCGGTGACTGGCGCGAGGAAATCATCCAGATGAAGCAGACTGACGATATCAGTACTGGTCTGATAGGTTATTCCACAGACATCGCTACACCTTATTCCATCTACTGTCTGCAGGAAGACCCGCACTATCATCTGGACTGTACCACCCGCGGTTATTATCAGAGTCCCAACACAGACTTCTATCTGGGGCATCAGATGCCAAAGCCTCCTGTGCCCCCTACGATGGTGACAGACCTGCGCTGGAAGAGCGGTGATATCACCACCGGTTGCACGACCTACGACCAGACTGCCGCACAGAATTATGCCGACGGGAAGAGCATCCTCTTCGATATAAGCGGTGCCAACAGTACGCCTATATCCCTGACGGGAGCGATGAAGCCCAAAGCCGTGTATGTGATGAACCCGAAAGGACATGACTATACTTTTTCCGGTACGGGTACACTGGACGGCGAGATGACACTCACCAAGTCTATGCAGGGTACTGCCACCTTCAACAATGACTTCAACTTCACGGGTAACACCATCGTGAGTGAGGGCAGACTGAATGTGAACGGCAAGATCAAGGGGCCTGTGGAACTTCGTGCCAAAGGTACACTGGGCGGCAATCCCGTCCTGAACGGCGCCATCACCTTTGAGGGTGCCCTCAACTATGAAGGATGCCGACTGATGCCCGGTACCACGGATGAGCCTTATGGCACCATGACCGTGAACCATGACCTGACACTGCCGGGAAATGTATATATAGAGGAGACACTGAACACCACAGATGCCAAGAACGGTAAATTAGTGGTGAACGGCAACCTGACACTGGAGGGCGATAATATCTTCACCATCAATCTGAAAGAGGCGAAACCCGTGGCTGGCGAGTATGTGCTGGCGGAATGTACTGGCACGATGACTGCCGATGCCACCAAGATACTGACCCGCGGACTGGACGGTCTGTCTTATCAGGTGGAAGCGCGCGCCCACCAACTGGTGCTCGTCATCAATAAGACGCGTGCTGCTGCCAAGGATGTGAAATGGACAGGAACGGAAAACGGACAGTGGGATTATCAGACATCCAACTTCACCAGCGGAGGAACGGCATCTACCTTTGTTACGGGTGATGAAGTGACCTTCAATGACGAGGCTGTACAGCGGAATATTACCGTGGGTGAAACGATGATGGCGAATGCCACTACCTTCGACTTCTCCAATGGTACCTATCATCTGACGGGTGAAGGAGGTATAGGAGGAACAGGCACCGTGACCAAGAAGGGCAGCGGTGAACTCCTCATGGACTTACAGGACAACAGTTTTACGGGTGCCATGAATGTGAACGGCGGTACACTCACTGTGTATCATCTGGCAGACGGAGGCACACACAGTGACATCGGTGCTGCTGCCGCCACGGCTGGTCTGTGGAACATGGGCAAGGGGACACTGAAGATGGCGGGTGATAATCAGGCTACCGACCGTGTACTCACCCTTACAGGCGACACTGCCACCATCAATGTGCAGAATGCATCCGCATCCCTGTCACTCAAGGGAAAGGTGACCGGCAGCGGATATCTGCTGAAGGACGGTGCCGGACAACTCAACTTCAATTACGGCGGTACCAATACCTTTGCGGGTATGATTGTCAGGAAGGGTATTGTAGCCCAGGGAGCCTGGAATACGTCATTCGGCAATATCGGTTCACCGATGCTGCTCTGTGGCGGTGAGGTAAACTTAATAGACATAAATAACATGTCGACGATACCTACCTTTGATTATGTGACTACCGTACAGGAAGGTACCAGCAGCATCATCCGCGGAACAACCCGCGGCACTATCCGTGGCAAGTTCCTGGGTAAAGGTGACCTCACCATCTACTCCACAGGTGTGCGCAGCGACATCTATTCCGACTTCTCACAGTTTGAAGGCACTCTGCATGTACAGGGTGGCAACTTCCGACTGATGAGCAATGTGACCGATATGAGTAAGACCCACTTCGTACTGGAGAACGGTGCTTATGTGACCCATACGGTAGGCGGAAGTAATACCAATCAGTCAACTACCACCAAACTGGGTTCACTGTCTTCTCCATCCGCATCAGCTACAGATGCTACGTTAGGCAACGGCATCGATGCGTTTGAGATAGGATACAACAATGAGGATACCGGCTTCTATGGTATGCTCAAGGCGCAGAGCATCAAGAAAGTGGGCACGGGTACACTCTCCATCTATAAGAGCAGCAGCACATCTGCCGTGAATGTGGCGGGCGGAAACCTGGAGATACTCAACACCATCAGTGCCATGACCCCGTTCTCAACGGGAGCAGTGAATGTATCCAATGGCGGTACACTCTGCGGTTACGGTTGTGTGCAGAGCGTTACGGCAGGTAAAGGTGCCACTGTCATGGCTTCCACCAAAAATGGTCTGCTGAGCACACTGAAATGTGTAGGTGACATGACGATGAACAGCGGCAGTACTCTACAGGTATATCTGAAGACTTATGGTAACTCCAAGTACAATGTGGGAGGAACGCTTACGCACAATGCTGATACTATCAAGGTGATTGTTGCGGATGATAGAGTCCTCCAGCCAGGCGATGAAATTAATGTGTTTGTCACCAATATCAATCAGAAGGGCAGTTACATCCTCACCACTGAGGCTCCCGGCCGTGTTATCGAATGGGATGACTCCACCCTCATGACTGACGGTAAACTGAAGGTGAAATCAATGACCACCGGTGTAGACCAGTTGATGCTGGACAGCAGTAAACTGGTGGATATCTATGAACTGGACGGTACACTGTATGAGCCACAGGTCCAGTTCGGAAGAATCCTTCCGCATCTGCCCAGAGGAATGTACATCGTAGACCATCAGAAGATATTGAAACAATAATTCCATCTGAAGAAAATCATAAATGGGAAATTATAAGCTTCCACATCATTAGAAAGCCCGCTGCAAGTAAGATGCAGCGGGCTTTCTTTATCATAAAAGGAATCTGTCGTGCTTAATAGATAATCATGGAGATGCAGTAAGCCACGATGGTGGCAACAATGACGTGTACCATACCCGGCATCATGAAGGAGTGGTTGAGCAGATACTTTCCGATGACAGTCGTACCCGTACGGTCGAAGTTGACGGTGGCGATATCGGAAGGATAGTTAGGGATGAAGAAGTATCCGTAGATACTGGGCAGCACACCCAATAGCACAGGACCGGGGATACCCAGGGAATAAGCCAGCGGCAGCATTGCCACGACCACAGCACCCTGAGAGTTGATGAGTACAGATACCAGGAAAAATACAATGGCGATACTCCATTTGTACTGTGCAACGATACCGCCGAGACTAGCCTGCATGGCATCCATGTAATTGGAGAAGTACGTATCAGCCAACCAGGCGATACCATAGATGGCAACAACAGCCACCATACCACTCTGCCAGACAGCACCTGCGACAGCCTTCTTCGGACTTGCCTTGCAGAACATAATCATCAGGGCAGCAGCACTGATCATGACAATCTGAATCACCAGATTCATCTTCAGACGAGTGGTTACACCTTCCGTCACACCGTTTACTACGACACCGGCTTCTGCCAGGGCTTTGGCACTGATAGTGGCATGACCCGCCAGATGCACGTCGGCAGCACCCTTGATGGCCTTCACACCATCGTAAGCAGGCAGACAGTCCTGGAAGATGGCAAAGAACACGATGACAGCCAATGCTCCGAGGAAGATATACACAGCGCGGCGTGCACTGGCAGGTATCTCCTTGTTGAGTGTAGTGGCGGTATCACCGTATACATATTTATAGACGGCAGGGTCTTTGATTCTAGCTTGAAACTTAGGGTCTTTTTCCAAATCCAGTCCTCTGTGGTAACTGCAGGCAGCAGCAGCCAGAATACCACAGATGCAGGCAGGTATGGTTACCATGAGCACTTGCGGAATAGTGATGTCGAATCCGTTAGCATTGGAGATGGATACAAATGCCACTACGGCAGCAGCGATAGGTGAGCAGGTGATACCTACCTGTGAGGCGATGCTCGCCACACCACAGGGACGTTCCGGACGGATGCCCTTCTTGATGGCAATATCCACGATGATAGGCATCAGCGTGTACACCACATGTCCCGTACCTACCAGTATAGTGAGGAAAAAGGTACAGAGAGGAGCCAGGAATGTGATGCGGTCCGGATGCTTACGGAGCAGTCGCTCTGCTATCTGGATGAGCCAGTCCATGCCACCTGATGCCTGCATAATACCAGCACAGGTCACTGCTGCGATGATGATATAAATAACATCGGTAGGGGGAGAACCCGGTTTCATTCCGAATCCGAATACCAGGACGGCCAGACCTATACCAGAGATAGCGCCCAGTGCCAGACTTCCATATCGGGAGCCTACATACAGTGCCAGTAATACTACCAGCAATTCGATGGTCATTAGCATAATTACTTGTTTTTATTTATTGTTTTTTAAATTAGTTGTCGGCATCTTGATGATGGTGTCAAAAAGTGATGATAGCTTTCATCCCGATTGCAAATATACCGTTTAAAAATCATACTGACAAGTCTTTTTTCATAAAATAACTATCAAATTTGTACAAAATTACCGATTTTTGTATGAATCTACCGTATTATCGCACTGTTTTTTC
>DAIRCP010000081.1:8807-15324 GCA_036796635.1 Prevotella sp. | reverse complement strand
ATTAATTTACAACGATATTTCCCTATTTTGCGCTTGTTTTCAATTTTTCTTCATATATTTGCATCAACTAAAAAAACAAAGATATCATCATGTCACAACATACAACAGTATCGCTCCAAGACCTCTGCATCGGTTACGGAACCTCTGAAAAGCGTGAGCGCATAGTGGCTCAACACCTTCATGCGGAACTACATTCGGGTGAACTCACTTGTCTGCTGGGTGCCAATGGTATCGGTAAATCCACCCTACTCCGTACACTGGCTGCCTTCCAACCGAAACTGGACGGCGATATCATCGTGGACGGACAATCTATAGACAGTTATACCCAGCGCCAACAGAGTAAAATGATAGGTATTGTACTTACGGAACGCCCGGAAGTGCAGCAATTGACCGTAGAGGCGCTTGTAAGTATGGGGAGGCAACCTTATACAGGTTTCTTCGGAAAATGCAAGGAAGACGACGTGAAGGCGGTAAATGAGGCTATTGAAGCTGTGAATATCTCTGCCTTGCGCCACAGATGGTTCTATACACTGAGTGACGGTGAGCGACAGAAGGTGATGATAGCCAAGACTATTGCCCAACAAACACCTATCATCTATCTGGATGAACCTACGGCCTTCCTGGACTTTCCCAGTAAGGTGGAGATGATGCGCCTGCTCCGCCGTATCAGTCAGCAACAGGACAAAACGGTATTTCTCTCAACACATGACATCACGTTGGCACTCCAACTGGCCGACCAACTCTGGCTGATGCTGGCCGACGGTCTGCACACAGGCACACCACGGGAACTGGCTGACGATGGTACGCTCAATCAATACCTCACGGGTACAGGTATCACGCTCAATCAAGAGGACCTGACACTGAAGATACAATAATAAGAAGGAGACAGATAACTATGAACAAGAAGATAGATCATACAATACTGGATCAAGAGAATGGACAGGTAGCCAGCATGTTCAGCTACTGGCGACAGCTGATGGACGACAAAATCAAGTTCTGGCAGATTAACGACGGTATAGACATTCATACTGAAGGTCACTGTGAACGTGTGCTGCTGCTGGCACTGAAATTAGGCGAGAAACGCCATCTGAAACTCCGTTCTCTCATTGCTCTGTGTCATGCCAGTATATTCCATGATACCAGGAGAAAGGACAATTATCTGGACAGAGGCCACGGGCAACGGGCTGCGGAATATTACAAGCAATTCTGTACAGACAACGGTCTGAAATATCTGCCGGAGGTGTATGCGGTCATTGCTTATCACGATCAGGATGATGAGATGGGCGAAAAATATATCCGTGAGGAAGCACCCAGACATTCACTGGCAAATGCCGGAGAAAAGACGGATGATACCGAAGGATGGCTGGAGGTGTACCATGACTTCAAGGATGCTGATGCTCTGGACAGATACCGACTGGGACCCTGGGGGCTGGATGCTAAATTTCTGAGGAGCAATGAATCCAAGGAACTGATGGAGTTTGCACAGCATCTGGTAACAGTTACCATCGACCCTGAGTTACTGAAAGATGTAACAGAACTCACTCGCCCTTATGCTGAAAGAATAGCTAAAGGCGAGTGAAACGAATCATGATAGATGCAGTGCTGCCTGCAGTATCTGATTGGCATGGTCTATCCGCTCCTGTGAAGGTGGATTGATGCCTTCAAGAGGATAAGTGATGCCCAACTTCTGATACTTGAATACACCCAACGTGTGATAAGGCAACACATCGATACGTGCTACATTTTGCAGTGTGCTGATAAAATCACGCAACTGATACAGGTATTCATCCTTATCTGTAATGGTAGGAATGAGTACATGACGTATCCAGACTGGCTTCTGAATCTCACTCAGATAGCGGGCACAGTCCAGTATATTCTGATTGGACCATCGGGTAAGTTTACGATGCTCTGCATCATCGATGTGCTTGATATCCAGCAATACGGTATCAGTAACCTGCATCAACCGTTCAAACTTCTCAAAGAAACTGCCTGTACGGGTAAAAGGCTGGGCTGAGGTATCCAGGCAGGTATTGATACCACGCTGACGGGCTTTCTCAAAGAGTTCCAGCAAGAAGTCCATCTGCATCAGTGCCTCTCCGCCACTCACCGTAATACCACCTTTATCTCCCCAATAAGTGCGGAAACGCTCTGCTTTATCCAGCAGTTCATCAGCAGTCATCTCCTGTCCTGTGTGCATCGTCCACGAGTCGGGATTATGACAGAACTGGCAGCGCATGGGACAACCCTGCAGAAAAATAAGATAACGGATACCTGGACCATCTACAGATCCGAATGATTCTACGGAATGAACAAATCCTTTCATATAGTTCAATAGTAAATGATAGAATCATGAATAATAAAAAAAAACAGGGTGATGGATATGATTCCATCTGTCCACCACCCTATTATATTTATAGTCTTTCGTGAGCCTGACGTGAAATCACATCCAACTGCTGTTCACGAGTCAAGTCGATAAACTTCACAGCATATCCACTTACACGGATGGTGAAGTTCTGATATTCTTCCTTCTCCGGATGTTCCATAGCATCCTTCAGCTTTTCAACTCCGAATACATTCACATTCAGATGGTGAGCACCCTGATTGAAGTAACCGTCCATCACACCTACGAGGGTATTGGCACGCTCTTCATCATCATGACCCAGGGCTCCCGGATTGATGGTCTGTGTATTGGAGATACCGTCCAGTGCATACTCATAAGGCAGTTTTGCCACTGAGTTAAGAGAGGCAAGCAGACCATTCTTCTCTGCACCGTAAGATGGATTGGCACCTGGTGAGAGAGGTGTACCTGCAGCACGACCATCAGGCATAGCTGCTGTATATTTACCATACACTACATTGGAAGTGATAGTAAGAATACTGGTGGTAGGCTCTGAATTACGGTAGGTATGATGCTTCTTAATCATCTTGACGAAGGTCTTGAGCAACCATACTGCTATCTCGTCAGCACGTTCATCATCATTACCGTAACGGGGGAAATCACCCTCTGTCTTGAAGTCGATAGGGAAACCTGTCTCATCACGGACTACATTCACCTTGGCATACTTGATGGCACAGATAGAGTCGACCACATGACTGAATCCGGCAATACCTGTAGCAAAAGTACGACGTACATCTGTATCGATGAGTGCCATCTCGGCTGCCTCATAGAAGTACTTATCGTGCATATAGTGAATCAGGTTCAGTGTCTTGACATATACAGAAGCCAACCACTCCATCATATCCATGAATTTAGGCATGAACTCATCGTAAGTCACCACATCACCCTTGATTGGCTGATAAGCAGGACCACACTGTTCACGGGACTTGGCATCCACACCACCGTTGATGGCATACAGCAAGCACTTGGCGAGATTGGCACGCGCACCGAAGAACTGCATCTCCTTACCTGTCTGCGTAGCACTCACACAGCAGCAGATGGAGTAATCATCTCCCCATACAGGGCGCATCACATCATCATTCTCATACTGGATGGAACTGGTAGTGACAGATATCATCGCTGCATAGCGCTTAAAAGCCTTAGGCAGACGACTGCTGTAAAGTACAGTGAGGTTAGGTTCGGGTGATGGACCCATATTCTCTAAGGTATGAAGGAAACGGAAGTCATTCTTAGTTACCATGGAACGACCGTCCTGACCGATACCGCCTACCTCAAGTGTAGCCCAGACAGGGTCACCGCTGAACAACTGATTGTAAGAAGGAATACGGGCAAACTTCACCATACGGAATTTCATCACCAGATGGTCTATGAGTTCCTGAGCATCCTCTTCAGTAAGCGTACCCTCCTGGAAGTCACGCTCAATATAGATATCAAGGAATGTAGATACACGACCTACCGACATGGCAGCACCATTCTGTGTCTTGACAGCTGCGAGATAGCCAAAATAAAGCCACTGGACAGCTTCGCGGGCATTAGAGGCGGGATTGGCAATATTAAAGCCATAACTAGCCGCCATCGCCTTTAAATCACGTAATGCGCGAATCTGCATAGCTACCTCTTCACGCAGACGAACTACCTCGTCTATCATCTCACGCTCACCCATGTTGTCCAGATCGCTCTGTTTCTGCTCTATCAGATAGTCGATACCATAAAGAGCCACACGGCGATAGTCGCCTACGATACGGCCACGACCGTAAGTATCAGGCAGACCTGTAAGAATATGATTATGACGTACATGCTTCATCTCTGCAGTATAAGCATCGAATACGCCTTCATTATGAGTCTTTACATATTTGGAGAAAATCTCATGCAACTTCTCTGATGGCTGATAACCATAGGTGGTACAAGCCTGTTCTGCCATCTTGATACCACCGTAAGGCATGAAAGCACGCTTCAATGGTTTATCGGTCTGCAGACCTACCACCTTTTCCTTTTCTTTTGTATCTTCGCCAATATAGGCTGGGCCATAAGCAGTCAGGCTGGATACCACCTCAGTCTCCATATCGAGAACACCGCCTTTAGCACGCTCATCTTTCTGGAGTTGCTGAAGTTTACCCCACAGCTCATCTGTAGCTTGAGTAGGTCCGGCCAGAAAGCTTTCATCGCCATCATAGCCAGTGTAGTTGTTCTGAATAAAATCTTTCAGATTAACTTCAGACTGCCACTTGTTTCCTTTAAAATTTCTCCATTCAGTTCTCATAATTTTCACTTTTTAATAATTTGGTTGTTATACAATCTTTTCTATTCTTAAATAGTTGATTTTCAATATTTATATTTTCAATAGTCATGTTGCAAATGATATACCATAAAAAAAGGTTGGTCACATTTGTGACCAATCTTCTTTATATTGCATTTATTCATTGTCGCTCATAGGGAATAAGCCAAACAATTTGGCGTCTATCATATCTGTCACGACCTTAAAGTCTTCTGCATTATTACCGAATTTCACATTGTCGCCATCCACTATAATCAGGTGTCCTTTATAGGTCTTTATCCATTCTTCATATCGCTTGTTGAGTCCGTTGAGATAATCTATTCGGATAGACTTTTCAAATTCACGTCCGCGCTTCTGTATCTGCGATACTAGATTGGGAATAGTGGAACGGATATATATCATCAAGTCGGGCAGTTTGACGAGTGACATCATCAAGTCAAACAAGTCTGAGTAATTGTCAAAGTCACGGTCGGTCATCATTCCCATCTCATGCAGGTTGGGTGCAAAGATGCGTGCATCCTCGAAGATGGTACGATCCTGGATGATGGTATCACTGCTCTGTGATATTTCCACTACTTCCTTAAACCGCTTATTAAGAAAATATACTTGCAGATTAAATGACCAACGAGGCATATCAGCATAAAAATCGTCGAGATACGGATTGTTGTCTACGGGTTCAAAGCGTGGTGTCCATCCATATCGGTGGGCAAGCATCTTGGTAAGCGTAGTTTTACCGCTGCCTATGTTTCCTGCTATTGCTATATGCATATTATTAAAAATATATTTTCTTTATATTCTATTGTTCATCTTTAAATAAGCCAAACAGTATGGCATCTATCTTATCCACAATACCGGCAAAATGTTCAGGTATATGCTGAAAGTCTAAGTCATCCACATCAATAATCAGTCGTTTGCCCTGATATTTATTGAAGATGAAGTCTTCATACCGTTCATTCAGATTTTTGAGATAGTCCAGTGGCATGGTCTGTTCGTAATCACGCCCACGCTTCTGTATATTCTCTACGAGATGAGGAACCTGTGCCCGCAGATAAATCATCAGGTCAGGCATATTGGCGATGGTCATCATCTGCTCAAAGAGCTCCATATAAGTATCATAATCACGGTTGCTCAGATATCCCATAGCCTTGTTATTGGCAGTGAATATATACACACCCTCGAAGATGGAACGGTCCTGAATAATGGTATCTTGTGATTTTGCTATTTCTATCAAGTCACGAAAGCGCTGTTTCAGAAAATATACTTCCAGATTGAATGACCATCGGGGTATATCCTTGTAATAATCTTCCAGGTACGGATTTACTTCAACAGGCTCAAACCGTGGTTTCCAACCATAATGTTTGGCCAGCATATTAGTAAGTGTTGTCTTACCGCTTCCTATATTTCCTGCTATTACGATATGCACTTTAACTGATAGAATATCTTATTCGGGTGCAAAGATAATAAAAATATATGAGATTTGCATCATTTTATTTTTTGTTTGTTTCAAATCATATAAAATGATGAGAATAATTAATATCTTCTCAACAATATATTGTATTTTTGCATCAATTCTATAAAATATTCAATTACATAAAAATGAAAAAACTAATATTATTATCCTTGCTTTTCATGATACCTTTATCAGGTATATGCAGAACTGTACACACGACTTTACCTTGTCGATTACTCCAAGGAGTGACTGAACGTGATTACGTCATCTATCTGCCTGATGATTATGAAGTAAACAAAGACAAGACTTATCCAGTATTCTATTTTATGCACGGTGGCGGCGGTTCCTGTGACGACTGGCAAAACTATGGTAACTTAAGTCAGACCATGGACAG
>DAIRCP010000081.1:0-8707 GCA_036796635.1 Prevotella sp. | reverse complement strand
ATCAGTGGTTATCAGCGCCGTCAACCACTGGAATTTCTGAAGAATGACCCTTCCGGCGAATGGAGACAACAGGTGATAGAGGAAAATAATCCTATCATACGAATACAACAAGGAAAACAAGATGAGATAAAAGCCTGGAAAACGGTAAAATGGATGGTTGCTGTAGGTGATCAGGACTTTACTTTGGAAGCTAATATGGACCTTATCAAGTCATTGCGTGCGCATGGCATACATTGTAATATGCAGGTAGCAACAGGTGACCATAACTGGGATTGGGTAGCTCCACATCTGATTGATGCTCTGAAATATGCCAACCGACTATTTCAATAAAAAGAGTTTCTCTATCATTAATTGAGTAAATTCATAAAAAACACTGCACCACTGGATGATACCAACAGATGCAGTGTTATTTTTTATCTGATATACTTTATATATTTAGCTTAATTGCAACATTCTTGTTATAGGTTTAACTGCTTCTTTTGCTATAACTGGATCTACTTCTACACTTGGCCAACCGTACTTCAATGCATTATATATCTTCAATAATGTATTCATCTTCATATAATCACATTCATTACAACTGCATCCTAAGCCGCCCTCGCTTATTTCGGGTGGCACTGGATAGAATTGTGTGTCGGGACAGTTTCGTTGCATCTCGTGCAAAATACCGGCCTCTGTGGCTACAATATATTCTTTATCCGGTTGAGCGATGGCATACTTCAACAGAACTGCAGTACTACCCACTACATCAGCGATTGCCAATACAGGACCTTTACATTCCGGATGAGCCAACACCAAAGCCTGCGAATGTGCCTGTTTCAGTTTTACAATCTCATCAACAGAGAAACGTTCGTGGACGTGGCAACCACCATTCCAGAGCAACATCTTTCTGCCGGTTATCTCATTGATATAAGAACCTAAGTTATAATCAGGACCAAAGATGAGTTTTTCGTCTTTAGGGAAAGTATCCACTATCTTCTTGGCATTACCACTTGTGACCACCACATCAGTGAGTGCCTTCACAGCAGCAGTCGTATTCACATAACTGATTACTTGATATCCTGGATGTTCTTCCTTATATTTCTTCAGGTCTTCAGCCTTACAGCTGTCAGCCAGCGAACAACCAGCATTCAGATCCGGACAGAGCACTGTTTTCTCAGGACTTAATATTTTGCAAGTCTCAGCCATGAAGTGTACACCGCACATCACGATGACATCCGCATCAGTATCGGCAGCCTTCCGTGCCAAAGCGAGTGAGTCACCGATGAAGTCTGCCACCTCCTGTAGTTCACCTACTGTGTAATAGTGGGCCAGTACGATAGCATTTTTCTCCTTGCACAGTCGGCGGATCTCTGCTTTCAGGTCGGTACCTTCTTTTACGGGTTCATCAATGTACCCTTTATTTTTCCATTCTTGTTTCAACTCCATATCAATATTATCTTTTATTTTTTCTTTAATTACTAAAAGGAATATGAACTGAATGATACGCTGTGGATAAGTGAATAACTTTTTTGCTGTTTTCTTGCTCATTTTTTTATCCACTTGAGATAATTGAGTTATCAGCAATATGTGTTGATTCTTTCTATCTGATAATGAGACACTCTACAGAGTTATCCACAATTTTACAATTCGGTGCAAAATTACTAAGTTTATATCTTTTTACCTACAAAATCCGTGGAAAACTTTAGAAAAACTTTCTAATAACCCTGTTGATATCCCTACATCTCAAGCCCTCAGGGATAATCAACAAGTTATTATTCCGTTATAAACACACTTATACATAGGTTATCCACACTTTTTGTGGATAACCTATATAAATGTTGATAAGTATATTATCTCACAATTGCTACTTTGCACACAGTACCTTTATTTCCATCACTGGTAGCTGTGATGACATCATAGATACCTGAAACTACTTTTTTACCGTATCTATCAGTTCCATCCCAGATAAAGGTACCACCATTGCTTCTTCCTTCTTTTACAAGATATCCCGTAGCTGTGGTTATCTTGACGTCAGCATCCAATGTAAGTCCTACAACGGTGATATTACCTGTGAAATCAGGTTTTACAGGATTTGGATAAGCATATACGGAACTGTTGTCCATCGTTGTTGCAGCATCTGTTGCATCACCCATATAGGAACACAGTCCGTCTTGTGTAGCTATGTAGACTTCACCGGTGGTGGAATTAACACTAATACTATTGATGACATTGGATATAAGTCCACTGTTTTCTTTTGTGAAGTGATGTATCTGTGTCATGTTGTCCTTACTGATGAGGTAAACACCTTGACTATTTGTACCAAACCATTTTCTTCCGGCTCCGTCTACAACGATGCTAGTGATATACGTACCGTCTAATAAATAATCTCCCAGATTTGTTCCGTCATTACGGGGGATAATAGGTTGCGAGAATGTCACGCTGCTTTGTCCCACATAACTGTTGCTGATGAAATAAGGACCGACATTAGTACCTATAATGATATTACCATCCTGGTCTTCAGCTGAACATGTTATACGATTTACTTCCTCATCATCTATTTTATAACGCAATAATGTGTTACTGGACGGTTGATAACACAATATATATGGATTTGCATCAAACTCATTGCCCCACCACAACAGTTCACGACTGTCAAAGAATGGATGAGTCATATAAAACAAACTGACACCAGTACTTATTTTAATAGTGCTTGTAGAATAATCTGTCTGACTGCCATCAGTAGCAAAACAGAGCAATCCCGTATTCAATGCCTGTGAATTGAGTGCCCATAGATTGCCACTTTTATCATATGCAATACCAAGTACCAATGTATAGTCCTGTCCGGCCGGTTTGCCGCTTGCTGCTGGGTCAACACCTTTCAGCACAGTAGTGTTACTCTGATTATAATAGGTAACATATTTACCCTGTGTGTTAAATTCATACATACCAGTACGTCCGCTGGCTATCACTCTGTCACCATAAACATCCACACAGGTAATATCCTTATATTCAAACCCTGTTTTCTTATTTAGGCTGTCTTCAAATATAGTCCAGTTTCCATCTTTATAACTCTGTATACAGCCATCTACATTATAGACAGACGAAGCATAAGAAAATTGTCCGCCTACAGTATAGAGAGTCCCGTTTTTAAACTTGGTATAATAGAATGTATCTTTCTTCGGTCCACCGGGATTCAGTGTATTGAGCATTGTTATATTATTGTTGTAATCAGTCTTGTCCTCATCAAATATACTTGATGAAACTGTATAATCTGATGATACCTGCCAGTTGTTGCTATCCAGCAGGTTGTTACTTGTGTTGCCAACTTTCACACCTACCGTGGCACCATCGCTGAGCAATGCTTTTGCATAGATATTACTGCCTTGAATGGCTACTTTATATACCATATTCATAAAGTAAGTGTCTGATATGACACTGTTGCTCATATCCAACTTGACTATACCGAAGTCAGTGGCAAGGTAAGCATATTGACTGCTGATGGTAATGGCATTCACCGTTTTACTCCCACTCATGGATTTATTATAGATATCCGGGATATTTGTCGTGTTTCCCTTGATATCCATCAGGTCTATATTGCTGTTTGTATAAATGACGAGCAGCCGTTGAGCGGTCTTATTCCAGGCAATGTGCGACACTTTCACATCATTCATGCCATTCTCATAGTCATAAGTCTGGATACTGCCATCATTCTTGTTATACAGATAGAGTGAGTTGGTGGCCAATACGAAAATCTTATTATTACCGGCATCTGCCACTTCTTTGATGTCATGATAGGCCATAAAGGCTTTCCATGTGCCGATGGTGGCAGCATGAGTTGTTACCATACAGGTAAACAGCAGTGCTAGCAATAATAACTTTTTCATATAAATAGGCTTTTTGTTTAGAATATACTTACGGTGAAGTACATACTATTATTGATTCAGCAGAAAGTCTGCCAGCTTCTGTACAGCTCTTGCACGATGGCTTATTTTATTCTTGATATCCATGCCCAGTTCTGCAAAGGTACCTTGATAACCTTTGGGCTGGAATATAGGGTCATATCCGAAACCGCCGTTACCACGGCGCTCTTCTATGATTGTACCTTCGGCAATGCCTTCAAATTCGTGTACTTCTCCATTTTCTGATATTAACGCAATAACCGTGCAGAATCTTGCATTTCTATTGTTATTATCTCTTAATTCATCTATTAGTCGGTCCACATTGGCATTGCTGTCATGGTCTTTTCCATGGATGTCTATCTCTGCGTGGGCAGCATCAAATTTGCCATTCAGCATGGGCAGCGGACTTTTGAGTGATGCAAACCTGGCTGTATATACGCCTGGTGCATCGCCCAGTGCATTCACCTCCAGGCCTGTATCGTCAGCAAACACACTCACGTGGTAATGGTCGTAGATATATTGTGCTTTCTGCAGTGCATTCTCTACCATAGTAAGTCCCGTTTCCGGTATATCCGTATGACAGTCTATATCATTCAGTGAAAGTACATTTATCTTTTCTCCCAGTATCTGGCGAATCTCCTGTAACTTATGTTCATTATTCGTAGCAAATACTATCTTCAGTTGGCTATTGTCCATGTCAGTGTTTCTGTTTTTTTTTATTATACTGATTGCCGGATATCTTTAAGTATTGATTTTACTTAAAATTCTTGATGATTTTGTTTTCCAGCTTTTTCTCCTTCTGCTTCACTTTCACCTTCATCTCGTCGAATCCCTCACCGTAAACACCGATGACGCTGGACTGACTCACGAAAGCATTCGGGTCTATCATCTTGATAAGACGGAAGATACCCACGCTCTCACGCTTCTTGGCCAGAATACAGAGTACCTTCATTTCATTACCTGTGTACCAGCCATGACCGTCGAGGATGGTTACACCATGTTCCGTCTGCATGCCTATGGCATTGGCTATCTCCTGATATTTCTTGCTAAATATCATAAACTGCACACTCTCACGCCGTGCATTCATCACATAGTCGAGCATGTAATTCTCTATCACCATGGAGCATAAACCGAAGATGACCTTGTGCACACGACTCAGTCCATCACCAAAGGTGGGGATGAAAAGACAGCTGCCAATAATCATCAGGTCTACCACTATCAGTATCTGTCCCAATGAGAAGTTACTAAACTTATTGACCACGGCTGCAACGATATCCGTACCACCCGTACTGCCGTTATGCAGAAAGACGATGGCCAGCGATGTACCCGTCATGGTACATCCAATGATGCACGACATGAAGTCCTGCCCCTCGCCCAGTATCTGATAGAACTTTCCGTCAGGGCCAGTCATCAGTTTCTGTGCCGCCCAGAGACAGACAGACAGCGTGAGGATGGCATATATAGTCTTTATCATAAACTTGAGTCCCAGTATCTTGAGGGCTATCAGCAGCAGACAGGCATTGATGATAAAGTAAGTGTATTCTATGTGAATCTTGGTCACATAGAAGATGATGGCACTGATACCCGTAACGCCACCGGTTACAATCTGATAAGGTAATAGAAAAACTGTCCATCCGAAGGTGTACAGCATGAGGCCAAGGGTTATGAAAAAATAATCCTTGACCTCATTCCATATAATCTTATGATCTATTGTCATATAATCATTTTACAACGATATTCACCATACGCTTAGGGACGATGATAACCTTTACTATCTGTTTGCCGTCTGTGTATCTGGCAGTACGCTCGTCGGCCATGACGGCTGACTGGATAGCATCCTTGTCTGCATCTGCGGGCAGTTCGATGTCAAAACGGGTCTTGCCGTTGAAGGCCACGCCCATCTTGGCACTGCTTTCCTTGAGGTAATCCTCATTCCATGCCGGCCATTGGGCATCGCATACACTACCCTTTTCACCCAGCATCTCCCAGAGTTCTTCTGCGATGTGCGGTGCAAACGGAGCCATCAGCACTACGATATCCTTCAGCAGTGCGGGTTTTTTGCACTTCTGCTGATTGAGTTCACCCACACTGATCATGAAGGCGGAGATGGCAGTGTTGTAGGAGAACTGTTCGATATCCTGTGATACCTTCTTGATGAGTTTGTGTACACTTTTCAGTTCATCCTTGGTAGGTTCTGCTGTATCTTTTACCTCTGCAGCATTGCTCACCAGTGTCCAGAATTTCTTCAGGAAACGGTGGCATCCGTCAATGCCGTTGGTATCCCATGGCTTACTCTGCTCCACAGGACCGAGGAACATTTCATAGAGGCGCAGTGTGTCTGCACCGTAGCGCTCTACTATCATATCAGGATTCACCACATTGAACATGGATTTACTCATCTTCTCCACAGCCCAGCCGCAGATGTATTTACCGTCTTCCAGGATGAATTCAGCATTGTTGTATTCCGGACGCCACTGCTTGAATGCCTCAGTATCCAGTATGTCATTGGTTACAATGTTTACATCCACATGGATAGGTGTCACCTCATATTTATCCTTCAGTCCGAGGGACACGAATACAGGTGCCTTAGAATGGTCGTCATTGTTGATACGATATACAAAGTTGGAACGGCCTTGAATCATACCTTGGTTCACTAACTTATGGAAAGGTTCCTCCTCACAGCTATAACCGCTGTCATACAGGAATTTATTCCAGAATCGTGAGTAAATCAAGTGACCTGTAGCATGTTCAGTACCACCCACATATAAATCCACGTTACGCCAGTATTCATCCACGTCCTTGTTCACCAACGCCTTGTCATCATGTGGGTCCATGTAGCGCAGATAATAAGCAGAACTGCCGGCAAAACCAGGCATGGTGTTCAGTTCCAGCGGGAATACGGTCTCATTGTCGATGAGTGCTTTGTCCACCACTTCTTCCTTCACAGTATCCCATGCCCATTTCTGTGCACGTCCCAATGGTGGTTCACCTGTCTCAGTAGGTTTATATTCATTGATTTCAGGCAGCAGCAGTGGCAGTTTCTCCTTCGGCAGCATATATGGCATGCCATCTTTGTAATATACCGGGAATGGCTCACCCCAATAACGCTGACGACTGAAGATGGCATCGCGCAGACGATAGTTCACCTTGACTCTGCCCAGATTGTTGGCCTCCACATATTTCTTGGTTGCCTTGATAGCTTCCTTCACCGTGAGACCGTTTAGGCTGAACTTGTCGCTGGCAGAGTTGCAGACGATACCCTCTTTGGCATCATAACTCTCCTTGCTCACGTCGGCACCTTCTATCAGCGGGATGATGGGCAGACTGAATTCCTTGGCAAAGGCATAGTCACGACTGTCATGGGCAGGCACTGCCATGATGGCACCTGTGCCGTAGCCAGCCAGCACGTAATCGCTCACATAGATGGGGATAGCCTTCTCAGTGAATGGGTTGATGGCATACGAACCACTGAATACGCCAGTCATCTTGCGGTCTGAGATACGGTCGCGCTCAGTGCGCTTCTTGGTGCGCTCTATATAGGCTTTCACCTCAGCTTCCTTATCGGCAGTGGTTACCTGAGCCACGTACTCACTTTCAGGAGCCAGTACCATGAAGGTTACGCCGAACATGGTATCTGCACGAGTGGTGAATATCGTAAACTTCACATCACTGTCTTTCACGGAGAATTCCACTTCCGTACCTTCTGAGCGACCAATCCAGTTACGCTGTGTCTCCTTCAGGGAGTCAGTCCAGTCGATAGTGTCCAGTCCGTCGAGCAGACGTTGCGCATAAGCAGATACGCGCAGGCACCATTGGCGCATCTTCTGCTGTATCACGGGATATCCGCCGCGTTCACTCACGCCGTCCACCACTTCATCATTGGCGAGTACAGTGCCCAGCCCGGGGCACCAGTTCACCATCGTCTCGCCCAGATAGGCTATACGGTAGTTCATCAGCACCTCCTGCTTTTTCTTTTCAGAGAAAGCATTCCATTCACTGGCGGTGAAGTGCAGTTCCTCGCTGCAGGCAGCTGAGATATTCTCAGTACCCATCAGTTCGAAGTGCTCTATCAGTTTGATGATAGGCTGAGCCTTCTGTGAAGCTGTGCTATAATAAGATTTGAACATCCGCTCAAAGGCCCACTGTGTCCATTTGTAATAACCAGGGTCACAGGTGCGCACCTCGCGGTCCCAATCGAAAGAGAAACCTATCTTGTCCAGCTGCTCGCGGTATCTGTTGATGTTCTGTACCGTGGTCTTCTCAGGGTGCTGACCTGTCTGGATGGCATATTGCTCAGCAGGGAGTCCGTAAGCATCATACCCCATCGGGTTGAGCACATTGAATCCCTTGAGGCGTTTATAGCGGGCATAGATATCGGAAGCGATGTATCCCAATGGGTGACCCACGTGCAGACCTGCACCGGATGGGTAAGGAAACATGTTGAGTACATAGTATTTCTTACGGTTCTTGTCTTCCACAACTTTGTAGGTATGCTGCTCTACCCATCGCTGTTGCCATTTCTTTTCGATTTCTCTGAAATTATAGTCCATATCTTGATATTTTATATTTTTCACTTTATAAGGTGCAAAGTTACAAAAATAATACCTGATTAGCAAATCTTTAAGCATTTATTTTTAAAAGCCAATCTTCATGCAATTTTAACGATGAAATATTTGGCGCTTACATTTATTTTGCATATCTTTGCGAACAATAAAACATATAATTAATTTAAATCAAAACGTTATGAACAAAATTTTACGTTATTCTTTAGTGTGTCTTTTGACAGTCATTTGTGGCAGTACATTTGCTACGGATGTTACATTTAC
>DAIRCP010000080.1:0-15506 GCA_036796635.1 Prevotella sp. | reverse complement strand
GGAACATCAACTACAGTTTCATCTATGTGGGTGAACGGTATAATGAACCGGAAAATATCGTGTATAATTATATGCAGCCCTGGTATACCAGCGACATCAGTATTTCGCGTGTCATCAACTGGCAGAAGATACACTGGACTATCCAACTGGAGATTAATAATCTGTTGAGTCAGGATTATGATGTTATCATCAATTATCCAATGCCGAAGCGCAATTACGGACTCACAATAAAAATGGAATTATGATGCAATGAGAACCAAGAGATATTGTCACATCAATCAAGAGACGATAAAATGGGCTTTTCTGTCGTTATTCATCCTGCTGCAACTCAACAGTTGCCGTACGGATGATCCCATCATTTATTCTACCCGTACGAATACAGACAGCAAAACGACGGTATCGCCGTATCAGGGTCTCTATGTACTTTGTCAGGGGAATATGGGCAGTAACAAGGCTTCGCTGGATTACCTGAACTTGACAGACAGCACTGCTACCTATTACCGGAATGTGTATGCAGAGCGCAATCCTGATGCCATTAAGGAATTGGGTGATGTGGGCAATGACATCAAAATATATGGCAGTAAAATGTGGATGGTCATCAACTGCAGCAACAAAATAGAAGTAGCTACAGCTGATACGCTGTCACGGAGAGTTGCCAAGATTGATATTCCTAACTGTAGATATATAGATTTTGATGGCGGTTATGCATATGTTACCTCGTATGTAGGCACATCGGTCATAGATTATAATCGGTTGGGTGCTGTCTATCAGATAGATACAGCTACCTGCAAGGTGGTAAAGACCGTGAATGTGGGTTATCAACCTGATGAACTAGCTATCAGGAACGGTAAGATATATGTAGCCAATTCCGGTGGTTACAAAGGTAATATGGGCAGAGGATATGACAACACACTCAGTGTGATAGACATAGCAACAATGACAGAGGAACGACAGATTACCGTGGGGATGAATCCGTATCGTGTCAGATTCGATGGAATGGGGCAGTTATGGGTATCTTATCGTGGTGACTATGGCGAGAAAGCTCCTGGACTGATGCTCCTGAGTACCGATGAAACGGGACAAATGGCAGTAAAAAAGCAGATGGACATAGCTGTATCGCAGATGTGTATAGTAGGCGATTCTCTCTATTATATATATGGTGATACGAAAGCAGAGATAGGTGAACGTGCTATTAGCCATGGTATTATCAATGTCCGTACGCTGGAAATTGTGAATAAATCCCTGTCTTCCTCTGCTGAAATGGCAAAAATTGAAACCCCTTATGGACTTGTCGTGAATCCATCCACCAAAGATTTTTATGTGATGGATGCCAAAGACTATGTATCAAGTGGTCAACTGCTTCATTTTCTGAAAGATGGAACATTTGATTATAGTGTGTGGACAGGCGATATCCCTTGTGAAGCAGTATTCTTGAAAAAATAATATATGATGCATATGATAACAAAAAATATAATGATGGCGTTCATACTGACTAGTGTCAGCATGACGGTAATGGGACAGAGTAAGTATATTCAGGCAGTTGATGATTTTGTTCCGGCCCCTGGACAGTTTGTGAATGTATTACCAAAATATGAAGTTGGTGATACGCAGCAGTCGATGAATGACAAATGCACTGCTGCAATCGGTAATGGTGCCAATGGTATGATATCACTCGGTGGATATGGTGGCTATGTTATCTTTCATTTTGATCATTCAGTCGTCAACGTGAAAGATAAAATGGACCTTTATATTCGTGGTAATGGCTTTACGAACAACAGTGAACCGGGTATTGTCATGGTATCAAAAGACAATAATGGCAATGGAAAACCAGATGACACTTGGTATGAGCTGAAAGGTAGTGCCGATGAAGATAGTATCGGCAAATCAACCTATAATTATACCATTACTTATAGTAGAGCCGCTGCTGATAGTACATTGACATGGGTGGACAGCAAAGGAGAGTCGGCTACCGTCATTAAAAACACATTTCATAAGCAGTCATACTATCCGCTGTGGATAGCCGACAATGTGTTGAGTTTTACAGGCACACTATTACCTAAAAATGCTGTTAATAAAGGTACAAGTACAACGCCATATTACGTCTTAAGTAATTTCCGCTATGGATATGTGGATAATTCAGCCGTTACGGACAGTACAGGATGCAGTTTTAACATAGAATGGGCTGTAGATGCAGACAGACAATCTGTTTCGCTTGATAAAATAGATTTCGTGAAAGTATATTGTGCTGAGAATCAGACAGCTGGATGGCTTGGTGAAACTTCTACGGAAGTGACAGGAGCAGAAGATTTACATCCGAATGCAACTGTTTCCACCGGCATTCTTTCCACCAATGCTGCCATTTCATCGGATGAACAACTTCATACCTCTGCCTATAACCTGAATGGACAAAAGGCTGTATGGACCAGTGGCAGAAAACAACTGATGATTATTAACGGTAAAAAGGTAATACGATGAAACGAGGACTTTTATTATTCCTCACCTGCTGTATGCTGCTCTTGCTGGGTGCTTGCTCCTCTCATTCCTTAAAGCAGTCGACTGATAACCAGGGAGATACCCTGCACCTGAAATATGCACAGCATCTGAGTATCGTGAAATATAAAGGATATACAGAAGTAAAGTTGACGGATCCCTGGCATGCTGGGAAGATACTTCATACCTATATATTAGTGCCTAAATCGGCGGGTGAAGTGGCTCATCTTCCACAGGGAACTATTATCCGTACACCGTTGCAGCGTGTCATCCCTTTCACTACCGTACATGCCTCACTGTTGATGACTTTCCATCAGCAGAAGCGAATAGCAGGAGTGGCAGATTTGCAATACATCAAGATACCCTGGATTCAACAGATGTGCAGGCAGAAGAAAATAACAGATGTGGGGAGTGCCATGAGTCCGAATACAGAGAAAATCATTGAGACCAATCCTGATGCACTGATGATTTCACCATTTGACAATAGTGGTGGTTACGGAAAAGTGGAAGAACTTGGTATCCCTATCATCGAATGTGCCGATTATATGGAGACGTCTGCATTGGGCAGGGCAGAATGGATGAGATTCTACGGAATGCTCGTGGGAGCTGAAAAAGAAGCCGATTCGCTCTTTGCGCAAGTTGACAGCAGTTATATGGCCCTGCGCAAGATGGCACATCAATCCAAGACTACCCATACACTGCTGATGGACAAGAAAACCGGAGCAGTATGGTATGTACCTGGTGGAAAAAGTACCATGGGACTGATTATGGCTGATGCCAATGCCCGGTATGCTTTTGCCAGAGATACGCACAGTGGAAGTCTTTCTTTGCCGTTTGAGACAGTACTTAATCAGGCAGGTGAGAGCGATATCTGGATGTTCAGGTATGACAGTAAACATGTGACTACACTCAAAGAAGTGATGTCTGAGTATCAGGGATATGGACAACTGAAAGCCGTGAAGACAGGGAACTGTTATGGTTGCAATGTGTCAACCAGTCGATTCTTTGAAGAGTCTCCATTCCGTCCGGATTATCTTTTGGCCGATTTCATCCAGATAATTCATCCCGATATCCATTTAGGTAAACTGAGATATTTTACAAAGATAACACGATAAACAAGAATGAAAAGGAAGTTAAGTCTGCTAGTGGTTCTCGTATTGATACTCTTTGTACTCAATATGATGGTGGGTGCTGTGAATATTCCCGTCAGGAATGTATGGAATATCCTGATGGGAGGGATGGGTGACCGGGATGCCTGGAGATATATTATACTCCAGTCCAGATTACCTCAGGCACTTACAGCCATACTCTCAGGTGGCGCATTGGCTATGAGCGGACTGATGCTTCAGACTGCCTTCCGCAATCCACTGGCTGATCCGAGTATATTCGGAATCAGCAGTGGTGCCGGACTGGGTGTGGCTTTAGTGATGTTGCTGATGGGAGGCACCTTATCTACAGGTGTTTTTACCATAACGGGGTTTGCGGCAGTATTTATTGCAGCATTCATCGGTGCCATGGTTGTGATACTCATCATTTTATTCTTTTCATCGATAGTGCGTAATCATGTCATGCTACTGATTATCGGCATCATGATTGGTTATTTGTCAGCGTCGGCCATATCCTTACTCAATTTCTTTGCCACAGAAGAGGGAGTGAAATCCTATCTGGTATGGGGTCTGGGTAACTTCGGTGGTGTGACAATGGAGCAGATGCCTATATTTGCCGCAGTGACCATTATCGGCATCATGATGGCCATGCTGCTGATAAAACCACTCAATGCACTTCTGCTTGGCGATAAATACGCACAAAATCTGGGCGTGAATATCGTGATAGTGCGCAATGCCCTGCTCATCATTACAGGAGTACTTACTGCTATCGTCACAGCATTCTGTGGACCTATTTCCTTTATAGGACTTGCCGTTCCCCATGTAGCCCGTCTGTGGGTGAAGACAGATGACCACATCGTATTGATGCCTGCTACATTATTAAGCGGTTCCGTTATCGCCTTAGTGTGTAATTTACTATGTGTCTTGCCAGGTGATGCCGGTATTATTCCATTGAATGCCGTGACGCCGCTGATGGGTGCGCCTGTAATAATTTATATCCTCCTGAAGCAAAAACACGCTTAAAAATTTGGATAATTCGAATTTATCCTTTACTTTTGTAAAAACCGTTGTAAATTTACTCTTTGAAAGTCAAAGAGAATGACCTATTAACAAAAACGTAGCCAGATGAAGAAACATTATCTTATTTTTATTGTTATGCTATTTGCCACAGAAGCCAATGCCCAGATAAGCGTTATTCCAGATTCCATGAAAGTGAATATCGGTTATGTCAGTGGTAATCAGAAGAGTACAACTGGTGCCGTGGACCAACTGTCGGAAGACAGAATGAAGAAGGGATTCGTAGCCAATTCACTCGATGCGCTGTCCGGTCAGGCTGCCGGTGTCAGTGTATCAAGTAATCAGGAAGCCATGTTGAGTGCTGTGCGTGTGCGTGGTACTACCTCTATAACGGGCGGCAATAACCCATTGGTTATTATTGATGGTGTATCAAGTGATTTGGCTACACTATCTACAATTTATCCTGCAGATATTGAGAGTTTTACGATATTGAAAGATGCGTCGGAGACTGCTCAGTATGGTTCCAGGGGTGCATCCGGTGTGATACAGGTGCAGACAAAGAAAGGTAAAGGTGAACAGTTCCATATCAGTTACGATGGAACGGCAGGTTTTGAAAGTGTGTACAGCAGACTGAATATGATGGACGGTGACGAGTTCAGAAGTTTCAATCAGTCATTGGGAAACCAGTTTATTGATCATGGTTATAATACTGATTTCCAGAAGTCCATCGAGCGGACCGGTTTCATTATGAATCACCATGTGGCCTTTGGCGGTGGCACTCCGACTGCCAACTATCGTGCCTCCTTAGGTGTAATGGAACATAATACCGTGGTGAAAGATAACAACTATCGCAATTATATTGCCAAACTGGATGTACAGCAGAAGGCATTCGATAATCATCTTACCTTTGACTTAGGTGTATTCGGGAGCATTCAGAAAAACAGTCCCATTCCAGATTTGTTTAAACTGATGTATTCTGCTGCAACTTTTAATCCGACATTCTCCAATGCCGGTAACTTGACCAATGGCTATGATCAGGTGACAGAAGCCCTGCTCATCAATAATCCGAATTCCCTGCTGGAGAAAAAGCAGGATGAGGAGGACAGTCACTTCAATACGCACCTCAAAGCAACGGCGGATTTGGGTTGCCATCTGATATTCACAGCATTCGGTTCATATAGTTACAGCACGATGGATAATGCCCATTATTATCCCACTATAGTATGGTCACACGGTGAGGCTTATCGCGCTTCCGGAAAGACGGAAGAAGTGTTAGGGAATATTTCACTGGCATGGAACCATGATTGGAATGAACATCATCTGGAACTGCTGGGACTGGCTGAAGCGCAAGGCGTGACCTATAAAGACTTCCATGTCACGGCTGCCAACTTTACGACAGATCAGTATGGATACAATAACCTAGCTGCCGGTGCAGTAAGACTTTGGGAAGGTACAGGAAGCAGTTATGAAGATGCACACATGGAATCTTTCCTGGCGCGTGCAAGTTATACATTTAAAAATAGATATACGGTAACTGCCAATGCCCGTGCAGATGCCTCATCTAAATTCGGTGCCAATAACCGATGGGGATTCTTCCCTTCTGTCAGCGGCTCGTGGGTGATAAGCGATGAAGAATTTATGAAGCCTATAACATGGGTGAGTAATCTCAAGTTCCGTATCGGTTATGGACTCAGTGGTAATGAAGGTGGCATCAGTGCTTATAATTCCCTGCAGCTACTCCAACCAACGGGCGTTGTACCCAGCAACGGTACACAGGCTGTAACGCTGGGCATCGTGCGTAATGCCAATCCCGACCTGAAATGGGAAATCAAGCGTACCTTCAATACAGGTCTTGATATGTCTTTCTGGAATGGAAGAATCATGCTCACCCTGGATTATTATTATAGTAAGACTACAGATATGCTCTATAACTATAAAGTGAGCGTACCGCCATTTGCCTATAATAATCTTTTGGCGAATCTGGGTTCTATGTCCAACCAAGGTCTGGAAATCGGTTTCGGAATCACGCCGGTCCGCCAGAAAGATATGGAGTTGAGCATCAATGTGAATATGGCATTCGAGAAGAATAAGTTACTCTCACTGAACGGTTATTATGGTGACCAGTATCTTACCACACCAGACATTACTGCGATAGGCAGTTTACAGGGAGCAGGATTCCATGGTACAAGTGATGTGGTGTATCAGATAGTAGGACAGCCGCTTGGCGTGTTCTATCTGCCTCACTGCGAGGGAATCAATGCGAAGGGCGAGTTCATTCTTAGTGATATTGACGGCAATGGTACCATCAGCACCACTGATGACCGTTATGTATGCGGACAAGCAACCCCAAAGATGGTGATGGGTTCCAATATTGCCTTTAGATACAAGCAATGGGATGTAACCGTACAGATTAATGGTGCATTCGGACACAAGATATACAACGGAACAGCCAATACCTATTATAATCTGTCCAGCCTCCCCAATTATAATGTATTCGCTGATGCACCGTCGCGCAAGATATATGACCAACGTATCAGTGACTATTATCTGGAAAGTGGCGATTATGTCAATATTGATTATATCACATTGGGATGGAATGTGCCTGTACAGCGATTCACCAGATATATACATAGTCTGCGTGTATCCTGTTCGGTGGACAATCTGGCTACCATCACTGGATATAGCGGTCAGACACCGATGATCAATTCTTCTGTAGTAAGCAGTACACTTGGCATTGACGATAAGAATATATTCCCTGTTCATCGTTCATTTACATTGGGATTAAGTGTTCAATTCTAACAAACGAGAGCTCTATGAAAAAGCAATTATATAATCTGATAATATGCAGCACTTTGATATTGACAGGTGCTACATCCTGTAGTCTGGATGAATCACCGAAAGACCAGGTGGAAAGTGGAGTGGTTTATACCTCTGCCAATGACCTCTACAAAAATGCTGTTTCCCAACTGTATGGTTATGTAGGCGGAAACAGTGACGGACAGGGATTGCAAGGAACCTGCAGAGGCGTGTATGACTTGAACACATTTACAAGTGACGAAGCGCTGCTGCCCACACGAGGAGGCGACTGGTATGATGGCGGTATGTGGCAGGAATTGTATGAGCATTCCTGGTCATCCACACATGACTTGTTGAAAAATTCATGGAATTATCTGTATAAAGTGATTGTGCAGTGCAACCGTTCCTTAGGGTTACTTAATACCTATCGTTCATTGCTCACAGATAAGCAATATACAGACTATCAGGCAGAAATTCGTGCCTTCCGTGCTATGTATTATTATTATGTGCTAGATCTTTTTGCCCGTGTACCCATCGTGACCGATCCGAATGTGTCCATGGATCAAGTAAAACAGAGCGAACGGAGTGATGTGTTCCGCTTTGTGTATAAGGAACTCATCGATACCTATCCGCTGCTTACTACTGCCAACAGTACGAAGGAAGGTGATAATTATGGCAGAATAACACGTCCTGTGGCCATGTTTCTCCTGGCCAAACTGGCACTTAATGCTACTGTCTATCTGGATGATAAATGGACAGATAAGCAGACTATAGATGCAGATACAGTAAAACTGGCAGTGGGCACTACAACGATGAATCCTTGGAAAGCCACCGAAGCATGGTGTGACAGTATCGAGGATTATGGATATACACTGGAAGATAAATTCTCCACTAACTTTTCTGTAAATAATGAGAATTCCAAGGAAAACATTTATACCATTCCAATGGATAAAAATCTCTATACCAATCAGATGCAATATCTATATCGTTCATACCACTATCGTCAGGCTTCTGCCTATGGATTTACCGCAGAAAATGGCTCATCAGCCACTACGTATGCACTGAAAGTATTCGGTTACGGTACGTCAGATGAAGATGCTCGTTTTACTCTTACCTATTATGCAGACACGGTATACGACCTGAAAGGAAAAATCATCACAGACCGTACTGGCGCTCCATTAATCTATCGTCCGTGGAGTGCTGCGATTGATGTATCAGACAGTACCTATAAAGAAACGGCAGGAGCCAGAATGAGGAAATATGAGGTGGACAAGAATGCACCAAAGGATGGAAAGTTGATGGATAATGATATTGTATTATTCCGTTTTGCAGACGTCTTATTGATGCGGGCTGAGGCTAGACTAAGGGGTAACTTTAATATATTGCCTGGATTGATAGATTTAAATAGTGTACGCTCACGTGTTGGTATGCCAGTACGCGAATTGACATTGGAAAACATATTGAATGAACGCCTGCTGGAATTGGCTTGGGAAGGTTGGCGCCGACAAGACCAGATACGTTTTGGTGAATACTTTTCTTTGTCAGAGGAGAGCAATGTAGGTGAACAAGACCATCATACGATTGTATTCCCCATCCCTTATGAGGTCAAATCACAGAATCAATTGCTGAAGCAGAATGATGGATATCAATAAATACTGAGAATCCGTTCTTGTAACAGGATTGTAACATAGCTATAACATTCTTGTAATATAGCTCATGTACCTTTGTACTCATAAATAGAAACTGATCAATTTATGAGTACAATTTATTTATGTATAGTCGCTTTTCTGCTTTGTTTGGCAGTATTCGACCTCTTTGTAGGCGTAAGTAATGATGCGGTGAACTTTCTCCAATCAGCTATTGGGGCAAGAGTGGCTCGGTTCAGAACGGTCATGATTATTGCCTCGTGTGGTATTATCCTGGGTGCTGTGATGTCATCCGGTATGATGGATGTGGCTCGACATGGAATGATGGTGCCAGCTAATTTTACTTTTGAAGAAGTGATGACCATGTTCCTGGCTGTGATGGTTACGGATGTGATTATCCTGGATGTATTCAATACATTCGGCATGCCTACATCCACTACGGTGTCTTTGGTTTTTGAACTTTTGGGAGGCGCTTTTGTCCTTGCCACTATCAAAATGCTTACACATGACGGTCTGGATTATAACATGTTGCTGAACAGCGATAAGGCATTGGGCGTGATTATTGCCATCTTTGTATCTGTGGCTGTTGCCTTCTTTTTCGGTGTCATTGTGATGTGGATATCCCGCGTGGTGTTCACATTCAATTATAACCGTTATGCCAAGTATTATATCGCCCTTTTCGGTGGTCTGGCTTTCACCTCTCTGAGTTATTTCATCTTTCTACAGGGATTAGGACACAGTCCTTATGTATCTGCAGAAATCAGCGGATATATCAAGCAGCATACTTCATTGCTGTTGGTATATACGTTTGTCTTGTCTACCATACTGATGGAGGTGCTTTATCTGCTCAAAGTGAACATCTTCAAGTTTGTGGTGCTGATGGGTACCTTTGCTCTGGCGATGGCATTTGCCGGCAATGACCTGGTGAATTTCATTGGTGTGCCTTTGGCCGGACTGGACAGTTATCAGGACTTTATGGCAAATAGTCATGGAGTGGGTGCTGGCAGTTATATGATGAAATCGTTGATGGCATCTGCATCTACACCTCCTATTTATCTCATTATTGCGGGAGTTGTCATGATTATAGCAATGTCTACTTCCAAAAAAGCACATAATGTCATAAAGACTTCAGTGGACCTGAGTAGACAGGATGAAGGGGATGAGATGTTTGGTTCTTCACGTGCCGCGCGTGCTATCGTCCGTTTCTGTCAGAATGGAAGTAGTAGTATGAAAGACTATATCCCACAGGGTATCCGCACGTGGGTGGGCAGTAGATTCAACAAGAATGAAGTAATTCTGGCTGATGATAAGGCTGCCTTCGACCTGGTCCGTGCCGCAGTGAATCTGGTGTTGGCTTCTATGCTGATAACTTTCGGTACCAATTATAAGTTACCGCTGAGTACCACTTATGTCACCTTTATGGTGTCAATGGGTTCCAGTCTGGCTGATAAGGCATGGAGTAGGGAGAGTGCCGTGTTCCGTGTAACAGGAGTGATCAGTGTGATTGGTGGTTGGTTTATTACTGCCGGTGTGGCATTTCTCTGCTGTGCGTTGGTATGTTTGGCCATGTATTATGGCGGACTGCCCGTGGAGTTTGCTGCTATTGTCATGGTGGTGGTGATTCTGGTACGTTCCAATAAGAGTTATAATGAGAAGGTGAAGGCTGGCGATAAGTCTAAGGATACATTCCGACTGATGATGCGCACACGTGACCCGGAACTGGTCTGGGAAATCCTGCGTAAACAAGTTAGTCGTACCCAAAGTTTCGTAACCCGCTTTGCACTGGATGAGTTCAATAAAATCATCAACGGACTGATTAATGAGAACGTACGCGAACTGCGCCGTGCCGAAAAGGAACTGAGACAAGAACAAGTGGAACTCAAAAAATTCCGCCGTCAGGAGATGTTGGGACTGAAGAAGTGCCATACGGATATCGCCATCGAACGGAATACATGGTTCCATCTGGGAGCTAACAGTAATCAGCAGTTCATTTATTCCCTGCGTCGTATGCTGGAACCAATCAAGGAGCACGTGGACAATAATTTCAATCCGCTACCTAAACAGTATGTAGAGGAAATCACACCAGTGATGCAGACGATCAATGAACTGATGAAGATGGCATGCGGACAGATAGAGACCGGCAGATATGAACATTATCGTGAGATTCTATCGCAAGCCGATGTCTGCAAGGATCAACTGTCTGTTATCCGTAAGCGCCATATAGACAGAATACAGAAGGCAGAAAACAACGAGAAACTGAAGATTAGTCTGGTTTACCTCAATGTACTCCAGGAGAGTCAGGAATTCCTGAGCATCATGCGTCACCAGTTACGCGCAGCTAAGAAGTTTATGGATAACTGAATCGTTGGCTGATAAATCATGATTTCATCGGGGATTTGCACCTTGTATGATGATCTGGATGATTAAATAATAACTGTAATGCTCCATTGAAACAGTTAATGAGCATTACAGTTTATTTTTAGTGTAAATTCAAAGTTCAATCCTCCGTTTGGAAGATTACTTGCCTTAATCTTTCCGCCATGGAGCAATACTGCATTCTTCACGATGGCCAGGCCTAAGCCCGTACCGCCTGTCTTTCTGCTTCTTCCCTTATCCACTCGATAGAATCGCTCAAAAATTCGTTGTAGATGTTCGTGGGGTACTCCTATTCCGTTATCACAGAAAGTGAACCGATATTCACCGTCAGCCAGTTCACCGTCAATGTTGATGGTGGTACCTTCACCTGCATAGAAGATGGCGTTGTCCGTCAGGTTTCTGAAGATGCTGTATAATAATGAACGGTTGCCGTGTATAATTACTGGTTTTGTGAAATGTTGCACAAACTGCATCTTCCTCTGTTCAAGTTGCAGTGCAGTCTCTTTCTGTATCTGACTGATAAGTTGTATGATATCCACTGATTCAAATTCTATGTTATGATTGGAATCATCCATTTTGTTCAGTGTGGATATATCTTGTAGCAGAGCCGTGAGGCGCTCACTCTGTACATGGCAGCGCATCAGAAATTGTTGCTTGGTACCTTCATTCATATCCGGATGGTCAATGATTGTTTCCAGATATCCCTGAATACTTGCTACCGGGGTCTTCAGTTCATGGGCAATATTCTGGGTGAGCTGTCGTTTCAGTACATCCTGTTCCTTTCGGGTGGATTTCAGACGTCGGTACATCTTGATGATACGTTCTGCTATTTCGCCCAATTCATCGTCAGGGAAGTCCACCAGGTCATCCGTATCCAGGCTCTCGTTATGGTCAGCCCGCCAGGCAAACTTACGCAGATTGATGATATTTTTCCCCAATCTGTTTACAAACCGATAAAGTAATAAGGTAAGAAGGATAATGGCTCCCACGGCGAACCATATATAGTGCTGGTCTGCCTGTAAGGATTTCGCCAAATCGGTATTATAAGGGAGAGCCGTGCGGATGATATACCGCTCATGCGGGAAATAGGTGGCAGAGTAGAAGTAGTCATGTTTCATGGTGGTACTGTTTCTGTCCACTGTAGCACCATGCCCATTCCTAACAGCCTGAATAAATTCCGTGCGCGTGGAGTGATTGCTGATATGGTGGTAGTCTTTACGCATATTATCGAAGAATACGTGTCCATGTACATCAATAAGTGTCACGCGCAGGTATTTTTCCGGATGAGTCTTCACATACCTGGCTATTGTGTTCTCGTGCATATTTCCTTCATAGATGAGTGCTTCATGCAACCGCTGGTTGTAATCCTGCAGTTTCATGTCCAGCGTACTAATTTTGTATTGCTTTTCTCGGGTTTGCTGGAATGCTATAAAAGAGATGGCGAATATTAAAAATACCGCCATCACACTGATATATAATTTATGACCTATAGAAATCTTTGGCATATAGTTTATCAGCTATTCATTATTAAATTAATCGTTTCCTTCCCAATGAGGGTTATACACTGAAATAATAACCAAAACCAAGTCTGGTAGCGATGCATTGGGAATAGGGTGCTATCTTCTTACGCATACGGGTGATGTTGACATCCACTGTGCGATCAAGTACCAATACATCTTTAGGCCATATCCGGTCTATCAGTTCCTTCCTGCTGAATACACGTCCTTTCTCTGCCAGTAATGTATAAAGCAGTTCGAATTCCGTGCGAGTGAAACTGATATCTTTGCCATCCACTTTCACCGTCTTGCTGTCCAGATTGATGACAATACCCATGTAACTGAGCGTCTGCGGTTGACTGGCATTTAATGATGCATCAGCAGACCGGCGGAGCACAGCACGTATTCTCACCATCACTTCACGGATGGAGAACGGTTTGGAGATATAATCATCCGCTCCCAGGTTGAATCCTGTGATGGTATCATTCTCCGTATCTTTGGCAGTGAGGAATACGATTGGTACATCAGCAGTAAACGGCTGCTGTTTCAAGTGCTGTGCCAACTGGAATCCGGACATGCCGCCCATCATCACATCCAGCAGCAACAGAGAAAACGATGCAATGTCCTGCTGCAGGGCCTCTTCTGCTGAATTGGCCGTTATTACCTCATAACCTTCTGCTTCCAGATTAAATTTCAGTATCTCACAGAGGTCTTGTTCATCATCTACGACAAGTATTTTATTCCTTTGTTCCATCTCTATAATAAGATATTATTAATGATACTGCAAAAATACGAAAATGTTTTTAAACACACAATTCTGTCCTGTTACAATTGCATGACAATATCATCCGTCCTTACTATTCTTTTTTCCGTCCGTGAGAGCCTGTCAACCCTTGATATACTTCAGAATCTGTTCTGCGTGGATTTTTGTCTTGATTTCTTTTGGTGTGAAAATCTTTTCGATGATTCCGTCTTCATTCACCAGGTATGTGGTGCGGAGTATACCTATGGTATGACGGCCACAAACCACTTTCTCCCCCCAACATCCCAACTCCTGGAGCAGGGTGGTGTCGGTATCTGCTATCAGTGGAAAATCCAATGAATTGGCATCGGCAAATTTCTTCTGCAGTTCAGTCTTATCCTTGCTTACACCGATAATGTTATATCCGGCAGCTTCCAGTTCTTCCTTATGGGCCTGCAGTGAACATGCCTCAGCAGTGCAGCCGCTCGTATTGGCTTTGGGATAGCTGTACAACACCAGTTTCTTACCTTTATAACTACTTGATTTAATTTCCTGTCCATTCTGGTCAATGCCGAGAACCTCAGGTATTTTATCTCCTACTTCCATTGTATTATGATTTAATTATGAATAAATTATTTGTTTAATGATAAATTGTAATACGCTATGAATGAATTATTTATTTTATTCAATAATAGTTGAAACCACACGTCTGCTTCCACCTTGATTGCGGAATTCACACAGATATATACCCTGCCACGTGCCTAGATTCAGTTTTCCATTGGTGATGGGTATGGTAATGCTCACTCCTGTCATGATGCACTTTGCATGGGCTGGCATATCGTCAGCTCCCTCTAGGGTATGCTCGTAATAGGATTGGTTTTCCGGAATCAGATGGTTATAGATATTATTCATGTCACCTCTTACTGACGGATCCCAGTTTTCACAGATGGAGAGTGCACAGCTGGTATGCTGCACGAACAGATGGAGCAGCCCAACCTTTGGTAAAGCCGGTAGATGCTGCATGACTTCATCTGTTATCAAATGGAAACCTCGAGTCTGTGGTCTTAATGAAAATATAGTCTGTTGTGCCATCGTATTGTTGCCTCGTGTATTATTTAAAGAAATTTCTGATTACACTGCTCAGTTCTAATTTTTTCATTTCTTCTTTAAATCTATTGTATTTGAATGTACTATGATATGACTTGGGATGATTAGCTGAATTGGTAGACATCTCGCGGATGAAGAAAGCCCCATTATTAATCGAATCTCCCGTAGTCTGATTGTGGTTAGAAACATCATACGTAGAGTCCTTAATTAAACAAAGATACTCATGCTTATTAAGTTTCGTCTGAGCCGACGAAATTCCAAAGGAAGATCCCATCAGAATGGCAATCAATATTATTTTCTTCATATTACAATTGGTTTGTTGCAAAGATACTACAAATCGAGAGCAGAACAAAATAAAATACGAAGTTTTTTATTTTTGTGGCCGAGATGCAGTGTTTCTTATTTTTTTCTAATGCCAAGATAACGTGTATCTGGAATAATATTTTATGCCTATTTTATATTCTAATATGAAAGAAATGACTATCTTTGTACGCAATATGAGTAAGCGCATGAATATAAGAAGAACCATATTTATACTGGCATTGGCCTCTACTGTCATGCCGGCAATGGCTCAGAAGAGCTATTTTGAAGCTAGTTTGTTTGGAACAGCCGACTCACTCATCGGGGCACAGATAGGCGTTATTTCATCTGCCGCACTCCATGAGATGAGGGGCGTGCAATTATCAGGAATAAACAATGTAGCCGCTAATATCAGCGGAGTACAGATAGC
>DAIRCP010000079.1:0-16115 GCA_036796635.1 Prevotella sp. | reverse complement strand
TTAATTCAGAGATTTGTTTTTCGTACTGTCCGGAGCGGATGGCATCCACGAGTTCATCCAATGTGACGCGACGAAAATGCTTCTCGCCATGTTTTTGATTTTTTAATTCCGCCAACGGGTAGGGATTATTTTTTTTTAGTAATTTTCAAGCATTTTATTTCGCCAATTAGAAATTTCTCATTATCTTTGTCTCATCTTATTGCTGAAAATGATCAATCAGCCCTGATACCTAAATAGAGTTACAGAATATAAATGACTTAAAACATACATGAATGGAAACAAGAAGTTCTTATTTGATATCTAAAGCGTTTCGCCATTACCTCGGCGCATCCATCCTATCCATGTTGGCAGCCCAGCTGTCTGTTATGGTAGATGCAATTATTGTTGGTAAGTTTGTCGCACCTGAGGCTTTGTCAGGTGTCAATGCTGCGATGCCGTTGATTGCTGTTATTGGTGCTTTTGAGATACTGTTTGGTTCCGGAGCATGTATTTCAGTTGCTCGTCTGATAGGAAAACATGATGAAAAAGGAGTGAAGAAGGCCTTTTCTATGTCAATGGTAACATTATCGACTGTATTATTGTTGATGTCAGTCCTGCTCATATTATTCGCTGTACAGGTAGCCGGCTTTTTAAATAGTGAGCCAAAGATTTCTGCGTATGCAGCACAGTATATTCAAGTTTATGCATGGGGAATAATTCCAATGCAGTTAGTACCTTCAATTTCCGGTTTCGTCCAGACGGACGGTCATCCCAGACTGATCACTTCATTAGTGATATGTGAGTCGGTCTGCAATCTGATTCTCGATTTGTTATTTGTATGTGTTTTTGGTATGGGCATACAGGGAGCAGCCCTAGCTACCATTATCAGTGCTATACTTGTGCTGGTGCTGGCTGTCATATTAGGATTAAAAAAGTCCCCGTCATTCCGTTGGCTGTGGGAAAAGGGTACAATGTCTGTCGTTTTCAGAAATAATCTGTTGGACGGCCTTCCGCTGATGCTTACCAATGTACTCTTAGCCTTGGTCGTTTTCTTACTTAACACCATTATAACATCTACTTTGGGCACTGTCGGTATGAATATATGGTCAGTCTGCCTACAGGTATTTATGCTCTCGATTGTTGTGCTGAGTGGAATTGGTGGGGCTGTATTCTCGATAGGAGGAGTATTAGTAGGTGAAAAGGATATGGAGGGCTTATCCATATTATATAAGAAAGTAATGGGGTTGATATTAGGTGTCCTTCTGATATTAGTGATTTTTATTGAGATATGGCCGGAATCTTTGGCAATGTTGTTTGGTGCAGGTGATGCCGAGTTTCAGGGAGGTATCACGACGGCTCTACGAATTTTTATCGTATGTGTGATTCCGTTTTCTTTTGTCATCTTGCAAAATGATTTTCTGCAAATCATGGAGCATCAGTTATTGGCAATGATTTTTACCATCGGGTTAATGGTTGTGATAGTTCTAGGACCTTGGATTGCTTCATTGGTGATACCGGAATGTATATGGTGGGGCTTCCCGGCTTCCTGTATTATTCTGTTTGCCCCGATGTTTATCTCCATGATGTTTATTCATAGAAGTCATCCGGAAACCTCTCCTTTTACGTTAATACCTTATCAGTCTCCGGGCATAGCCTGGTCTAAGTCGGTTAAATATAACGATGCCGATCTTCGCTCTGCATTCTCTGAATTGAATGATTTCCTGGCGGGACATACTTCTGATAGCGCTGCAACTGACATACTTCATCATATAGTTGAGGAATTGATGCTGAATATCGTACAATATGCTGTTCGAAACAACTCTAAGCAGACATTTGATGTTCAGGTGCGAATAGATGATAATGAACTTACAGCTGTTTTGAAAGACGACGGAAGACCTTTTGATCCTACAGTGAAGCAGGAAACCGATACGATAGGTCTGAAAATCGTACAAGGGTTATCCTCTGAGATCACCTATAAATATATGAACGGACAGAATGTCGTGTTTGTCAAAATACCAACCAAAGCAAAATAAAAACCTAAAATATGGAAAATAAACTTTTTTCGCAATCAAAAGAAATGAATACATTTCCATTGCTACAGTCCCAAATGGGCATCTTTCTTGAGATGATGGCTCAGCCAACGATGACAAAATACAATTTGCCAGTGTATCTAACTTTTCCTAAGACGACTGATGTGGACAAACTATGTGGCACGCTAAAACATATCATAGAAACACGTAAAGAGCTCCGTACCCACTTCATCCTTGATGAGCAGGGCACTCCATGGCAGTACTTTGATTCGGCTATTAAAATATCGATTCCTGTAAAGAACCTGACGGATGAAGCTGTCATGAATTATATACATCATGACTTTGTCCGTCCATTTGATATTCTGTCCGGTGAACCGCTGTTCAGGATGGAAATTATCAAGTCGGAAAATTATAAATATCTTTTAATAGATGTACATCACAGTATAGCTGACGGACTTACGTTGGCTCCCAATCTCGAAAATGATATAGCGTCAGGGTATAATGGGCAACCTCTGTCTGAATATACTTATGGCATGTATGATTACGCTGCAGATGAACAGCAGTCATTCGGCACGGAGGCTTACCTCCGTGCCAAGGAATATTATGCAGGGAAATTCGCCGGCGTGGATTTCACAAGTCTTTGTACGGATGCTGTCGACAGATGGGGTAACGACATACAGGAATCCTCGTTTATCAACAGGGCGGAACTGGACGGGTGGTGTGCTGCTAACGGCACCTCGTCCAATCTTCTTTTTATGGCAGCATTCACTCATGTTCTGTCTGTATTCTCACGTGAAGGTAAGGTGGCCTATCAGACCATCAATCATGGCAGAATGGACAAACGACTGCGAAATGCTTACGGAATGTTTGTCAAGTCAGTGCCGGTGTGCGTAGATGAAAATCC
Organism: Prevotella sp.; assembly: GCA_036796635.1. Classification (GTDB taxonomy): domain Bacteria; phylum Bacteroidota; class Bacteroidia; order Bacteroidales; family Bacteroidaceae; genus Prevotella. Next base: position 13,202 of record DAIRCP010000079.1, on the reverse strand, counting down.
GCAAGAAAAGGTGGTTGATTTCATCAAGGGATTCCGTCGTGAACTGATGTCCACCATCCGATATGCAAGTTATCCTTTCACCCATTTCTGCAATGACCTGAAGCTCACGCCGACTGTCTCTTTCGGTTTCCAAGGTGTAGATATGTTGGAAACTATGGAATTGGAAGGCACTCAAGTGAATGCCGTCCAGTTGACTAAAGGAAAAACGGATGAGGATCTGGCCTGTATTATATATCTAAGCGATGGCAACTATGAAATCCGTGTGAATGCCAGTGATGCTTTATATACACATGAGAAGCTTCGTACCTTTGCCAGTGCTGTGAAGTCATGTGCAGAAAACATGATGAAGAATCCGGAGTCAGTCATGCAGGATGTGAGTGTGGTCAGTAGTGAGGAGATACAGCATATATTAAGTGTTTCTGCAGGTACTGCTTTAGATTACGATATCCATGAGACTTTCGTGGATATGTTCCGCCATCAGGTAGCTCAGCGTCCTGATGCCATAGCAGTCGTGGATGAGAACGGCAGTATCAGTTATGGAGAACTGGACCGTCGCTCCGATATATTGGCATCAAAGCTTCAGCAACTGGGAGTAAGCAAGGATAACTTTGTATGTCTGATGCTTCCGAGAATCCTGGATTTTGAGATAAGCATCCTTGGCGTGTTCAAGTCAGGTGGCGCATACGTGCCATTGGACAGCGACTATCCGAATGAGCGCCTGCTGTATATGCTGGAGGACTCTGAGAGTAAGGTACTGATTACCACCCACGCATTGTTTGAGGAAAAACAGCAGTCAGGAAATTTCCAAGCAGCCAACGTCCTGTTTGTGGATGATATGGACTGGAGTGAGACAGTAGCGCCCGTCAATGCATCCCGTCCTGAGAATCTTGCCTATATGATATATACGTCAGGTTCCACGGGCAAGCCTAAGGGAGTGATGGTGGAACATCACAGTCTGCGTTCCTTCGCAGAATGGCGTGTGAGGAAGTTGGGACTTACATCTGCGGACCGTAATATAGAACATGCTAGTTTTAGTTTCGATGCATCGCTTGATGACCTCGTCTGCCCGCTGGGAGCCGGTGGTCAGATTCATATACTGCCGTCATCCATGCGTCAGGATATGGATGGCATCTATCACTATGCCAAGGACCATTCCATCACCGGCATGACCCTCAGTACCCAGTTGGGTATGGAGATGCTGAATGCCTACGACATGCCTTTGCATTATATGATGATGGGCGGTGAAAAACTGAAGCTGACAAAGCCTTCATCCGTGAAAGTCATCAACGGCTACGGACCGACAGAGTTTTGCGTATGCTCCTCGTTCCATATAGTAGATTACAACAGGGATTATAAAAACATACCAATCGGCCGTCCCGTACCGAACAGCAGTTCATTCATCGTGGATAAAAATGGTAATCTGTTGCCTCCGGGCGTAGCAGGCGAACTGTGCCTGATGGGGTTCCAGATGGCAAGAGGCTACTGGAAGCGCGAAGAACAGACGCGAAAGGCATTCACGCCCTGTCCGTTCATTCCAGGAAAGATGATGTACCATACGGGCGACTTAGCGCAATGGAACGAAGAAGGTGAACTGGAATACCTGGGTAGAATAGACAATCAGGTGAAACTTCGTGGTTTCCGTATCGAGATGGGAGAGATAGAGTCCCGTGCCATGACATATAGTGATCGTATTAAGTCGGTTGCCGCAGAAGTGAAGGAAATCAGCGGCACTCAGCATCTGTGTCTGTACTATGTAAGTGAAGACGAGCTGGACGAGGATGACCTGCAGGCACACATGGCAAAATCGCTGACGGACTACATGGTTCCTGATGCGTTTGTGCGTCTTGAAGTGATGCCGATGACCCCTAACGGTAAGATAGACCGAAAGGCATTGCCAATACCCGAACTGAAGGCGGAAGAGATAGTTGCGCCAGAAAATGAACTGGAGCAGCAATTGTTTGATGTGGCAGCTAAATTGCTGGGGCATGACCAGTTTGGCGTGACCACGAATCTTATCAAGGTGGGTATGAGTTCTTTATTGGCGATGCGTCTGAGCGTGGCTATCCGTCAGCAACTGAACATGGTTGTGGAGACGAAGGATATCCTTTCCACACCGACACTTCGGCAGCTGGCAGCAGTAGCGAAGGATATCGACAGTGCAGATGAGCACGTGTGGGAGAAGCGTGAGTACTATCCCATCACGGAGAACCAGCGCGGTGTGTACATCGACTGGGAAATGAACCGTGACACGACACAGTATAATATACCAATGGCCATCAACCTCCATCTGACAGATGCAGCGAAGGTTCGGGAAACCCTGGAACGGGTAGTGAACGCCCATCCCTATATGAAGACACGATTTGCCGTAAAGGATAATGATATCGTCCAGCTGCGCAACGACGACGAACCGGTCGCAGTGAATCTATATGATATAGACTACGAGCCTGATTCTCATTTCTTCCAGAACCGCGTCCGTCCGTTCAATTTACTTGAAGACAGACTGTATCGTCTGGAGATATACCGCAGTCCTTCATCTGTCTATCTGTTTATGGATATCCACCACACAATATTCGACGGTCTTTCAACGTCAGTGTTCCTGTCAGACTTCGGGAGAGCCTATCGTGGAGAAGAACTGGAAACAGAGCGCTACGGTTCATTCGAGCATTCCCTTGACGAACAGCAGCAGATGCAGGGTGAGCAGTATGGACAGGCCGAGGCCTATTTTGACAGTTTGCTGGAAGATACGACATCGATATCCTATCCTCATTCCCAGCAAGTGGAAAAAGATGCGGAGTCTTCCCATCTTGAATTGGAGATATCCGGTGTATCAATCAGAAAGTTCTGTCGTGAGAATGGTCTGACGGAGAACAGTTACTTCATGACAGCCCTGATGCAGGTGCTCCATCGTGTGACCCGTGAGGATAACATCATGGTAACCTCCATCAACAACGGTCGCTCGGACAGTCGCCTGTCGAATGCCTTCGGTATGTTCGTCAAGACCCTGCCAGTAGTGAGCAAGTTGTCCTTCAGCCAGTCAGGCGAACTTACTGTAGCTGATATGGCAAAATCCATCCAGGAGCAGTTCCGCGAGACTCAGAGCAAAGATTTCTATCCGTTTACAAAGATGTCGGAACGCCATCAGGTCCATCCGGAGATTATGTGTGTTTATCAGGGCGGAATCTTTGAGAACATTTCAAACGATATGCCTTATGAGTCGCTCGACCTCTCCTTGGATACGGTGAAGTTCCCTCTTTATGTCACATTTTATCCCAAGGATGCGGATACCTATGGTGTAGGCCTGGAATATGATACATCCTTATATTCCCGGAAAGACATGGAAAGTCTGGCATCAATGCTGAAGACAGTGTCAGAGGAATCGGCTGAAATAGCATGTGTCAAGGATATTTCATTGGTAAGTGATACTGACGAGAAGAAACTCTCCGTCATGTCAACCGGTTCTACATTGGATTATGACCGCAGTGAGACCATCGTGGATATGTTTGTCCGTACCGCCGAGTCAACACCGGATGCGCCGGCCGTGGTATACAAAGACCGCCAGCTGACATACGGAGAACTGGACAGACGTACTTCTGAACTCGCGAGCCATCTCCAGTGCCACTATGGTATAGGCAGGGGCAGCGTCGTGGGAATCATGATAGACCGCAGTGAACTGATGGCGATCTACCCGCTGTCGGTGATGAAGGCCGGCGGTGCCTACATGCCTCTTGACTCCAAGTTCCCGTCCGAGCGCCTACAGTTTATGTGTGAGGATGCGGGCGTGAGCCTGATTCTGTCGGAAGGCAGTCTGGTGAAGGACACGATGCCTGACTTTGCGGGTGAAGTGTTCACTTCGGATATGCTTTCCGGTCTTGACGGAATCACGGACCTGAATCCATTGCACAAGGCGAAGAGTGATGACCTCCTGGTGGTGCTTTATACCTCAGGTTCCACGGGCAAGCCGAAGGGCTGTCTGTTGGAGCATCACGGGATAGTGAACTACTGCCATTGGTATACCACCGAATTCTCTATGACGAGTGCCGACCATATTCTGGGCTATGCGAATTTCGGTTTCGATGCCCACATGATAGACCAGTATCCAACTTATCTGGCAGGTGCATGTGTCTATATCATCCCAAGTGAGATGCGTATGGACGTAGGTCAACTGAATGACTATATGGAGGCTAATCAGATTTCGATTGGCTTCATGACGACCCAGTTGGGTTATGTACTGGTTACGTCATTTGACAATCACAGCCTCCGCCTGCTGTCCATCGGTGGTGAGAAGCTACCTCCAATCAAGAAGCCTCCTTATCGCTTCTATAATGTATATGGTCCTACGGAGTGCTCCCTGTTCTCCACTTTCTATAAGATAGAGAGCGATTTCGACAGCAGTCTGATAGGCCGTCCGTTGTCGGGCTATCAGTTGCTGGTAGCCGACCGGTTCATGCGCCCGGTTCCTGTAGGTGTTCCCGGTGAGTTGATCATCCTGGGCGATGGTGTAGCCCGCGGCTACCTGAACCGTCCGGAGCTCAATGCGGAGAAGTTCATCACCATAGACGGTAAGCGTGCATACCGCTCCGGTGATTTGGTACGGTGGACCGAAGATGGCAATATCGACTTCATGGGCCGTATAGACGGTCAGGTGAAGCTCCGCGGTCTGCGAATAGAGACGGGAGAGGTGGAGTCCGTCATGTCTCGTTATGCGCATATCAAGTCAGTCTGCGTGACCGTGAAGGAAGTAGCCGGGACACAGCATCTGTTTGGCTACTATACCAGTGACGGTGATGTAGAGGAGTCATCCCTCCGTGAGTTCATGGGCAAGTCACTGACATCGTTCATGATACCGGAAGCATTCATCCGTCTGGATGTGATGCCGCTGACCCCGAACGGAAAGATAGACCGTAAGGCATTGCCTGTACCCGAGTTGAAGTCAGAGGAGATTATCGCTCCTGAGACGGAACTGGAAAAGCAGCTGTTCGAAATAACGTCTAAGTTGCTGGGTCAGAACCAGTTCGGCGTGACCACGAACCTAATAAGCGTAGGCATGAGTTCACTGATGGCGATGCGTCTGAGTATAGCCATTCGCCAGCAGTTGAACCTGGTAGTGGAGACCAAGGATATTCTTGCTGAGCCCACCCTGCGTCATCTGGCCGCAGTAGCTAGGGAAATCGACAGCGCAGATGAGCGTGTATGGGAGAAGCGTGATTACTATCCTATCACGGAGAACCAGCGCGGTGTATACATCGATTGGGAACTTCACCGTGATACGACACAGTATAATATTCCGGATGCCGCTAATCTCCATCTGCCGGATGCTGATAAGGTTAAGGAAGCTTTGATCAAGGTAGTGGATGCCCATCCTTACCTGAAGACACGCTTTGCCGTAAAGGATGACGATATCGTCCAGCTGCGCCATGACGACGAACCAGCCGTTGTGGATCTATATGATATAGACCATGAGCCTGATTCTCAGTTCTTCCAGCAGCGTGTGCGTCCTTTCAATCTGCTTGAAGACCGACTGTATCGTCTGGAGTTATACCGCAGTCCTTCATCCGTCTATCTGTTCATGGATATCCACCATACGATATTCGACGGTCTATCATCCGCCATATTCATGGCTGATTTTGAGAGAGCCTATCGTGGAGAAGAACTGGAGACAGAGCGCTACAGTTCATACGAGCATTCCCTTGACGAACAGCAGCAGATGCAGAGTGAGCAATATGTTCAGGCCGAGGCCTACTTTGACAATATGCTGAAAGATACGACATCGATATCTTATCCACAATCCCAGCAAGTGGACCAGAATGCGGAGTCTTCTCTGCTGAAAGTGGAGATATCGGGTGCATCAATCAGGAAGTTCTGTCGCGAGAACGGTCTGACTGAGAACAGTTACTTCATGACCGCCCTGATGCAGGTGCTCCATCGTGTGACGCGTGAGGAGGACATCATGATAACCTCCATCAACAACGGCCGTACGGACAGTCGCCTGTCGAATGCCTTCGGTATGTTCGTCAAGACCCTGCCGGTAGTGAGCAAGCTGTCCTTCAGCCAGTCAGGCGAACTTACTGTAGCAGATATGGCAAAATCCATCCAGGAGCAGTTCCAGCAGACGCAGGGCAGAGACTTCTATCCGTTCACGAAGATGGTGGAACGCCATCAGGTCCATCCGGAGATTATGTGTGTTTATCAGGGTGGAATTTTCGAGAGCGGTACCCAAAACTCGGTCTATGAATCATTGGATCTTTCCTTGGATACCGTCAAGCTACCACTTGACATCACATTCTATCCCAAGGATGCGAATACTTATGGATTGGTGCTGGAATATGACACATCCTTATATTCTCGTAGCGACATGGAAAGTCTGGCATCAATGCTGAAGACGGTGTCAGAGAGGTCCGCCGAAATTGTATCTGTCAATGCAGTTCCGCTGGTGGAAGAAGAGATGCAGGAAAATCTATTGTCCTTGTCCAGTGGTGAAATCCATAAATATGATGAACATAAGACTTTTGTAGACATGTTTGTAGGTCAGTCAGCCGTCCGTGGGGATTCGATAGCCGTGGTAGACGGACGGAAGAGTCTGACTTATGGTGAACTGAACAGTCTGTCAGACAGGTTGGCTGGGCATTTGTTGTCACTGGGCGTGGAGAAGAATGCATTTGTGAGTGTCATGCTCGGTGCACAGACAGAATTTCTGGTGTCAGTCCTAGGTATAGAGAAGTGTGGTGCTGCATACGTCCCGATGGACGAAGAATATCCGACCGACCGTTTACAATATATGCTGGACGACAGCGAGAGCAAGGTCCTAATCACAACCCACGAAATACTTTCGTCCAAGACAGCCGGTGAGAATGGCCTTCATATAGGCAATGTGCTATTTATAGACGATTTTGTGTCAGAGAAGGTGTCAGGTGCAGTACCTGCCGTGAATCTCTCCACTCCTGATGGCCTGGCATATATGATCTATACGTCCGGTTCCACAGGCAAGCCGAAGGGTGTGATGATACCGCATCGTGCAAAGGCCAACTTTGTACAGTTCATTGCAAGTGAATGGCATCTTTCTGACGAGAGCCGGATCTGTTGTCACAGTTCGCTTTCATTCGATGCATCCATCGAAGACCTGTATCCTGTTCTGACAGTTGGCGGAAGATTGTATCTAGTACCATCCGAGGCTCGTAAGGATTTGGATTTACTTTATAAGTTTATCTGTGACAACGGCATCACGGGAGGTTGCTATACAACGCAGCTGGGACAGATGCTGCTTCAGAACTATGACCTTCCAGTGGATTACTTGGTAGTAGGTGGTGAGAAGATGACAACGAATCCTGACAGCAAGGTACGTGTCATCAATACCTACGGTCCTACGGAATTCACAGTGGATGCGACATACTATGAATTGGTGCATGGCCGTCAGTACAAGAACATCCCAATCGGAAAACCGTTGTATAACCAGTCGGCCTTTGTCGTGGATAGATATGGCAATCTGCTACCTCAGGGCGTAGCAGGTGAATTGTGCCTGATGGGCATTCAGATGGCCTGCGGCTACTGGAAGCGTGAAGACCTGACAGAGAAGGCATTCATGCCCTGCCCGTTCATACCAGGAAAGATGGTGTACCACACAGGCGACCTAGTCCGCTGGAATGAAGAGGGCGAACTGGAATACCTGGGCCGTATAGACAATCAGGTGAAACTTCGCGGTTTCCGTATAGAGATGGGCGAGATAGAGTCTCGTGCCATGACATTCAGTGCTGGCATCAAGTCAGTTGCTGCGGAAGTGAAGGAAATCCATGGAATCCAGCATCTTTGCCTTTACTATGAGAGTGAGGACGAGATAAATGAGGATGACCTGAAGGCACACATGGCTGCGACATTGACAGAGTATATGGTACCAGATGTATTCATGCGTCTGGAAGAAATGCCGCTGACCCCGAACGGAAAGATAGACCGTAAGGCATTGCCTGTACCCGAGTTGAAGTCAGAGGAGATTATCGCTCCTGAGACGGAACTGGAAAAGCAGCTGTTCGAAATAACGTCTAAGTTGCTGGGTCAGAACCAGTTCGGCGTGACCACGAACCTAATAAGCGTAGGCATGAGTTCACTGATGGCGATGCGTCTGAGTATAGCCATTCGCCAGCAGTTGAACCTGGTAGTGGAGACCAAGGATATTCTTGCTGAGCCCACCCTGCGTCATCTGGCCGCAGTAGCTAGGGAAATCGACAGCGCAGATGAGCGTGTATGGGAGAAGCGTGATTACTATCCTATCACGGAGAACCAGCGCGGTGTATACATCGATTGGGAACTTCACCGTGATACGACACAGTATAATATTCCGGATGCCGCTAATCTCCATCTGCCGGATGCTGATAAGGTTAAGGAAGCTTTGATCAAGGTAGTGGATGCCCATCCTTACCTGAAGACACGCTTTGCCGTAAAGGATGACGATATCGTCCAGCTGCGCCATGACGACGAACCAGCCGTTGTGGATCTATATGATATAGACCATGAGCCTGATTCTCAGTTCTTCCAGCAGCGTGTGCGTCCTTTCAATCTGCTTGAAGACCGACTGTATCGTCTGGAGTTATACCGCAGTCCTTCATCCGTCTATCTGTTCATGGATATCCACCATACGATATTCGACGGTCTATCATCCGCCATATTCATGGCTGATTTTGAGAGAGCCTATCGTGGAGAAGAACTGGAGACAGAGCGCTACAGTTCATACGAGCATTCCCTTGACGAACAGCAGCAGATGCAGAGTGAGCAATATGTTCAGGCCGAGGCCTACTTTGACAATATGCTGAAAGATACGACATCGATATCTTATCCACAATCCCAGCAAGTGGACCAGAATGCGGAGTCTTCTCTGCTGAAAGTGGAGATATCGGGTGCATCAATCAGGAAGTTCTGTCGCGAGAACGGTCTGACTGAGAACAGTTACTTCATGACCGCCCTGATGCAGGTGCTCCATCGTGTGACGCGTGAGGAGGACATCATGATAACCTCCATCAACAACGGCCGTACGGACAGTCGCCTGTCGAATGCCTTCGGTATGTTCGTCAAGACCCTGCCGGTAGTGAGCAAGCTGTCCTTCAGCCAGTCAGGCGAACTTACTGTAGCAGATATGGCAAAATCCATCCAGGAGCAGTTCCAGCAGACGCAGGGCAGAGACTTCTATCCGTTCACGAAGATGGTGGAACGCCATCAGGTCCATCCGGAGATTATGTGTGTTTATCAGGGTGGAATTTTCGAGAGCGGTACCCAAAACTCGGTCTATGAATCATTGGATCTTTCCTTGGATACCGTCAAGCTACCACTTGACATCACATTCTATCCCAAGGATGCGAATACTTATGGATTGGTGCTGGAATATGACACATCCTTATATTCTCGTAGCGACATGGAAAGTCTGGCATCAATGCTGAAGACGGTGTCAGAGAGGTCCGCCGAAATTGTATCTGTCAATGCAGTTCCGCTGGTGGAAGAAGAGATGCAGGAAAATCTATTGTCCTTGTCCAGTGGTGAAATCCATAAATATGATGAACATAAGACTTTTGTAGACATGTTTGTAGGTCAGTCAGCCGTCCGTGGGGATTCGATAGCCGTGGTAGACGGACGGAAGAGTCTGACTTATGGTGAACTGAACAGTCTGTCAGACAGGTTGGCTGGGCATTTGTTGTCACTGGGCGTGGAGAAGAATGCATTTGTGAGTGTCATGCTCGGTGCACAGACAGAATTTCTGGTGTCAGTCCTAGGTATAGAGAAGTGTGGTGCTGCATACGTCCCGATGGACGAAGAATATCCGACCGACCGTTTACAATATATGCTGGACGACAGCGAGAGCAAGGTCCTAATCACAACCCACGAAATACTTTCGTCCAAGACAGCCGGTGAGAATGGCCTTCATATAGGCAATGTGCTATTTATAGACGATTTTGTGTCAGAGAAGGTGTCAGGTGCAGTACCTGCCGTGAATCTCTCCACTCCTGATGGCCTGGCATATATGATCTATACGTCCGGTTCCACAGGCAAGCCGAAGGGTGTGATGATACCGCATCGTGCAAAGGCCAACTTTGTACAGTTCATTGCAAGTGAATGGCATCTTTCTGACGAGAGCCGGATCTGTTGTCACAGTTCGCTTTCATTCGATGCATCCATCGAAGACCTGTATCCTGTTCTGACAGTTGGCGGAAGATTGTATCTAGTACCATCCGAGGCTCGTAAGGATTTGGATTTACTTTATAAGTTTATCTGTGACAACGGCATCACGGGAGGTTGCTATACAACGCAGCTGGGACAGATGCTGCTTCAGAACTATGACCTTCCAGTGGATTACTTGGTAGTAGGTGGTGAGAAGATGACAACGAATCCTGACAGCAAGGTACGTGTCATCAATACCTACGGTCCTACGGAATTCACAGTGGATGCGACATACTATGAATTGGTGCATGGCCGTCAGTACAAGAACATCCCAATCGGAAAACCGTTGTATAACCAGTCGGCCTTTGTCGTGGATAGATATGGCAATCTGCTACCTCAGGGCGTAGCAGGTGAATTGTGCCTGATGGGCATTCAGATGGCCTGCGGCTACTGGAAGCGTGAAGACCTGACAGAGAAGGCATTCATGCCCTGCCCGTTCATACCAGGAAAGATGGTGTACCACACAGGCGACCTAGTCCGCTGGAATGAAGAGGGCGAACTGGAATACCTGGGCCGTATAGACAATCAGGTGAAACTTCGCGGTTTCCGTATAGAACTTGGAGAGATAGAATCTCTTATAGCCAATTATCCAGGAATACGGATGGAAAGCGTCCAGGTGAAAGAAGTCGGAGGTGTCCAGCATCTTTGTGCATACTATACTTCGGATACAGAAGTAGATACGGAGGCATTAAAGGAATATTTATCGAGTAAGCTTACCGATTATATGGTTCCGACAGTCTATATTCAACTTGATGAGATGCCTCTTACGCCTAATGGAAAGGTGAACACGAAGGTTCTTCCTATGCCCGAAATTAAAGCAGAAGAGATAATCATGCCAGCATCCGAAACGGAACAGAAATTATATGATATTGCAGTAGGTCTGCTCAATCATAATCAGTTTGGCGTAACTACAAATCTTATCTCTTTAGGATTAACTTCGCTTTCTGCCATCCGTTTAACTGTTATCATTCGGAATCAATTAGAAGTGGTAGTTCCTGTTGCCGATATTCTGTCTCATCCTTCTATAAGGGACATGGCTGAATTTATTGATAGCGGGAAGGCAAAATCGACAAAGGCTGCAGATATTTTCACGAAACGTCCATCAGAATCCGTTTCATCAACAGAAACAGGTTCTATGGATAATACCGCTGATGGAAATAAGCCGGCTTCATCCAAGGGTAATCCGTTTGCAGCAAAAAAACGAAATCCTTTCTCGGCTAGCCAAAAATCCAATCATTCTGCCTCTGAAACAGAAGGAGAGACAGATAAGAAGAAATAATGCTAATAAAAAATCATTGATATGAACGATATAGATAATAACAGAAGAAATTTATATGATAACCTCATTGGCGATGGCTATTTCCGTGGTGATGATGGCGAGATTAATTATTCTTTTGATGAATTTTGTGAGAGTTTGGAAGACATAGATTCCGTTAAGACATTCTATTCCAATTTACTGGATGATGGCTATTTTCGCAATGAAGATGGAACCGTAAACCTTCTTGAGGAGGACTTTCTGGAAATGTTAGGGGCACAACAACCCAAACGTGACTATTATCCAATTACCGAGAATGTGCGTGGTGTTTATATTGATTGGGAGTTGAATCGAGATACAACTCAATATAATATACCGGAAGCAAGAATTGTGAGAAACGTTACAGCGCAACAGCTCCGTGATGCTTTGATAAATGTAGTGGAAGCACATCCGTATCTGAAGACACATTTCGCCCAACGTGATGGTGATATAGTGCAATTGCGTTTGGATGATGACCCTGTAGTGGTTTCAATTACAGAGCTACAGGAAAAACCGACCAATGATTTCTTCCAAAGTCGTGTGCGTCCATTCCACTTGTTAGACGGTCCTTTGTATCGTCTTGAAATCTATCAAACTCCAACAGATACCTATTTGTTTACGGATTTCCACCATACTATCTTTGATGGCGCATCAAGTATTGTATTCATGCAGGATCTGGAAAAGTCGTTGAAAGGTGAGAAGCTCAAGAAGGAGGACTATACAGCATTCGATCGTGCACTTGTTGAAGAAAAATTCTGGCATACAGAAGCCTGTACAGAAGCCGAAGCATATTTTGACGAGTTACTGTCAGATGTAAATGTCACGGTTTATCCAGGAAGCCATCCTGAAAACAGTGAAGTTGCTAATAAGTCTATTTCTTTTCATGTGCCCAGTAAAGAGATTACGCTATTTTGCAGAAATCACAATGTCACAGAAAGCAACTATTTTATGACTTTGTTTCTTCAGACTTTACATCGTGTCACACGTGAAGATAAGGTAGCAATCACAACAATCTATCATGGACGTTCTGATTTGAAAATGCTCGAAACTATGGGCATGTTTGTGAAGACTCAGCCTGTAGTTAGTGTACAGACAAAAGAGAATTCCGGTACGACTGTAAGTGAGGCAGTCCTTAAGATACAGCAGCAAATATTAAAAACCCAGAGTTATGATATTTACTCGTTCACGAAAATGGTTGAACGTTATGGCTTGAGTGCCCAGATCATGTATGCCTTCCAAGGCGGTATGCCAATTGACACCTCTGATGACAGATCAGAAGAAGAGGATATCCAGATGGATCTGAATACGGCAAAGTTGCCTTTGTCATTGTCTGTGATACCTGCTAGTCCAAGTGAATATAGTTTGATAATTGAATATGATACAAGTATATATGCTGAAAATGATATTCAACTGTTGGGGAGAATGCTACAGGCAGTTTGTGTTGATGGCACAAAAGACAAAGCCATTCGTGAGCTGTCTTTGTTGTCTGACGGTGATAAGCAGTCTGTCTTATCTTTGTCAGCCGGTCCCGTTCTTGATTACGATATCAATGAGACATTTATTGATATGTTCCATCGCCAGGCACTTGCCACTCCCGACAATATCGCGGTGGTGGATACCGACAGCCAATTGTCTTATAGTGAACTGGACCGTCGCTCAGATATATTGGCATCAAAGCTTCAGCAACTGGGCGTAGGCAAGGACAACTTCGTTT
>DAIRCP010000078.1:0-17472 GCA_036796635.1 Prevotella sp. | reverse complement strand
TCCTCGAAGTCCGCGTCCTGAATATTGTCATCAGTCTTTTGACCTTCCTGCTGAGCTTGCTGCTGCTGACCGGCATCAGCACCTGGGTTTGGCTGCTGTGCACCTGCCTGCTGATACATCTGCTGACTAGCACTCTGCATCACAGTGTTCATGTTGTTGATAGCTGACTCGATGGCTGTTACATCACCGCTCTTGTGAGCTTCCTTCAACTTGTTCAGGGCATCTTCTACACCTGCTTTGTTAGCACCCAGTTTGTCGCCATTCTCTTTCAGGAATGTCTCGGTCTGGAATATCATGGAGTCTGCCTGGTTCATCTTGTCGATGCGCTCACGCTCCTTCTTATCGTTCTCGGCATTCTGCTCTGCTTCTGCCTTCATACGGTCGATTTCATCCTGGCTCAGACCAGATGATGCCTCGATGCGGATGGCCTGTTCCTTACCTGTTGCCTTATCCTTGGCAGATACCTTCAGAATACCGTTGGCATCTATATCGAAGGTTACCTCAATCTGAGGAATACCGCGACGGGCTGGAGCGATACCTGTCAGGTTGAACTGACCGATACTCTTGTTCTGTGCTGCCATCGGGCGCTCACCCTGCAGTACATGGATGGTCACCTCTGTCTGATTGTCAGCTGCGGTAGAGAACACCTCACTCTTCTTGCAAGGAATGGTCGTGTTGGAATCTATCAGTTTGGTCATTACACCGCCCATCGTCTCAATACCCAGTGTCAATGGAGTTACATCGAGCAATACGATATCACCTACTCCACCTTCCTTGTTCAGGATGGCACCCTGGATACATGCTCCTACGGCTACCACCTCATCAGGATTTACACCCTTAGATGGCTCTTTGCCGAAGTAATTCTTCACCAAGGTCTGTACAGCTGGAATACGGCTAGAACCACCTACGAGGATTACTTCGTCGATATCTGCTGTGGATAGTTTGGCATCTGACACTGCTTTCTGACATGGTATCAGACAAGCCTGAATCAAGTCGTGAGCCAACTGCTCGAACTTAGAACGGGTGAGTGTCTTCACCAAGTGCTTTGGCACACCACCTACCGGCATGATATATGGCAGGTTGATCTCTGTAGATGTAGAGCTGGACAATTCTATCTTTGCCTTCTCTGCAGCTTCCTTCAGACGCTGCATGGCCATTGGGTCCTGAGAAAGGTCTGCACCCTCGTCGTTCTTGAATTCCTGTACCAACCAGTCGATGATTACCTGGTCGAAGTCATCACCACCCAGGTGAGTATCACCATTGGTAGAGAGCACCTCGAACACACCGCCACCGAACTCCAGGATAGAGATATCGAATGTACCACCACCCAGGTCGAATACGGCGATCTTCATGTCTTTGTTGGCCTTGTCCACACCGTAAGCCAATGCAGCAGCAGTAGGCTCATTCACGATACGACGTACATTGAGTCCGGCAATCTGACCGGCTTCCTTGGTAGCCTGACGCTGAGAGTCGCTGAAGTATGCAGGTACGGTAATCACGGCGTCAGTCACTTCCTGACCCAGATAGTCCTCGGCTGTCTTCTTCATCTTCTGCAGCACCATGGCAGAGATTTCCTGTGGAGTATATTTACGACCATCGATGTTCACACGTGGGTAGCCACCCTCGTTGACAACCTCGAATGGTACACGATTGGTTTCCTTTTCTGTCTGAGCATAAGTCTCGCCCATGAAACGCTTGATACTGTAAACTGTATTTTTAGGATTGGTAATGGCCTGACGCTTAGCAGGGTCACCAATCTTACGCTCGCCACCTTCTACAAAGCCTATTACTGATGGAGTAGTACGCTTGCCCTCGCTGTTGGCGATAACAACGGGTTCGTTACCTTCAAATACTGCTACGCAGCTGTTTGTTGTACCTAAGTCGATACCAATAATCTTTCCCATAATCTTATTTATTTTTTAATTTATATTCGTTTATTAATTGACACGATTTAACCTGCAAAGGGCGTGCCAAGCGGTAAAATAAAGAAAAATAGACTTTTATGCCGACATTTTGGCACATTTTAAAAATAAATATGTATCTTTGCCATCGTATAACCATATACTTACAAATGATCATGACATACAAAAGAAGTATTATTATTGTTGCACTTGCCTGTATAGGACTGACAGCCTGGGGCCAGAACAGCTATATTGTCAAGACAAAAGGTGCCAGGAAACTTGCCACTATCACTAATAGTGCCACTGGCGAACAGACTACAGTAGAGGAGCAGCCGCATGATTTTGTGACTGACAACTTTAAATTCTATTCTCTCTGCGACTGGAAAGAGGGCATGAAATTTATGGTGATACCCAGTGAATACGATTTGGTGGTCAACACCTTCTGTGATTCTCTGACCAACAAAGAGGTGAGCAGTCTGAGACTGAAATATAAGATTATGCTCTACAAGGGGCATTATGATACGCCCGAAGGACATGCCAGAATATCATTCTACTGCCAGGATGACAAGAAGACATACTATTATGAGATTCCCAGCGGCAGTTTCGATGACTACTGCTACGGCAAGACGGGTGTACCTGCACTGGCATATCTGGGCGACGTGGATATCGCGCGCACACTGCTGATGGGTGCTACCATGTATACCAAGGCTCCTACGTATAAGATTGACACGGAAGCTAACGGTGACGGATTCCAGGAAGTTGACGTTCCACTGAAATCTCAAGTAAAAGTGGTTGCCATCGGTGTAGGTACACGCAGCTTCCCTGTGAAAATCATCGTAGAGGATAAGGACGGCAAGGAGTTCTACCAGAATGTGGCCATCAGCCGTACCAACTGTGGTATGAGGGATGATGAGTTCCAGGGCGTTGTGGGTAGAAACACGTTTCAGGGCGCATTCGACTATAATGGCGGTGACAAAGTGGCAGTAAGCCCTGAGTTTGCCAAATACATAGGTAAACGCGTATATACCAAATACATGACCACGATGGAGAATGACAAGGGTACCAAGGTGAGAGTAAGCAAATACTCCACATTCCTAATTACTGATATCAAGGAGCAGGGTGCTTCCAGATATGTGCTCATGACGCTTCGCGGTACTACAAGCGGCAAGGAATACACAAAGAAGGTTACCTTTACCAATGATAACGTGGCAGGTGATATCGACGGTACGCACGAGGATTACTTCCCATACCTGTTCAATTACGGCAATGGCAAGACTGCCAAGAGCAAGCGCAGAGGCAGGGTAAGTTCCAAGGGCGATAAGCATCACAGAAGTGTCATGGTAGACAAGACTCCTGACTTCATGAAAGATATGTAAAGAGGAGATTCATCAGACATCTACCAGATTTCAGATAACATCATCACAAAAAAGCCTTCCCCATTTTCAGGAGAAGGCTTTTTTTATGTCTATCGTTGTTTGAATTCTTATTGTGCCTTATCAGCAATAGCTGCCATGATTTTAGCCTCTATCTCTTCTGCCAATTCAGGATTGTCCTTCATCAGCACTTTGGTGGCATCGCGGCCCTGAGCCAATCTGGACTCTCCATAAGAGAACCAGCTGCCACTCTTCTGAATGATGCCGTACTCTACGCCCAGGTCTACGATCTCGCCTGCCTTGGAAATACCCTCACCGAAGGTGATTTCAAACTCAGCCTTGCGGAATGGAGGAGCCACCTTGTTCTTGACCACTTTCACGCGCACCTGATTACCTATCACGTTGTCACCATCCTTGATGGATGTCACACGACGGATATCCAGACGTACAGAAGCATAGAACTTCAGGGCATTACCACCGGTTGTCGTCTCCGGATTACCGAACATCACACCTATCTTCTCACGCAACTGATTGATGAAGATACAGGTAGTCTTGGTCTTGCTGATAGTACCGGTGAGTTTACGGAGCGCCTGACTCATCAGACGGGCCTGCAGACCTACTGCGGAATCACCCATATCACCCTCTATTTCCTTCTTAGGAGTCAGGGCAGCCACAGAGTCCACCACCAGGATATCAATCGCAGATGAACGGATCAGCTGGTCGGCTATCTCCAGTGCCTGCTCACCGTTGTCCGGCTGAGAAATCCACAGATTATCCACATCCACACCCAGTTTGGCAGCATAGAAGCGGTCGAACGCATGCTCTGCATCGATGAAGGCAGCTATACCGCCAGCCTTCTGAGCCTCAGCGATGGCATGGATAGCCAGCGTCGTCTTACCGGATGATTCAGGA
Organism: Prevotella sp.; assembly: GCA_036796635.1. Lineage (GTDB taxonomy): Bacteria > Bacteroidota > Bacteroidia > Bacteroidales > Bacteroidaceae > Prevotella. Next base: position 13,286 of record DAIRCP010000078.1, on the reverse strand, counting down.
CCATATATCTCTATCACACGACCACGGGGATAACCACCCACGCCTAAAGCGGCATTCAGAGCGATACTTCCCGTAGGGATTACCTCCACATTTTCTACATGCTCATCGCCCATACGCATGATGGAGCCTTTGCCAAAGTCTTTCTCTATCTTTGACATGGCTGCCTGCAGGGCTTTCAGCTTATCCGACTGCGCATTCTGCGCAGCCTCTTCCTTTTCTTTTGCCATAATTATGATTTGCTTTGTATTATTTCTATTTTCTCAGGCCAGCTCCCTTACAGTTCTATATCCTCATCGAATACTTCATGCCAGGGGAGTCCCTGCTTGTTGAGCTGCTCCATGAATGGATCTGGGTCGAACTCTTCCACATTCCATACACCCGGTTTGCGCCACAGTCCCTTGAAGAACATCATGGCACCTATCATGGCGGGCACACCTGTGGTGTAACTTACGCCCTGCATACCTGTCTCGTTATAGGCATCCTGGTGCTTACAGTTGTTATATATATAATAGGTATGTTCCTTACCGTCCTTGAGTCCGCGGATGCGGCAGCCGATGCTGGTCTCTCCGTCATAGTTGGAACCTAAGTCCTGCGGATTAGGCAGCACGGCCTTCAGGAACTGCAGTGGAACAATCTTCACCTTCACCGTCTTCTCCGGGTTGTCGGCCAGCGGAGCCTCGTACGTGATTTCGTCGATGCGGCTCATACCCAGGTTCTGGATACAGTCCAGATAAGTGAGATACTGCTGACCGAAAGTCATCCAGAAGCGACCGCGCTTGATGGTGGGATAGTTCTTGACGAGTGACTCCAGTTCCTCATGGTGCATGAGGTAAGATTCACGCGGACCGATATTCGGATAGTTCAGTGCCTTGTGTACCTCCAGTGGTGCCGTCTCTATCCATTTGCCATCCTCATAGTAGAGTCCCTTCTGGGTAATCTCGCGGATATTGATCTCCGGATTGAAGTTGGTGGCAAATGCCTTATGGTGATTACCGGCATTACAGTCCACGATATCCAGATACTGCATTTCATCAAAGTGATGTTTGCCTGCATAAGCGGTATAGATGCCACTCACGCCCGGGTCAAAACCACAACCTAATATCGCGCACAGTCCGGCTTCCTCAAAGCGCTGCTTGTAAGCCCACTGCCATGAATATTCAAAGTGAGCTTCATCCTTCGGCTCATAGTTGGCGGTATCCAGATAGTTCACGCCGCAGGCCAGACATGCATCCATGATAGTCAGGTCTTGATAAGGCAGGGCCAGATTGATGACAAGTTCCGGCTGATAGGAGTTGAGGAGAGCCTTCAACTGCTCCACATCGTCAGCATCCACCTGAGCCGTCTGTATATTCATCTTGTAACCTTTGGCGTGGATAGCCTCTACAAGCGCGTCGCACTTTGCCTTACGGCGACTGGCAATCATAAAGTCTGTAAACACATCGGTGTTCTGCGCTATCTTAAACGCAGCCACGGTAGCTACGCCACCGGCACCTATCATTAAAACTCTGCTCATTTTCTATTTTTTATAATTAGTATATTGCTTTTTTATTGTTTGATTTCATCAGCCTTGATGCCCAGTGCATTCATCAGCGAATAGCCCAGAATCTCCTGTCGGAAGTTGCCGCCCACCTTAGGTTCCATGGTAAACACAGTGATGCGCTTGCCGTCGGCAGCCTCATCCGCACGGTCCACCACCTCGCGCAGGTCATCATACTGCACATCGGTGTCTGTTATCACCATAATGCGCTTCACTTCATTCTGCTGCAGTGCCAGAGCAAAGGTATCTTTCACCAGCGATGCCTCCGTGGCCATATCCTCCGGTGTGACGGGGGTGAATATAAATTCTCCCAGATGGTCCTTGAATGCTTTGGAGGCAATGTCGGCAGCGATGTCAGCAGGTGTGAAATAATCCAGTTTGGACTTGTCTTTGGCATGCACCAGCACCACACTGGTCTCATGCTCACCTTCGCGGATACCTCCGTCCAGTGCCACACAGTCTATCCAGCGTGCCAGATCTGCATTGGGTATGCGCCTGCCGATGATTCTCTCGAAGTTTACAATCAGATTAAATGCCACCTTATCTATATAGGCAGCATCCACGATGATTACATTCTCGCTCCAGCGGGCTTCAGTCTGTTTTTCTATCATAGCTGCAAAGTTACGATATTTTTCCTCAAAATCAAAAATTTCGGTGCAAAAATCAAATAATATTGTTCTCTGTCACCGTTTTACTCTATCTTTGCATCCATAAAACAATAAAACCATTTAATCGATAAACATTTAAAAATGAAAAGTATATTGGAAGGGCGTCCTGCTCTGAAAAAGGAAGTAGACAAAATCGCAGAGGTAGCCGGCTATCTGTGGCAAAACGGATGGGCTGAGCGTAATGGCGGTAATATCACAGTTAACATCACTGACTTGGTGGACGATGAAATCCGCCACCTGCCCGCTATCGGCGAGGTAAAGCAGATTGGTGTGACGCTGCCGGCTCTGAAAGGTTGCTATTTCTTCTGCAAGGGCACAGGCAAGCGTATGCGTGATTTGGCTCGTTGGCCTATGGACAACGGTTCTGTCATCCGCATCCTGGAAGACTGCGCCAGTTATGTGATTATCGCCGACAATGAGGTTATGCCTACCAGCGAACTGCCATCTCACCTCACTGTGCATGCGCATCTGATAGAGACAGGCAGCAACTATAAGGCTACAGTCCATACACATCCTATCGAACTGATTGCCATGAGCCACAACCGCAAGATGCTGGGCAAGGATGTACTCACCAAGATATTATGGTCTATGATTCCGGAGACTAAGGCTTTCTGTCCGCTGGGCTTAGGCATCGTACCTTACAAGATGCCGGGAAGCAATGAACTGGCTGCCGCCACACTCAAGGAACTGGAAGATTATGACGTGGTGATGTGGGAGAAGCACGGCGTATTTGCCAAGGGTCTGGACGTGATGGATGCTTTCGACCAGATAGATGTACTCTCCAAGAGTGCCAAGATATATATCGACGCTCGCTGCATGGGTTTTGAGCCCGAAGGCATGAGCGACGAACAGATGAAGGATATGAGTATTGCCTTCCATCTGCCTAAATAAAAAAACAGCTACTGACTACATATATTATTATTGATACTATCTCCGGATTTCTAATCTAGAATAGTAGATACAGAGCCCCGCTGCTGAGAAGCATCGGGGCTCATCTTTCGAATGATAAATAATATTACGATGATAAATAAATGAATAAAACTTCTATTTTACGTTTTTGAACTTCACGGTAAAAGTAGTACCTTTTCCTTCTGTTGATGTCACATAGATCCGAGCCTTGTGACGCTCCAGGATCTCCCTCGACAGAGCCAGACCTATGCCGTGCCCCATGACAGATGTGGCATTGGAAGCGCGGAAGAACGGGTCGAAGATGTGCTGCAGTTCTTTCTCCGGTATCCCGATGCCCTGGTCTGTGATGCTGATGGTATCTCTGTCTATGCTGATGGTCACCGGTTTGCCCTGCGAATACTTGCAGGAGTTGTTCACCAGATTGCCGATGGCGATGCCCAGCAGATTTTCCTCAAAGTATACGGTGAAGTCATTGTCCACCTGTATCCGCACCTGACTGCCTGCATACCGCTGCATGAATTCCGACATCTGCAGGCGGTCGAAGGTGGTTGTGTCCAGTTTGCCGCTGCGTGAATGGGAGAACTTGAGCAGTTCGCTCATGATATGTATGATACGGTCGGTATCACTGGCTATGCGCTGCAGGGAATTGCGGTATTGCTCGGGGGTACGCTCGCGGATCAGTGCCACCTCACATTCTCCCTGTATGGAGGTCAGCGGATTGTTGATCTCATGCGATGCATTGTTCACAAACATCTTCTCCGTCTCATAGTCATGGTCTATACGGTCCAGCATACGCATGGCATACAGCCTGCTGATGAGATAGAGGGTAAGGGCAGAAAGCAGCACCAGGATGGTGATGCTGATACCTATTGTATCTGATATGTCCTCACCATAAGGATTTCTGCTCAGTATCAGCACTACAAATGCGCCCTCGTCGTCATCCTTATAGAGGAAGGCAGTACCCACTTGATTGCCTCGCTTGAAGTTTACCACCTTGCCGGAAAACACACGTCTTATCTGCCTGTCATTGAAGTAGGCACTCAACTGCTTTTTGGCCTGTACCTTATCGGATGCCTCGATAAACATGTCTGCCGAGGTAGGGATTACATTGGCTCTTTTGCGCTTGAACCGCTGATATCTGGCACTGTCCAGTTTGTCTTTCGCAAACCGTTCCACAGCCATCACCCTGCCTTTTTCCTCCATATACTGGAAGTAGAGGCTGTCTGTGTAATGAGCTGTGCCCAGATAAAACACGATGCCCGCTATGACCACCAGACTGATGGTGATGACAGAATATATCAGTGATATTTTTCCACTTGTTTTCATCGCTTCAGCATCTCCTGTTTTATCGCTGTTCCAGTATATATCCCACGCCCACCACGGTGTGGATGAGTTTCTGCTCGAATGGATCGTCTATCTTGTTGCGCAGGTAGCGCACGTACACGTCCACGATATTGGTATTGGTGTCAAAGTCCTTGTCCCACACATCCTTGAGCAACTGTCTGCGGGATAACTGCTCTCCCTTGTGGCGTATCAGATATTCCAGCAGTCGGTACTCCTTGATGCTCAGGTCCACGCACAGGTCTCCGCGGGTGGCCTGATGGGTTACGGGATTGAGACTCATTCCGGCGTAGTTTACTGCCGCCGACTCGCTCATCACCTTAGTGCGCCGCAGCAGTGCCTCTATGCGTGCCAGCAGTTCCATAAACTTGAAGGGCTTCACCAGATAGTCATCTGCACCCACGTGCAGTCCCATCACGATATCGTCGGTAGTATTCAGGGCCGTCAGCATCAGCACAGGCAGTTGGAATCCCAGGAGTTGCCTTACATGCTGGCACACTTCCAGTCCGGTCATACCAGGCATACGGATATCCAGCAGGAGCAAATCGGGGCGCATGCCGCCTTCTATCAACTGCCAGGCATCCTTTCCGTTGGATGCCACTGTCACCTGGTAGTCGAAATCTTCCAGTCCTCGCTTCACGAAGTCGGAGATGTTCTCCTCATCTTCAGCCATCAATATCTGCTTCTTGTTCATATCGGATGCAAAGATACATATTTTTTAAAACCATGCATCAATACGGCCAATTTTATTTGATTAGAATTTCCTAATTTCACAGAATATATTTCCGTAATAGAATAAATAACTGTACCTTTAAATAAGGTACGCTGCATCTCAACAAATTTCGACGAACCGAAATATAGCCAAATCTATTTGAGCTATATTGAGGCGAGGATGAAATTCACAAAGAATAAAAAAGAATGGGATTTTTTTTGTATTGTCTTCAATTTGCAGTACCTTTACACCCGCTAAGACGTAACAAATAAAAAAAATAAAAAGATGAATACTAAAACTTTATGCATACTCGCACTGGCTTCTGCGATGTCTGCAGGTATGACAGCCAAGAACTATTACGCTTCACCATCCGGCACCAGCGCCGGCAATGGCAGCAAGGAAAATCCTTACAACTTCAGTACTGCCCTGGGCAAACTTGCCTCGGGCGACTCACTCTTCCTGCGCGGCGGTCAGTATGACTTCACGGCAGAAGTAGCCATCAAGTGCGCAGGCACTGCTAAGGCGCGTACTTTTATCGGTGCTTATCCAGGCGAGACACCTGTGTTCGACTTCCGCAAGGAACCTCATGACAAGAATGGTGTGTCGCTCAAGGGTGATTATATCCATATCAAAGGCATCACCATCCGCTATGCCGGCTATAAAGGACTGCTGAATTACAATTCTTATAATGTGATGGAGCAGCTCACAGCTTACGGCAACTGTGATTCGGGCATCCAGCAGAAGGGCGGCAAGTCCAATCTGATACTCAACTGCGACTCTCATGATAACTTCGATTTCGAGACAGGCAGCATCACGGCAGCCGACTTCGGCGGCAATGCTGACGGATTCGCCGATAAGCAGTACACCAATTCTCCGGGCAATACTTATATCGGTTGCCGCTCATGGCATAATTCCGACGACGGCTGGGATTTCTATCAGCGCGTTGGCGGTACCACTGTGTTCAAGGATTGTATCTGCTTCCAGAACGGACCTTCCGAATATGACCTGTCCAACTATCCCCGACTCACTACGGATGCTGATTTCCTGAGTCAGTTTGCCGGCGATGGCATCACCATCACCAATACAGGCGGCACCAGCCTCACCTGCTCGCTCAAGCACTTCTATAATAATGGTAATGGCAATGGTTTCAAACTGGGCGGCAACAGTACCAAGCACGATGCATCGCTCTATCGCTGCCTGTCTGTGGGCAACAAGGTAAAGGGATTCGACCAGAACAGCAATGCAGGCGCTATGACCATCTATAATTGCACCGCTTATCTCAACGGCAGCAATTATGGCTTCTATAATAATAATGGTTACTCACTTGACATCCGCAACTGCATCAGCCACAGTTCCAAAGGCTCCAACAGTTTCAGCGGCAGCTCCATCACGCAGAGCCACAACACATGGAACAGCGGTTACACCGTGAGCGATGCTGACTTCGTGAGTCTGGACACCACCATCATCCTTGCCCCGCGCCAGGCTGATGGCAGTCTGCCTGAATCCACTCTGCTGCATCTCAAGTCTACCAGCAAACTGATTGATGCCGGTCAGCTGCTGGACAGCATCACTTATATAGGTACAGCACCCGATTTGGGCTGTTATGAATACGGAGCCACCACTGGCATTGCACAAATCACTGCCACAGATACATTCGCCCCTACAGCTTCAGTATTTAATTTACAAGGTATGTACCTCGGTCAACTGGCTGATTTTCAAAAAGATGCCCATTCCCATAGCATCTACATCGTCCGTGACGGCCGTAACATCCGAAAAATAATCCTCTGAAAAGTTTTGCAGATGTGCGGAGAATTTTGTAATTTTGCATCCGTTTTTCACAAATAACGCGAGAGCAAGTTACATTATTTTTACAAATGCAAGACGAGATAAAGGATAACGACATCCAGTACGCAGGCTGGACGGAGATAGATTATCAGCCCGAGAGTTACAACCCAAGTGTAGGTACTCCCATCTACTTCCCCAAATATGCGCAGTTTTTCCGCTGCAAATCCGATGCTGAGCGCCGCACAGCACCCATGAGCATTGTGGTGTTCCGCCAGCAGGGTGCGGAAGACTGGGAAGATGATGCACCCATCGGAGCTATCCAGGCACAGGTACTGGGCGACGGAGATGAGGAACTGCGCCCCGTAGACCTCTTTTATCTGGGTGTGGACCCGCAGGGGGTTGCCAGACTCGAAGATCAGAATGACCATACCACCGTCATCTCCTTCCGTTGGCCTTTCGGCGAGATTACCATTCCGGGGGCCACCAAGACCGACCGTGGATTTGAGATAGACAACAGCCTGCTGGCTGCCGGACAGACTTTCACTGCACAACTCACCGTCCATCAGACGGGCCATACCTTCCAGTTGCCCCTGTCCGTTCCCGTCATCGGCCTCACCATCCGCAATGCACAGGGCGAGGCTGTAAGCGGAGCACTCGACATTCCCTTCGAGGAAATCATGGACTATACTTACGAGTATAAAGGCAATGAGAAGAATGACCGCTTTGCCATCTCATTCAATAATGACAAGCGCATCTATCTGTATATCCTCAACGGCACACGGCTCTCCATCCGCGACAAGCGCGACAAAATGGCCAAAGTGGGCGAGACTGATGCCAGCGGCCGACTGGCAATGCTCCTCCAAGGAGAAGCCCACACCGTCATCAAGCATAAAGATCAGCGTTGGCGTATCAACGTCATCTCTTAAAGATACATTTTTTAAAAATTTCTGATAGCGATCAGATATTTTTGGCCCGTACAAGGGCAATAAATAGTAAAGTGGAAGCGCCTGGGACGTGATGTCCAGGGCGTTTTTTTTGTTCGGAAAGTATATAAATACAGAATATCCCCGAAAATATTTGGTGATTCCAAATGAAAGGTCTATCTTTGCGCCAATTTTTAATAGAATCATGAAAATGCGATTTTGGCAAAGGAATATAATAACGGTCGGAATAGGTAATCTCTGGATTTTACTGCTCTGCATGGCACTCCCGTCATGCCTTCTGCTCTCTTGCTTTCTTTGCTCATCATGCACAGGTTCCAGCCCGCATCCCGGGAATACCGTGCGCTCCGTGTATTACTGGAGCACCACCTTCCGCATAGACCACGCCAAGGCCTGCTTCATCCGCACGCACCATATCCGGCGCATCTATCTGCGCTACTTCGATGTGGTGGATGCGCAGACTGATGCCGGCAGCACCATGAGTTCACCCATGCCCAATGCCACGGTGGACTTTGAGCTCAGCGATGCCTCCGTCGACAGCTGCAGGGCGATGCACGTGGATATCATTCCCGTGGTCTTCATCGTCAACTCCTGTTTCCGCTCTCCGCAGCCCCAGTTGGCAGCACTCGTCTTCCGCAGAATCCGGCAGATGTCTGCCACCAATGCCGTGGCACCTGTCCGCGAGATACAGATAGATTGCGACTGGACCAAGTCCACCCAGTCTGCCTATTTCAGTTTCCTCAGTGAGTTGCGGCAGTTGGCACATGCACAGCACATCCGCCTATCCACCACCATCCGCCTGCATCAGTTGTCCATGCCCGTGCCGCCCATAGACCGCGGTGCACTCATGGTCTATAACACAGGCGACATCACCGACCTCAACTGCCGGAAACCGATACTCGACCTCCGCGATGTGAAACCTTATCTGCGCTATTTGCCACAGTACAAGTTGCCGCTCGCCACCGCCTATCCCGTGTTCAGGATGCAGCTGCTCGCCCGCCGCGGCAGGTTCCTCGGACTGATACGCCAGAAAGATGAGTGGCCCATAGACCGCGCTCACGACTCCGTCATCACCCGTCAGCCCGAATGGAGCGACCTCCGCGATACGCAGCAGGCCATAGAAGAAAATATAAACAACCAATATACAGGTACCAGCCGTGAAGTGATACTTTACGACCTGAGTCCTTATATGCTAAACCATTTTAAATCACAAGATTATGAAGAAATTTATTGTCGCAGCACTGCTGGCTGCAGCCTTTCTGCCCGCTAGTGCCTGCTATTTCGGAGCTGTCACCCACAATATGTACATGATGAATGTATTCGGCAGACAGTGCGTGACCGGTTATGCCTATCAGCCCGACTTCTCACCCTTCTGGATTCAGTACACGGGCATCAAACCTACAGCCGACAAGGCGGATTCTTACTACAGTTCCTACGCCAAGGCCATCCAGCTCACTGCCCGCAAGAAGGCAGATACGGAGATGACTGCCTACACGCAGGTGCTGAATAATTACCTCACCCAGGCTCATGCCTTCGACAACCTCTGGGACTATCCCACCAAAGCCCAACTGCTCCAGCGCAGACAGCAGTTGCTCCGTGTGCTCACCGCCGCCCGTCAGTATCGCGGCAGCAGGCTCAGCGCACAGTATGCCCTGCTCCGCATGCGCTGCAACATCATCCTCAAGAAGCACCAGGACAACCTGCTCTTCTGGCAGCAGACCGCCAGCAAGTTGCCTGCATCACCCTATCGCGACATGATGCAGAATATCTATGCTGGTGCCCTGCTCAACAGCGGCAAGCGCCATGATGCCATGGAGATCTATGCACAGCAGCAGGACTGGCGCAGCATCAACATCGGCCTCTATCACTACCGCAACCTCGCGGGCATCAAGCAGATCTATGCCGAAGACACCAATGCAGCCCCGCTGCCTTACCTGGTACAGTACTTCGTAAACAGTGCTCAGGAGACGCTCGACTCCAAACCCGAAGGTGTGAATCGCATCGGCATGCCCGATTATCATGAGACCACCCCGCAGGAGGTGAATGAGTTCATCGCCTTTGCATCCAGTGTGATACAGGCCAAGAAGACCCGCACCCCCATCCTCTGGCAGACCGCCGTGGGTATGCTGCAGTACCTCTATCATCAGGGCAATGCTCTGCAGACGATGGACGAGGCAATGAAGATGGACGGCACACAGACGATGAAGAACTGCGCCCGCTGCGTGCGCCTGCTCTGCTCCGTGGCACCTGCCAGCATGGACGATGCCTACAGTCAGTACCTGCAGAAGGAGTTTGAGTGGCTCAGCACCAATGCCGCCAAGACCCCATATTACGGAGATGTGATGGACCGCGTGATTTATCTGGCACTCATCCCTAAATATCGGCAGATAGGTCGCCCCGAGATGGTCACCGCTCTGCTCGCCGACATCAAGTTCCCCAACTGGTCCAGCAACCCCTCGAATATCGGTCACCCCAAGACATACGATTCCGCCAACAATATGAACGACCTCTTCGTGGATCATATCGACACCTTGAGTGCCAATGAAATCATCCGCGACGTGAAGTTCATGAAGTCCAGTCCGAGTAATGTCTTTGAGCACTGGGTACTCCAGCACAGTTTCCTGGACAGCAACTATTACAATGACAACATCGGCACCCACATGCTGGCAGAAGGCCGCTTCGCCGAAGCCGCCGATTATCTCCGTCAGGTGCCCGTGAGCTATCTCCGCGAGCAGTCCATCGCCTGGTACATGGCCAACCGCAAATGGAACATCGCCCCCTGGTTCCTCAACCAGCGCAACAGCGAGGACTACTGGAACTACGACAAGAAGGCTTGGGTGCACAGCAATGTCTATGGCAAGGAAACGCTCGTCAAGGCGACACCTGCCGACCTCAAAGCCCCCGATGCCGTACGCGACAGTCTGCATGCCCTCAAGCAACTGCAGAAGATGACCGTCAATCCCAAGCTGGCCTTTGCTGAAGAGATGAACAAGTTGGAAGCCTCCTATACCATCGCCAACGACACCGCCCGTCAGAATATGGCCTACCGTCTGGCAGTGCGATACGTCCAGGCCTCCTATTGCGGCGACTGCTGGTGGCTCACCAAGGACTCATGGAGCTGCAGCGACAGCATCCGTCCCAAGACCAAGGATTTCCTCACCGCAGCCCAGTATTATCTGGAAGTAAGTGCGCAGTCGGCCATTTTCCAGCAGCAACAGCAGAGCATCTACGCCCTGGCATGGATACCCGCCGAACCGTGGTATGAATCACGCATGGAATATCCCGGTGACAATGGCAAGACCCAAGTCTATATAGACCGCACCGCCTCCCACTTCACCTATCCCAAGGATATAGACAAGTCCAGTCTGGTCATCAATCGACAGTCATCACAGTACAAGCATCTGCTCCGTCTCGCCAGCTTCGCTGATGCACACCGCACCCAGGTTTCCACCTACATCACCAAGTGTGATATGCTGCAACAGTTCCGCCAATGCCAGAAGGGAGTATAAAATACGAAAGGAAGTCTTACAGATAAAAAAGGGAAGTCCGCAGTTGTCAGTAACTGCGGACCTCTTTTTTATTCTACCTTCCTATAAATGTTATTTCCCATTTTTTCCACGATGTGATTGCGCGTCCAGCGCCATATGTCTTATAGTAACAAAAGTAACATTTATAGATGTCAACCTCATCGGGAGGAATGACAACCTAACAGGGAAGACGAGATAATCCTTTACACCTTCTGCTGATGGGGCTTCTGCCTGAGCATATCGGCTGGGATTGATTTCATGATGCTTCCTGTAATCAACTTGAGAAGGGACTCGCGGATGAAATTCTTGCGGGTAATGATGATGACACGTCTTGTGGGCGTGGGAATGGCAAAGGAGCGCACCAGTTTGCGCTTGTCTTCTGTCAGTTGTTTCACGGCCAATTCGGGGATGAAGGTCACGCCTCTGCCACCTTCCACCATGCGCATGAAAGTCTCCAGACTACCCAGACGGTATGCACGCTCACTCCTCTCGGCATGTTTCAGATTGCAGAACTTCTGCATCTGCTGACTCATACAATGACCTTCGCCCAAGAGCCAGAGAAATTCTCCGTTCAGGTCCTTATCCTTGATCTTATCATAACTGATGAGTTTATCTTCCGGAGATACATATACGAAGAGCTCCTCATAGTACAGACCCGTCTTTTCGAAATCATCCATGCCGTCGAGGTCCGCCACAATACCGGCATCGATATCACCTTTACGGATGGCTTCCTTGATATCCTCAGTCTTCATATCCGTAATTCTCACATCCATTTCCGGATGCTTGTTGGCCAGTTGAGGGAAAAAACGGGGAATGAGATAGGGGGCAATGGTGGGGATGATACCCAGATTGAATGTGCCCTCAATCGAATCTTTCTGCTCACTCACGATATCCTTGATTCGTCTGGAACTGAGCAGTGCCTTTTTGGCCTGTTCCAGCACTAACTGGCCTATTTTGGTAGGTTCTAGTGGATGCAGACTGCGGTCCAGCAGTTTTACGCCAAGTTCTTCTTCCAGTTTCTGAATCATGGCGCTCAGTGTGGGCTGGGTCACGTTGCAATAGTCGGCAGCCTTGCCAAAATGGCGGAAGCGGTCTACTGCGATGAGGTATTCCAATTGTTGTAGTGTCATAAGCTGATATCTTTTGATGCAAAGATACACATTATTATTGATATAGTGGATGGGGAAATATAGATTTTATCAATGAGCCGATAAATTTTTTCTGTTGGAGTCTATCAATAAATAGTTTATCTTTGCAACCGTAAACAAGATTATTAATCATTTAAAAACTTACGATTATGAGAAGTATAACAACATTCGACATTCAGTATGCTCACCGTTTCTTCCGCTTCCAGGGTGAGGCTCAGTATCTTCACGGTCATACCGGTATCTTAACTATCGAAGTAGAGGACACTGTAGAAAAAGGAGTAAACATGGTTTATCCTTGTAATGAAATCAAGAAAGTGGCTTGGGATGTGATCCGCAATTTCGATCATGCACTCATCCTGCGCGAAGATGATCCATTGTTGCCTGCTATCCTTGATGTATATGAGAAGCAGGGCATCAAGAACGGTCACCCACAGAACAAGATGAAGGGTGAGGCTTTCAAGACAGAACTCTGCACAGCCTATCCGGATTGCCGCCTGGTGGTGACGAAGGAGACTATGACCGTAGAGGGTATGATCAAGATTGTGTATGATCTGCTGAAAGACAAACTGAACATTGTCAAGATTACATTTACCAGTGGTGTAAATGCAGCATCAGCAGAATTCGAAACAACTAAATCTATCGACAGATGTCCTCTCTGTGGCGTGGCACTGGATGAAAACGGTGTATGCCCGAAATGCGGATACAAAAAGAAATAACC
>DAIRCP010000077.1:0-17502 GCA_036796635.1 Prevotella sp. | reverse complement strand
TTGTATTATGAGAAAAGGTTTTATTTACTCATTAGCTGCTCTAGCTGCTATGCCATTAGCTGGCAATGCAGCAGACGGACAGACTATCACCGGTGCTGTAGTCAACAGTAATTGGACTGGTGCAACTGCAATCTCCAAGGATACAGTGACTTGGTCAAAAGGCGAGATTTCTTTGAATCTTGGCAGTAGAGTTGCAGGCAACTATACTTTCAATTTGAAAATTGCGAATCCTGATGGTAAGGTAACTGTAACCGTAGGAGGTAAGACTATTACATTTGATGCGATGAAATCTCAAGCAGCATCAGTGGAATTTACACTTGCTGCAACTACAGATGTAACAGTAAGTATTAAACCTGCTGTAGAAGGAAAGACTTATATCGTTTCCGGAGCGGCCCTCAGTTTTGATGCTTCTAACTTTACAGCACCCATTGCCGCATTGGAAAAGATGGCCGCAGAGGTGTCTTATAAGATTAAGAATACTTATACTTATGGCGCGACAGAACTTAACAATGATCAGATAGCTTTAGGTTTGCTTGTTAAGCAGATAGATGCTATCAAATCATCTATGACTTATGAGGATTATGTAAACAATAATCTGGCCACCGTATCTACTTGCAAGTTGGCTACTGATATTGCAGCCATCGCAACAACTGCTGCAAGTAAGCAGGCTACATACGATAATAATGAGGCTTATAAAGCAGCATTAGCAAATATAAAGACCATTGAAGATGGTACTTATGCAAATTTGAAAACTACTGTTGATGCCAGTACGGATGCACTGGTTAAGTCGGAATTTGATGCAATTACTACAAGTATTACAAAATTCAAGGCTGATGCTCTTGCAGCATTCAATGCAAATACAGCTGCAACCTTCGACTACAAGTTGACTGGTAAAACCTTGACAGGTATCAGTAGCGCTATTACAACCTTAACCAATAAGGTAAGTGTTGTATTGGGCTATTATAATCAGATAATGGTTGAGGTTACTAATAGAAAAGCTTCTTATATAGACGTACAGAACCAGCTTGTACAGGTATTGCGTGGCACTGCTTATAGCAAATGGCTCACTGCAGCCCAGGCTGAACTAGACCAGTTGGCTGTGAAGACCGCTAAGGTGGAATCATGGTCTAAGGCTGCTTATGATGCAAATACGCTGAAATCAGCTGATGTGGCTACTGAAATAGCTGCTTTGCCAACACAGAATCAGTTTGATGCTATTATTGCAAACTATATCACTCCGGCAAAGGAACTGCAGACACTTTATCAAAACAACACAACAGCTGTGACCTCTCTGACAACTGCTCTGAATGCAATTAAACCAAACAGTTATCTCACAGCGGATACAGGCACTGGTGGCAGAATGTTGGTTTTTAATGGTGATAAAACTAAAATCAATACACAGATTACCAATCTGACCAATGCTGTTGAGACTGCCAATAATAATAATACCAAAATCAACATCAGCACTCAGATTACCAACAATACTGATTCTATAAGCACATTGAAGGGCTTTGTAGATGCAGAGAATGCATTCTACGAACTGTCAGGCAAGACTTATAAGGAAGCAAAGAATACAGTAAACAGCCTCATCTCTAAAGATAAGGTATATAACGGTGGTACCATGTGGCCCGCAACAGAGACCGACAAGACGTCAGGTATTGTCAGCCTGATTACTGCTGCAGAGAAGCAAGCTGATGGTATCCGGACAAAATCGGGTTATGTTTATACCACAGATCAGACTACTATTAAGAGTAAGATTGCACAATATCTGGCTGATGCAAAAGACGCTTTGGCTAAATATGAAGCTGCCCATGCTAATAGTGTGAAATATGCAGATGCAATTTCGCAGATTACAGCAAAACTGACTGCAAATCCCACAGTGGCAGCAGCTAATCCTACAGATTATTCAAAGACTGGAGATACCTACAATACACAGCTTTCCAAGCTTAAAACAGAGAAAGAAGCATACGATAAGAAAATATCTGATGCTCTGAAACTGAAGGATACACCTCATTATACAGCATTAAAGGCTATCGGTACAGATGCTACTCTTGATAATTATACAGGTGACAATCTGAAGATATATCTGAGTGGGATAGATACCGATCAGGCTGCATTCAACAAGACATTGCAGTTGAAGCAGCGCGAAGAACTGAATCTTATTGTATCGGCAAAAATCACCGAGGTGAATGATTCTCTTACTAAATTATTTCCTGTAACTGCTTCGACAGCAGCTGCTGTCTATGGCTCGGACTTTATCGCAAAACTTCAGGCAGACTATAATGAGAAAGTAGGAAAAGTTGGTGACTTTACTAAAATTTACAATGATAATAAGGCAGCTCAGGATGCTGATGGAACCTATACTAAGGTGATTGCTAACCTGACTGTAGCATCGCAGAAACTGGATTCGATCCTTGTAAAGGTGAAAGAGTCACAGACATATGCAGATAAATGCAAGAAAAATAAAGCTGCTTATGACGCTGACTATACAAGTATGGTGGCTACTCTCTCAAAGCAAATAAGCGATGCACAGACTGATGTGGCTACAAATTATGCCGATGTGAAGGCTGACAAGACATTTACAGACGAATGGACAGCCATCGGCAAGTTGGTTAAACCCTTGGATGATGCTACTGTAGCCTCCTATAAAAATCTCGCATTGGTTGCAGACTGGAATAGTACATTGAAAGCTCAGTATGACGTAATCGTTGGTAGAATTAAAGCCAATGTAGACGCAGCTAAGGCAGAACAGGCCAAATTCAATTTGAATAAGGCTTCTTATGCAGTTCTTGTAGCTGCTATGGGTGATGTGACGACAGCTATTTCAAACGCAAAGATTGCTTGCCAGACCAATGATGCTGTTGCAGGTAAAACTTATTATGCTGATGTACTGTTGGGTGCCAGTGGCACATATATGACACAGTACAATGAAATCAGCAAAACAGTAACTGCTAGAAATACTGCCCGTGACTGCCAAAGTGTAGAAAAGGATCTTACTGCACAAATGACAGAATTGATAAAGGCAATCAAACTCGAGCCTGGTAATGCTAAGAAGAATCTTGATAATTACAAGATTGTTCAGTTATATGAGGATACTATCCAGACAAGATGGAATGATGTCTCTTACACTATTTCAAGTACAGATGAATCTACAAAGAAGGCTGAATATCAGGCAGAATTGAAGACCATCAATGAGGTTGATATGGCTAAATATAACAGTGATGCTAGTGCTCTGTATAATAAGGGAGAACTTGTTCCTGTTACAGCTCTTACGTTGGAGGAGACACAAAAGACAGAGTTGATTGCTAAGATTAATGATGTACTGAATCGCCAGAAGGCAGGTTATAGCACTGCGATTCAGGCTGACAACCAGACCCGTTACAACGACTTCAATATGATGTTGGGTCAGGCAGAACAGTCATTTATCAATTATGTAGATACCATCAATGTGTACAAGAGTCTGAAGACTCAGAAATTGCAAGATGTAGTTAATGACATTTATGCTAATTCTCCAGATTTGAATAGTCAGCTCTTTGCAGGTGTGTACACTCAGAATATGAATACACTGAAAGCAGCTGCAGACAAAGCATTCTTGACAGCACAGGCAACACCGGGTATGCTCTTTGATTCTAATAAAGCAACCAACGAAGGTTACTACAAACAGGCTTCAGATTTGAAGAGTGGTTTGGATGCTCTCTTTACAACTTTCAAGACCAGTGTTTTGGCAGATGCCAAGAATGCATGGACGACTCTTGGCTACGAAGGAAAATTGGCTACTGCTAAGACAGACATTTCCAGCTATTCAAGTACGGCTAAGAATAATGCCTTCAGTGATATAGAAAAGTATGTAAATGAGGCAAATAACGCTTTGACAAGTGCAGATCAATTGCAGTTGTCATCTCTTGATGATGCGATGGCTAACTTGGTGAACTTTGATGCCATGCTTTCGGCTGATAAGAATAATGCCGCAGATGCTGATATCTATCCTCAGATACAGAAGGCACAGGAAAAGTATACTTCGGATATCGCTATTATCAATGCATTGGAAGTCGCCCAGTCTACTAAAGATGGATTCCTGTCAGATTATAACAGTAATGTAAAGACGACATTGACTGCTGCCGTAGACAAACGTACAGCTTCACTTGCTCAGTCAACACAGTTTGCTGACCATGATGCTATCAAAGCATTACTCACGAATTACTACTCAGTTCGTACTGGCGTAGACAATTTGAGCAACAATAAGAAACAGGAGGCAAACGTTACCGCTCTATATAGTGGATTGGATAAGTCTCTCAATCTGGCAATTGATACGATAAGCCGTTACTATATCGCTGAGCAGTTCCAAACAGAGATATTGGCTTTGACCAAAGAACTGAAGGATCAGGAGACGACTGCCAACCAGAGTTACTTGATGACAGGTATAGCTCCTGTAACAGAGGCTAATACCTTCAAGACAAACTTCATGGTTAAGGTAAATGATATCGTAGACAGAGCTACCACTACTGAGTTTACTCATCTGAAGGGTGATATTAATGTACTGAATGCAGAGTTCCTGAAGTTGGATGATGCGACAAGATTGGCTAATGCTAAACTAAAGCAAGAGATAACTGATGTGACAGATTCTTTGGGCAAGGTAGTTCTTGCTGCTAAGAATGCACCAGATGCATTGGTTGGCCTAGAAGCACGTGTATCTACTGTTCGTACAACATTGGCAACTATTAATCCAGCTCCTACAGATGCTGCTATCCTCGGCGATTTGAACAAACAGTTGGCTGACTTGGCTACTAAGGCTGCTTTGGCAGATTACAGTACCTATGTGAAAGCACAGGTGAATGATGAGGCGATTACCGTAACTGGCGACATCACTACAGAACAGCAATATGTGGCAAAAGTAAGTGGTTCTATCGTTTACTATAAGGAGAAAGTTCAGAATAAGATAGATTTGATTACTGCTGAGGTAAATACACTTATTGCAAATGCTGAGAATGCGAAGAAGGTTCAAGTTGCCAGCGATGCACTTGCTGCTGAGATTCAGGCTAAGATAGATGCCTTTGCACAGAGCGAAAGTAATGCGAAGGCTCATATTGATGCAAATACATTCTGGAAATCTTCAAAATATACAGATGACTGGACGGATATCGAGGGACAGATATCTACAATGAATCAGGAACTTGCTACGAAGAAGGCAAATGTGGAACTCACATCAAATACTATTGATGATGCTCAATTGGCTACTTTGCGGACAAAACTGAATGGAATTCTTGATGATGCTGCATATAATGAAATCAATGCAAGCGTGAATAATCTCAGTACGAATGTACAGAAGACCATGGCTGTATTTTATAGTAGAACTTATTCTACTGCAAAGTGGAATGAGTTTAATGGAAAGATTTCAAGTATTACGGCAGAGATTGCTAATAAGTTCCCGACTCCTGTGAATCAAAGACCTAATTGGACAGATGCTAATTTGACTTCAAAGATGAAGACGATAGCTGATATTCAGAAAGAAATTGATGATTTGCGAACAAGTCTCGATACTAATCAGCTTGGTGACATCAATAACGATGGTAATGTATCTGCAGCTGACTTCAATACGCTCATTGACTATGTAATCGGTAATAAGACGATGCCGGATGCATCAAGTGCAGCATTCGCTGTATTGGATATCAATGGTGACGGTATTCTGAATGTTTCTGATGCTGTGAAGTTGGTAAATCTTACCATGAATCCAGCAAAGGATCCATTGACATCTCCAGCAAGTGCTTATCTGCCTAATGTAACAGAAAGCCTGAGCATGCAGACTGTATCTGAGAGCAATAATGTGACTAGAGTGGCAGTTAATCTGAAGAATGCTAAGGCATACGTGGCTTACCAGATGGATGTGAAGTTGCCAAGTAACATGAAACTTGTAGGACAGTCACTCACCAGTCGTGCCGATAATCATGAGATATTCACAGGCGTAGTTGACGGAAGTACACGTATTGTCGCTGCTTCTATCGCTAACAACGCATTCACAGGTAGTGAGGGTGCAATACTCTATCTTGATATTGAGACAGTAGGCAACTTCGATGCTAACCAGATTGAGTTCTCTAACATTATCTTTGCAACTCGTGATGCTCAGCAGACAGAAATGACACTCGGCGGTCAGACTACCGGTATTAACTCTGTAGAGGGCACTGCGGAATCTCTGAAGGCTAAGATTTACAACGTTGGTGGTAAGTTGATGAACCAGATTAAGAAGGGTATCAACATTATCCGCAACAGTGACGGTTCTACTCAGAAAGTCATTAAGAAGTAAGATCTAATAACAATTATGAAAGGTGCGCACGACACCTGAAAGGATGTCGTGACGCTACCTTCCATTTTTTCAACTATTAATATTTTAATTATGAAACATATTATAAACAACATAGCAAAGCAGACCGCTAACAGAATAGCGATGTTGCTGATGTTTGTGCTTGGCATTACATCATACGCTTCTGCTGGCAATGTGCTGTCTGTGGGAGACCTGACTAATGTGGTGGCTGGGCAGGAATATGACTTGCAGTTTAATTTCGCAAATGAGACTGCTGTCAGAACCATGACTGTGGACTTTAAATTGCCAGAAGGACTTGATATCGTTTCAGGTGCACAACCCGTAAAAAATACGAGTATCAGCCAATCTATTACAATGAGTACATTGGATAGTAGCAGTAAACAGTACAGAGTGGGAATATTCAGTTTCTCTTCAAAAACATTTGCTGCACAGATAGGTAAACTCTTCACAATTAAAGTGAAAGCCAACACAAGTGTACGTAACAGTACTGTAAGTATTGTAAATTCAGATGTGACTGATGTGGATAACAATCAACTTGCTGTGACATATACAGAAGGTAAAGTTACTATTAAGTCTTCCTTTAACGGTACAATGAATTTTACTGCAACAAATCCTACTTTCTCGATTCTTCCTGGTAATACATACAAGGTGGAATTTCAAGTGGAAAACAGTGCAGCTCTGACTGGTATGCAGGCAAAATTAACATTGCCAGTTGGTCTGACGATGGTGCCGGAGGAAATTGTCCCCGATGCAACTCGTGCTGGTAGTGCTATCCCTGCATATAATGCAACAACGGGTGTAGTCGCATTAATTATTTCAAGTGGTATTTCTGGTACCTCCGGTCCTTTGTTTTCTTTTACTGTAAAGGCAGACAATACCTTGGCTGCTGATTCAAAGATAACATTAGGTGACATTAATTTCACGATAGGTGATGGTGATGTGAATTATACTACTAGTGATGTGGTTGAAGTGGCTGTGAAGAATGCAATGGCTGACGAGTATACTGCTGCAAAAAAGGTAGTGACTGATCTAAAAGATTCTGTGGCTGCTGCTAATGCTGCTATTGCCAAAGATTATAAGGATGTAGCTGCTCAGTTTACTGATAAAGCAACAGAAATCTCAGGCCAGATTGAAACGCTTAGCGGAAAGATCGAAACAGCTAAGGCTGATGGTACCCTCCGTATCGCTACTGTCAATTCTGATGCTGCGACAATCATTACTGCTATTCATAAGATGATTGCTGATGCTAAGGCTGCACAAGACAAAGTAAATCAGGATGTTGCTGCCAAGAAGGCCGCTAATGACGCTGCTTACAAGACGCTGTCTGCTAAGATAGCCGATGCTCAGGCTAAGTTGGATGCTGCCAATGCTACAATCGCTAAGGATTGCAAAGATGTAGCTGCTCAATTTACAAAAACAGCTACTGACCTCTCCACTCAGATTACTGCATTGAAGACGGATCTGGATGCCAAGAATGCTAAGACAGAACTGACCGCAGAAAGTACTGTTAACACAGCTGACATCGAAACTGCAATCGCTAAGATGGTAACTGATGCTCAAGCTGCTCAGAAGAAGTTTGAGGCTGATGCTGCTGATGCTGCCAAGAAGGCTGCCAATGATGCTGCTTACAAGACTCTATCAGCCCAGATAGCTGATATACAGGCTAAACTGGATGCTGCTATTGCACGTATCAAGACTAATTATGCTGGTGTCGCAGACCAATTCACAAAGACAGAAACTGGAATCCAGACCAAGATTGACGCGCTTAAGACACAATTGGAAAATGACCACAATAATATCGCGCTCACGGCTGATTCTAAAGTGAATACGACAGACATCGATTTGGATATTTATCAGTTGCTTGCTGATGCTTCTGCTGCCCAGAAGGAATATGCTGCTAAGGTTGCTGCCAATGATGCTGCTTACACTCGTCTCAATGCTGAAATAGCTGCAACACAGAAGAATCTGGATGCTGCAAAGGCTACTATCAACAAAGACTATGCTGGTATCGCTAAGGATTATGCTGCTGAACTGACAAGTCTGCAGAGCCAGATTACTACAATGAAGAACGGTGTTCAGAACGATTTCATTGCTGTGAAACTTACCGCTGACTCTCAGATTGATACTGAGGCTATAGACAAGGCAATCACTGAATTGCTTGCCAAGGCTAAGGCTGCTTATGAGGTTTATGCAGGTATCGATAGCGTGACGGCTGAACAACTTGCCGGTGCTAAAGTATTCTATACCCTGGGTGGTAAGAAACTGGATGCTCCTGCTAAGGGTCAGGTTAACGTAGTAAAGATGAGCGACGGAAGAATGATAAAGATATTTGTTAAATAACGTATTGAATTATTAATCCCGTACAAGGTAGTTTATGTATTCAAGTTTTGGAAGGGTCATGAAGTGATTTCAGCGCCCTTCCTTTTCTTTTTGTTTCTTTTTTAGTTTGTTTTTGTCACAATCCTATTCTTATCTATCTTTTTCATACGATTTTGTTTGCGAGGTTTCTTGTATTTGCGTATATTTGCAGTTGCAAAAACGTAACTATATATAACAAAAATAATTCGAAACAAAATTACTCAATACATGAAACGATTATTTATGATGATGGCATTGGCTACTGTTTGCCTGATGTCAATGGCCCAAAGCAAGGTGTCTGTATCGATACTGGGCGATTCCTATTCTACTTTTGAGGGATATCTTACCCCGGATACCATGGAAATATGGTATTTCGCCAAGAATCCTGACCCTAAGCGCACGGATGTTACACGCGTGAGTGAGACTTGGTGGATGCAGGTGATTAAGCGCATGGGATGGAAACTGGAACGTAACAACTCGTGGTCGGGTAGTACGATATCCAATTCCGGTTATCGTGACGAGGACTATACACGTCGTTCTTTCACTACTCGTCTGGACAATCTGGGCAGTCCTGATGTCATCTTTGTCTTCGGTGGTACGAATGATGCCTGGGCTAATGCCCCTATAGGTGATTTTAAATACCAAGACTGGAAACGGGCTGACATGTATTGCTTCCGTCCGGCTATGGCGTATCTGATGGACCATCTGCTGGAACGCTATCCTACGGCTGATATCTACGTGCTGTCAAACTGTGATATCAAGCAGGATGTGACTGAATCAATGGCGCAGATCTGCCAACATTATGGGGTGAAGATGATTCAACTGGAGAATATAGACAAGAAAAACGGTCATCCTACAGTGAAGGGTATGACTGAGATAGCAAATCAAATAATTAAAGTGATTAAGAAACAATGAAAAGAATGTTATGGATGGCTGCTGCCCTGATGATGACCATAGGGGCTTTGGCTGACGAGACGATGGTAACTTCGCCGGATGGTAAGTTGAAGGTGAATGTAACGGATGAGCAGGGCAAGGTGAGTTATGCGGTGACGTATGACGGAAAAAACATGCTGATGCCTTCTGCACTGGGACTGAATACGAATATCGGTGACTATACTTCCGGGCTGACTCTGAAGAATAAGCGTGAAAAGCATCTTACTAATGATTATGTCATGCATAATACGAAGCAGAGCAATATCCACTATGATGCAAATGAACTGCAGCTGGACTACGCTAATGCTGACGGCGGACTGATGACTATTGAGTTCAGGGTGTCTAATCGGGATGTGGCTTACAGATACACGCTGCCTGAGCCTGCCAAAGGGGCTAAGCATCAGGATAAATGTGTGGTGATAAAGGCTGAGGCAAGCAGCTTCATGTTCCCTGAGCAGACTACTACATTCATCTGTCCGCAGATAGGACCGATGACGGGTTGGATGCGTACTAAACCTAGTTATGAGGAGGAATATAAGGCTGATGAACCGATGAATGTGAAGTCGCAGTTCGGTCACGGTTATACTTTCCCCTGCCTGTTTCATATAGGTAACGATGGTTGGGCTCTGGTGAGCGAAACCGGCGTAACAAGTAATTATTGCGGTTCGCATCTGAGCGACTATCAGGCTGGCAAAGGCTACACGATAGCTTTCCCTGATGCTGGCGAAAATAATGGCGTGGGCAATCCTGAGGCTGCCTTCTCGTTGCCAGGCAGTACACCATGGCGCACGATAACGCTAGGTACTACGCTGAAACCTATTGTTGAGACGACTGTGCCTTTCGATGTGGTAGAACCACTGTATGAACCGTCAGAAAATCTGAACCCCGGAAGATATACATGGAGTTGGCTTATCTGGCAGGATAACT
This sequence comes from Prevotella sp., assembly GCA_036796635.1. GTDB lineage: Bacteria > Bacteroidota > Bacteroidia > Bacteroidales > Bacteroidaceae > Prevotella. The sequence continues at coordinate 6,968 of DAIRCP010000077.1, read as the reverse complement.
CTGTGAATTATGATGATCAGGTGAAGTTTATCGACTTGGCCGCCACTATGGGATATGAGTACTGTCTGGTGGATGCACTCTGGGATACGCAGATAGGACGTGACAAGATGGAACAGTTGAGCAAATATGCGCAGAGCAAGGGCGTGAACCTGTTGCTCTGGTACAACTCCAACGGTTTTGAGAATGACGCGCCACAGACTCCCAAAAACTGTCTGAACACGGCTATTGCCCGCGACAGAGAAATGAAGTGGCTGCAGAAAATCGGTGTGAAGGGAATCAAAGTGGATTTCTTCGGTGGTGACAAGCAGGAGACAATCAAACTGTATGAGGATATCCTGGCTGATGCTAACCGCTACGGACTGCAGGTGATATTCCATGGTTGCACGATACCAAGAGGTTGGGAACGCATGTATCCTAACTATGCTGCCAGTGAGGCTGTATTGGCTTCTGAGAATGTGTTCTTCACGGAGTATCATGCCAAGAAGGAGGCTCAGGAACTCACAATGCATCCTTTCTGCCGCAATGCTGTGGGTGCCATGGACTGGGGCGGCACTATCATGAATAAATACATCAGTAAGGATAACAAGAGCCGCCATCCGCGCTATACTACAGATATGTTTGAGATAGCTGCTGCTTATATCAATCAGTCTAATATCCAGTGTGTAGCTATTCAGCCTAATAATCTGAGCGAACTGCCTCAGACTGAGATTGACCTGCTGAAGGATGTGACTACGACATGGGATGAGACGCAGTTTATTGATGGATACCCGATGAAATATGTGGTACTGGCTCGCAGACATGGTGACAACTGGTATGTGGCAGGACTGAATGGTACGAAAGAAGTAAAGAAGCTGACGCTCCACTTACCTATGTTTGCCGGGAAAACTGTGAAGTGCTATGCTGATGCAGAGCAGAAAGAGGTGCGTACACTGAAAGTAAACAAGAAGGGTATGGCCGTTGTGACACTGTTGCCTCAAGGTGGACTTCTGATAAAATAAAAAAACAGCCAGACTGATAATCTGACTGAGACGAAAAGGATTCATGAGCAACTGCTGCTCATGAATCCTTTTCGTCTTCTTCCAGATACCATTTGGAATATGCTACATAGTGCTGTCCGAATGATTCTGCCTGATTGGGGCGTGTCTGCTTGATGAATTTGGCAGGTACTCCTCCCCATAATTCATGAGGGCCTATCACTGTATGCTGGAGTACTAGTGCGCCTGCAGCTATTACGGCACCTTCGCCTATCTCACAATGGTCCAGAAGGGTGGAACCCATGCCAATCAATGCTCCATCATGGATGGTGCAGGCATGAACTGTGGCATTGTGACCGATGGTTACGTCATTGCCGATGACTGTGGGACCTGTGCCATTAGTGACATGAATACAACTGCCGTCCTGTACATTGGTGCGATTCCCGATGGTGATCGGTGCAACATCGCCACGTACTACGGCATTAAACCATATAGAGCATTCATCGCCCATTGTCACTTCGCCAACTATTGTGGCATTCTCACTGAAATAGCAATCACGTCCCCATTTCGGAGTGAGACCTTTTATACTTTTTATTAGTGCCATATTGTTTCTTTTGTTTTTTTGTATTGCAAAGTTAATCATTTAGATAAGGATAAAAGGCAAAATAGTGTTAAAAGATGAATATCTCTACCTTGTATCTAATTTTTTATTTAATTTTGCACATAATAAAAATATAGAATATGATGGATTTTAAAATAACAGAGGAAGCTGGTACTATTACTGGCACATTGGCAGGTCGACTTGATACGTTGGCCTCTGTACAGTTGGCTAAGGATATTCAACCTTTGATGGACAAGGCCGATGAGACTATCGTATTGGACTGTGATAAACTGGACTATATCTGCAGTTCTGGTCTGCGTGCTTTTCTTTCTTTGAAAAAGGCAAGTCAGGCCAAAGGTGGTAAAGTGATTGTGAAGAACATCAATGATGAAATCCGCAAAGTTTTTGTCATGACGGGATTTTATAACCTCTTTGATATAGAATAACCGCATTTACTGAAGTAGCTAGTCTAGATTGTGTAAGTAGCCTCGCTAATATATAATAATAAGAGGGCTCACATCTTTTGATGTGAGCCCTCTTATTATTATACTTATCTAAGTCTCTATGATTAGAGGTTAGGATTGATCTTGCTCCACTCAGAGATAGCGGGAACGATGTTGAGAGTTACCAACTCGTCACGCATCTTGCAAAGGTGCTCATAGCTCTGGTCGAGTTTGGCATTCTCCTCTGCTGTACCCTGTGGAAGTTCAAACTTAGCACCATCCTGATTGAGGACAGTCTTCATAGCCATCATGATATGGTCATATTTGCCAGCCTTTACATAAGTACCTACAGGGAAACGGAAAGGCTCACCACCCATGGCAGAGCGAATCATCTCTACTGACAGGTATGCTGGGCTCTGGAATGAGCTACGGCCGCGGAGTTCGATAATCTTGGCACCACCCTTGGTTACATCTACCTTCATCTGATCCCACTCTTCAGTTGGGAACTCTGATGTACCGATGATATCAATGAGCTTGCGACCAGCAACTTCTACATGGCTGCCGAATACTGCCATCTGCTCACCGTGACCACCATAAGTAGCACATCCCTTGATTTCATTCTGCATCACACCGAATTTCTTAGCCAATGCACTCTGCAGACGAGTAGTATCAAGCGCTGCCAATGTGGTAACCTGACATGGTTTCAAACCAGAATAAAGCAAAGTAACAAGACCGGTAAGGTCTGCTGGGTTGAAGATGATGACAACGTGCTTAACGTCTGGACAGAACTTCTTGATGTTCTTGCCGAGTTCCTCTGCAATCTTGCAGTTGCCTGCGAGCAGATCCTCACGAGTCATACCAGCCTTACGTGGTGCACCACCTGATGAGATGATGTATTTTGCGTCCTTGAATGCTTCCTCTACATCAGTAGTGGCTGTAATCTTGACACCGTCGAAACCGCTCTGACGCATTTCTTCTGCTACGCCTTCAGGTGAGAATACATCATAGAGACAAATGTTGTCTGTCAGACCCATCATCAATGCGGTCTGTACCATGTTTGAACCAATCATGCCAGCTGCGCCGACAATGGTCAATTTTTCGTTAGTTAAAAATGCCATAATTCTATAATATTTTTTATATGAGTTTTGCTTCTACATTCAAAGCACTGCAAAGTTAACAAAAAAATATTTGTTGCCCGTATTTATTTCGCATTTAAATTGTTATTATTTATAAAAAGGTGTATCTTTGCAAAGTCTAAATTGCAAAAAGTATGATGAATACATTGATTGAAGCGAGATTATGTGCCTTACGTGAGGTGATGATGCATGAACATTTGTCTGCTTGTATCTTCCCTACGGCAGACGCACACCAAAGTGAATATACCGCAGAGCACTGGAAAGGCAGAGAATGGATTTCGGGCTTTGATGGCTCAGCGGGTACTGCTGTCGTGACTTTGACGGAAGCTGCCTTGTGGACTGACTCCCGGTATTTCCTGGCAGCCGAACAACTCTTGGATAACACGGAATATTGTCTGATGAAGGAAAAAATAGATGGTACGCCTTCGATCCCAGAGTGGTTGGGTGAAAGAATCAACGGCGGGGAAGTGGCTATCGACGGTATGACCAGTACATATCATGCTGTGATGGAACTGAAAGCCGACCTGAAGGATCAAGGAGGTATCACTGTACGTACTAATCTGGATCCACTTGACCGTATTTGGGAAGACCGTCCTGCTATTCCGGAAAATCTAGTGGTGGTACAGCCTATCGATTTTTCCGGTGAAGAGGCTGCCTCTAAGATACAACGTATCAGAAAGGCCTTGCGTAAGCAGCACGCTGACGGCATACTGGTGTCTGCTCTGGATGATATCGCGTGGACTTTGAATCTGCGTGGCTCGGATGTCCATTGCACACCGGTTTTTGTGGCTTATCTGTTGATTACGTCAGATAAGGTCACACTGTTCGTCAATCCGTCTAAATTGAGCAATGAGGTGAGGGCATACCTGAAACAACAGCATATAGACTGGCTTGACTATTCGTATGTGACGCAGGCTTTGATGCATTATCCGGATTATAATATTCTGATGGATGGGGATGAAACTAGTTATACCTTATTTAATATTGTGCGCGCGCAAGAGATTGTAGACCGTAAATCACCTGTGCCTATGATGAAAATCGTGAAAAACCAAACGGAAATAGACGGATATCATTGTGCTATGGTGAGAGATGGAGTGGCTCTCGTGAAATTTCTGAAGTGGCTGAAACCTGCTGTCGCGCGTGGCGGTCAGACAGAAATGAGCATTGATAAGAAACTGACCGAACTGAGAGCGCAGCAATCTTTGTATAGAGAACTTTCCTTTGATACAATTGCCGGTTATCAGGAACATGGTGCTATCGTGCATTATGAGGCTGCCGCGGAAACAGATGCTATATTGAAACCAGAAGGACTGCTGCTCCTTGATAGCGGTGCTCAGTATCAAGACGGCACTACTGACATTACCAGGACGATTGCTCTCGGACCGATAACAGATGAACAGAAACACATCTATACGTTGGTGCTGAAAGGACATATCCAACTGGAACTGGCGAAATTTCCGAAAGGAACAACAGGTACTCAATTGGATGTGCTGGCCAGAAAATATATGTGGCGTGAGGGACTTAACTATCTGCATGGCACCGGACATGGAGTGGGGGCATATCTCTGTGTGCATGAGGGACCTCACCAAATTCGTATGGAATGGAAACCTACTCCGCTTGTAGCTGGAATGACTGTCACCGATGAGCCAGGCATCTATTTGTCACAGCGATTTGGTGTGAGAATAGAAAATACGCTATTGATTACACCTTATATTAAAACTGAGTTCGGAGATTTTCTCCAGTTTGAAGCACTTACGCTCTGCCCAATCGATATGGAGCCGATAGATATCAGCATGCTCGAAAATGAGGAATTGAAATGGTTGAATGACTATCATCATCGGGTGTATCTAGCTCTGTCTCCCTATCTTACTAATGAAGAAAAGATATGGCTTTCTGAGGTAACAAAGCCATTAACTCATTAAAAAAGAGGCAGTAATGACAAAAAGATGGCCAAAAATTTGCGAGTTCCGTAAAATAGTATTAATTTTGCACCCGCATATTGTGGAAGTATACCCAATTGCATAAGTTTAATTTAAAATTTAAAACCAAAACAAAATGATTATTGTACCAGTAAAAGAAGGCGAAAACATTGAAAAGGCCCTCAAGAAGTTTAAGAGAAAATTCGAGAAAACAGGTGTTGTGAAAGAACTTCGCTCACGTCAGCAGTTCGATAAGCCATCTGTACAGAAGCGCCTTAAAATGGAACACGCTGTTTACGTACAGAAGATGAAATTAAGCGAAGAATAAAAATTCTTCGCTTAAAATTTGGTAGTTTGAATTTATTTCCGTAAATTCGTTGCCGAAAACCAGTGCTGATGAGCTGAAAGGCTTATTTGATACTGGTAAAAAATTGAGTAAAAGTGCAACGTTGATGATAGACCAGTTCTTAGACTACTTGCGTTTCGAGCGGAATTATTCTGCTCTGACAATAGAAAATTATGACAAAGACTTAACTGCCTTTGAGACATATTTCTCGGAAATGGATAATCAACTCTCTTGGGAGTCGGTCGACTCTGACATAGTGCGAGACTGGATGGAATCCATGATGGATAAGGGGAATACCGCTACTTCGATTAATCGGAGACTAAGTGCCCTGAGGTCTTTCTATAGATTTGCGTTGGCCCGTCACTTGGTAGATAAAGATCCGGCTCATGCCGTAAAAGGGCCAAAGAAAAGTAAGCCTCTGCCTCAGTTCCTTCGTGAGAATGAGATGGATGAGCTACTTGACAAGGATGAATGGGGCGAGAATTTCGAGGATGTGCGCGCAAGGGCAATCCTGATGACTTTCTACGAAACGGGAATCCGACTTTCTGAACTGTTAGGACTGAAAGATGATGATATCGACTTCAGTCTGCGACAATTGAAGGTTACTGGCAAGAGAAACAAACAACGTGTTGTTCCATTTGGTGAGGAACTGATGAAAGAACTCCAACATTATATAGAAGTGCGTAATCTTACGCTGGACTATAGAACGAGAGAGCTTTTCCAGACTGACAAAGGGACAAAAATGAATGCCAATCAGGTGAGATATCTTGTAAAGAAAAACCTGAGTCGCGTCACAACACTTAAAAAACGAACACCGCACGTGCTGCGGCATACGTTTGCTACGGCAATGCTCAATCATGAAGCAGGACTGGAAAGTGTGCAAAAGTTGTTGGGACATGAAAGCTTGGAAACAACCGAGATTTATACCCACACTACATTTGAACAGTTAAAACGAATTTATAAACATGCCCATCCTAGGGCTTAACCCTATTAAAAACGGAGGTAACTATGGAAATCAAAATCAAGTCGATTCACTTCGACACTACCGAGCAGTTAGAGGCGTTTGTTCAGAAGAAGGTCGCCAAGTTAGAAAAAACTTACGAAGATATACAGAAAGTAGAGGTGCAATTAAAAGTTGTAAAGCCAGCAACATCCAACAATAAGAATGCAAGCCTGACAGTAGATGTCCCGGGAAGTAACTTGTTTGTGGATAAAACAGCAGACACATTTGAGGAGGCAACAGACCTCTGTGTGGACTCGATGCGGGTGCAACTACAGAAATTCAAGGAAAAAGCGCGCAATTACTAAAAAAAACCTTGAAAAGTTTTGGTAATTAAAAAATAATGCTTAACTTTGCAGCCGTTTTCCGACAGGTCGTTCTTTCGCAAGGGGGATGGCTGCAAAGAAAAGCCTCTTTAGCTCAGTTGGCCAGAGCACGTGATTTGTAATCTCGGGGTCGTTGGTTCGAATCCGACAAGAGGCTCAAAAAGAAAACAAGGGTGGTTACCAGAGTGGCCAAATGGGGCAGACTGTAAATCTGCTGGCTCTG
>DAIRCP010000076.1:0-17522 GCA_036796635.1 Prevotella sp. | reverse complement strand
AAATATCAAAGGCCCAGCGGATGAGATACAATCTGCTATATGCTAAGGCGATGAATAAAGGTTATGTCGATTTTACTTCAGATAGCATCATGAAGGAGGTTACTGCCTATTATGATCATCACGGCTCGGATAATGACAAGCTCATGGCTCATTATTTATTGGGATGTGTATATCGGGACATGGGGGATGCTCCATCAGCCATCAACTGCTTCAATGATGCTACGGAATATGCTGGAAAAGATAAAAATTCCTACTTGATGCTCTGCTGTATTCACGGTCAGATAGCAGATTTACTCAGTGGGCAGACTCTCGTTAAGGAAAATCTAAGGGAACTGGGCCTGGCTGCCCACTATGCATGGCTGGCTGGAGATACTATTGATGCCATTACCGCTTACAATCAGAAAGCATTTGCTTATGAAGTAATAGGCAAAACTGAATTAGCTGCGAAAATTCATTCCACTGCCATGCAGATGTTTACAAAGTGGGGATATAAACAGCAAGCTGCCGAAATAAGTGCTGACTGTATGGATTATCTGCTGCAGCGCCATGAATTTGCCAAAGCCAAGAAATTGTTCGATTTATACGAGAGGGAGTCTGGCTATTTCTCTCATGGTCAAGTCACAAGGGGAAAAGAAGTGTACTACTATATAAAAGGGAAGTATTATCTGGCTGTCAACCAATACGACTCGGCACAGTATCTGTTTCGGAAATGTATGGACTACATGGATGACCCCAACACGAAGGTTGCTGCCTATCATGGACTCAGTATGCTATACAATAAGATGCAGATACCTGATTCTACGGCAAAATATGCGATGCTGGCATACGATGCCAATGATTCGAGTTTCCAATATAATACTGCTGCAACATTAATGAGGATACAGTCGCTTTACAATTATAGCAAGCATCAGGCTGATGCGCTGCAAAGTGCACAAAAGACGGCATCATTACAGAGGTGGTTGCTTGGGCTGACCTTCACTGTCATCCTGCTGGTGCTTATCTCCTACTACATCTATACAAGGAGAAAGAGAATCATGCAGCAGAGAATTGCCTTGATACAGGAAAGATACGAAACTGAAAAGACACTGCTTCAACAAGAAATGCAGGAACTGTATGCTTTGCTGGAAGAACGGCAGGCGCTGCTGGATGATAAGGATAATTTATTGCAGCACAAGCAGGAAGAACTAAACTCGGAAATTGATAAACGAGAAGAGTCGATTGCCCAATTACAGAAACGGGTACTTGATTATGAACGCGAAATGAACATGAAGGACATGGCAGAACAAGAGGATAAAATTCAGAATACGCCTTTAAAAGCTCATTTCCAGCTTTACTTGAAAAATGTAACAACTCACCCATCAGCAAAGGAATGGGGACAATTATCCAAATTCGCCAAAATAGAATTGCCCAAATTGTATATGATGCTCAATAATTACAGCGTAACAGAGCATGAGTTCAGAATCTGTATTCTTACGAGGTTAAAGTTTAAGCCAAAGGAGGTCTCGGTCATCGTTGATTGCAGTTTCTCGGAAGTTACGCTTACCAGAACCCGTCTTCTGAAGAAAATCTATGGCATAGAAGGTAAATCCGGCGATTTCGACAAACGCATCATGCTCATGTATTAACACCGAACAGTTGTGCTCGTATTAATAAAGGTAATCCATATCCAAAGAGAGACCAACTTCCAAGAAATCGTTCAAATAAGCATGTTTGAACATGCTTATTTGAAAAATGGTTCCTTCGTAGTTGATATACAGATAGTTACGATGGTGAAATAAGAAAAATATTCCTTCACCAAGAATGTTTTTCCCACACGACGACGACCACAAATGGCAATAAATTCTGATTTATTTTGTTTCTGCTTGCGATGGACTATCCGTGTCTAGCAATTTATTTATCTGCGAAATGGCGAATAGAGGACAGATGACGACATGGCGTGCAGCTCCATTTGCCTCTTCATCAATATAATCAAAGGTGCCAAAATTCTCCAATGATGTTCTTACTGCTTTGCGCAAACCCTTTTCACGCATAAGAATCCAAAGACTCTTCATTCCACCCTGGGTTCCGGCTTTCACTTCTATGGGTAATACAGCCTGTTTGTAACTCGTCATATAATCTACTTCGGCCTGAGAATTTTTGGCTTGTCGCATCCAATAAAAGAGTTCATGTCGGATGTTTGGTGTTCGGTAATGAAGAAGCTCAAGTCCAGCCACCATTTCGGCCATTGGCCCTTTGTTCACCAAGTTGGAGATGTCATCGGTAAGTATTTTAGTAGTCAATTCAGAGATATCACCTGTGGACATATTCAGTATCCGCAGACACAATCCAGTGTCAAGCAGAAGCATCTTGCGATAGCTCATATCTGATTCACTGCCAAGAGGCAGACCGTTAGCATCAGTATGAGTTACTGGTATCAGAAGTCCCGCCTTAATCAGCATTTCCAAAGCTTTCTTTACTTCTGCGGTTTTATTACCGCTAGCGACCATAGAATAGACAAATTTTTTTGTTATCTGTACGGCAGCACTGCGCAAAGTCTGTCGGAGCAGAGCAGGTTCTACCTTCTTCTTATATTTGGAAAAGTCATCTTCATAACTGACAACAATGTCATCCTGCACTTCCTGACATGCCAGGTAATCATGCGTCTCAACCCATTTTGCGACAGCCTCAGGCATACCTCCCACAAGTAGAAAGGTACGCATTAACCCTATCAGTTTATGATATAATAGTTCCGGCAGAGGATTATTAGATGAGGCATCGTTTCGCGCATTGAGCAAAATTTGTTCACCATTGGCTACAAGAAACTCATCGAAAGTCATTGGGAACATAAACATAGAGTGTATTCGCCCCACGCCAAAGGTAGGAAGCTCATCTAATGCAAATTCCAGCAATGAGCCTGCTGCAACGACGTGTAGTGTTGGCATATCTTCTTTGAAGTATCGAAGTGATTCAATGGCTTTAGGACATGCCTGTATTTCATCGAAAAAGAGCAAGGTCTTCCCTGGAATGATTTTTTTGCTAGCTATAGCCTCTATCTGCGGAACGATTTTCAGGACGTCAATATCACCGTTGAACAATAGCTGATAGGAAGTTTGCTTCTCAAAGTTGATCTCAACGAAATTGTCGAAGCTCTCGGCAAGATGCCTCACTGCCGTCGACTTACCAACCTGTCGTGCGCCACGTAGAAGTAATGGTTTATGCGACCCTTGTGAAGCCCATTCTGCCAAGTAATGGTCTATGATTCTTGTATAATACATACCTGTCTTATTTTTGATGCAAAAATAAGAAAATATTATTATCCAAACAAATAAAACGTCCATTTTCTTAAAAATCCAAAGAAATAAAATTCAATTATCTAATAAAATCCAAAGAAAAACGATGCCGTTGTGACAAGTATCACTACAATCTCTTTTTGTATTTTACTTAATCCATACTTTGTTGCCATCTATGATATAGACTCCATGTGAGGGGCTGGTAACAGGGCGACCCTGCAAATCGTAGATATGATGTGGGTGCTGTAAATCGGTATCTGTCGTAGAAACCGCTTCAATACCCGTTGACGTACCTCTGCTATAATCATCATTGTTGGTGAGATAGGCATCGGCCATGTCGATGATGCCGGAACCATTGCTCCACAGTGCCACCATGCGTACGCTGCTCAAATCCATAGGAGTGCCTTTCACGGCATCGCCGCCGGTATATTTGATATTCTTCAGATTCACGACTAGGCGCTTGCTGCTTCCTATATCCACACGATAGTTGTCGCCCCAGATAGAACTGGAGGTATAGATAATCAGCGCTGCACTGCAGGTCTGCACATTATCGAGCGTCATGACCAGATATTTGTATCCGCTCATGTCTATACCACTCTGATATACCCATCCCATCTGTCCCCACTGACTGGGCTTGAACTGATGAAGTTGTGCATTGTAAGTTCCATTACCGAAGAGATTGGTGGTGATAAACTGTGATGCCCATGGGAAAAAGGAAGAGGTGACACGGAACGTCTGCTGCAAGGTATTGCCCAATGGGTCTGTATAAGAGGCTGTGATATGGGCACTGCCGTCAGCCAGTCCTTTGATTCTGCCGTTGGCGATACTGACCAGTTCCGGACTATCGATGGTGTAATGGGCTGCCGCAGCCACATTCTCTGTATGCCCATCGGCAAAGGTGGCTGTGAGTTGCAGGTCACTGGCTGTACCCACCATGATTTCCATATCCTGGTCACTGTCAGCTAAAGTCAGACTGTTCATGGTGAGCATGTCTTTGCTGTAACCTTCAAAGTGGGCTGGTGCAAACGTGGATTCGTCATACTGATTCTCTGTGGAAAACCAGTCGATGTCTACCCGTCCGCCAGTCTCACGGGTGGCATAATTGAAGATAGCCCACCGGGCACCTACAAATACGGAGAGGTTATAACGTAAGGTGGTCTTCTCACCCAATGGCTGCCAGGTCTTATTGTCGAGACTATAATAGAAGGTAGCCTCACTGGTGCCGGCGATGAACTGTGCACGGAGATAAATGACGGAATCTATCTTCACATCATCGATCGTCTTGCTCTGTGCCGTAAAATCGTCTATTTTCGTCAGCGTACCATTGCGCCATACCAAACTATATTTACCTGTATCATTCCGTGTCACGCCAAGCATGGCATAAGGATCCTGCTGCACGGCAATACCTGCCACATCACCTGCCTTCATGCCACGTACATCCAGGGCTACTGTACCGATGGAAGGACGAGTGGTGTCCAGTCCGTAAGGAGAGTTCGTATTGTAGTAGGCGAAGATGCGTTGGGTAAGCGTTCCACGAGCCAGCATCATATTATCCGTTACTGTGGAGGTATACAGGCGGAGGTAACCGGGACGTTCCAGCAGACTCCACTGTCCATCAGGAGCATTGTGATTCCATTGCCACTGTTTCCCTAAAGTATAGGTGCGGAAATTGTCATTGGTAGGTAGTGTGGTGGTACTGTAGGTGGTTCCTACATTGGGCAGCGTGTAACTCTGCTGCGGCACGCCGTTCTTACAGAGTGTAGGCCAACCGTCAGCCCATGTCACGGGGTGAAGCGACGGCAATCTGCCGATGGCACCCTTATCTTCCATCAGCATGGTCCACCATTCACCTGTGGGGGTCTCAATGAGGGCACCTTGATGAACGGTATTGGCAGAACCGTTAATCCATTTTTCCACCAGCATACGCTCTTCGTAATCACCAGTGATGGTCTTGCTGCGGAAAATGGTCTGACCGGAAGGCCAACCGCCATAGGTGGAATAGATGTAATAATAGTCGCCGATATGATAGAGATGACTGCCCTCCAGACCTTGTTTGTCGCGGATGACGGTAGTGCTCTTGATAAAGTTCCAGTCCTTATCCAGTTCGCAGACAGACAAGTTGCCTATACCACATACCACGTAGATACGGTCGCCCTCAAATATCATGCCTGGGTCGTAATAGGAACGATCCAACTTCTTCATATCCCACTTGCCTTCAGGATCATCAGTGGAAAGTACGAATCCACCAGCATCATTACCATTGATAAGGATATAGAGTTTACCGTCGTGTGCCGTAATCGCACCTGCCCACATACCACCTGCATAACTATTCTTTCCATCTATCAGACTATACTTATCTGCTGTGGACAGCTGTTTCAGGGGGTTGGCGCAGTATTCCCAGTTGACCAGGTCTTTCGACTTCAGTACGGTAGCACCGGGCATCAGGGGCATGGTGGTGGATAACATATAATAGGTGTCGCCAAGATGAGCCACATCCGGGTCGGGGAAGTCGGCAGTGATTACCGGATTTCTGAAACTCTTTCTGTCTGTCGTGAGATTGGAAGGTGCATTGGTATAGTCCGGTCGGGCATAATTGTCTTTGGCATATTCAGCATACCAGTCCATGCAGGCTTTTCCGCAGGCTTCCGGATTGGCATTGAAAGCTGCAACTACTTTTCCTTCCTTCAGATAAGTATCTATATCTATCAGGTCACTTGTGCCGGTGAGGGTCATAGAGACATTTCCCAGTTGGTCTTTGGCATATTTGAAAGCCTTTCCCCATTTGCTCGTGGAACCGGTAGCCCAGGTACCGTAATTAGGCTGCACCCAATTACCGTGTTCATCATAGTGACCGGTAGCATTGGGATTTTCGGGACTCCAGTCTATTTCCGTCACGATGACAGGATTGGTCTTCACCACAGGCACTGATTCCGTGAAGTTCTTCAGAAAGAGCTCACCGGTGGCATTATCTTCACTGCAACCGTACCAGCCTACATAAGCATGCACGGCATAACCGATGTTATAGCCCTCGATAGGATAAGCTGCATAATCCTTGTAATTGCTCTGCCATCCGGTACCAGGCACCCAGATGATGCCCGTAAAACCATTGGCACGTATCTTATTGACGATGGGCTGGAAGAAATCGCGCATGGCGCTCGCCGTACTCTTGCCGGTGGAGTCTACGATACCGATAGGTTCATTCGCCAACTCGATGGATACCTGTCCGGCATACCGCTTCATATTCAGGTTGCTGGACACCACATCCCATACCGTCATGAGGTATTTCTGATAATCGCCACCCACACTGATGGATTTAGGACACACTCCGGGAGGGCGCACCACTACATGAAGACCATGTTGCAGTCCTCTGGCAATGATTTTCCAATAGAGTGAAGTGAAATAGGTCTGCAGACGTGTTTTGGAGAAGCGCGATATATCGGCCTCACCACTTTCCTTCCCGTCACTTTTGAGATTAGGGTCATTGGTCCAGCAGGGGTCGAGATGCAGACGGAACACCGTGCAATGTGCTCCCTGCGTCGTATCAGTAATCGCAGTGAAAAGTTGGTTGAAGTAGTTGATACAAGCCGGGATATTGGCATCCGTACAAGCTCCCCACCTATTACTGTTGAAGTAGGCATTCGGGGTATCCATGACACCATGCATCACCACTTTGTTGCCGTGAGTGTCCACAATATTACGTCCTTCTACATGTACAGAAGGTGGAATCTGCGCACTACATAGCATACCTTGACTCATTGCCACCAGGAAAAGGGTGAGCAAAAAAGATCTTCTCAAAATCATCATATTAATTAGGTTCTTAATTACGGCGGCAAAGATAGATGATTAGAGAATACAAGGCATACTAATATGTATCAGATAACTTTCTTTTTGTTGCAAGGAATCCTGTTTTAAACAAAGAGGGCATACAATCATCGCTGTATGCCCTCCTTACATATTATATAAAGTCTTTTAGTCCTTGATATATTCAGAGAAGTCTGTCTGGCGCATATCCCCTTTGCGTCGCAAGGTGTCGTGGAAGGCAAATGCAGCAGGCAGATAATGATGAGTCTGACCGCCCTTAGCTATCTTGAGGTAATCCCACAGTAGTTGCTTGTAATCGGGATGAACACAGTTTTCTATGATAATCTCGGCACGCTGCATCGGACTCTTGGCTCTCAGGTCGGCCACGCCCTGTTCGGTTACGATGACATTCACATCATGCTCCGAGTGGTCCTGATGGCTCACGAACGGCACGATAGATGAAATCAGACCGCCCTTGGCTGTGGATGGACAGGTGAAGATGGAAAGGAAGGCATTGCGCTCAAAGTCGCCGCTGCCGCCGATACCGTTCATCATCTTGGTACCGCTGATATGAGTAGAGTTGGCATTACCATAGATATCACACTCGATGGCGGTATTGATGGCGATGACACCTAATCGGCGGATTACCTCAGGAGAGTTACTTATCTCACTCTGACGGAGCGTGAGGTGCTGCTTGAAGTAGTCCATATTATCATACACCTGCATCAGACAGTCATTACTGACGGTGAGTGAGCAGGCACTGGCATCCTTTACCCTGCCGGTAAGCATCATATCTATTACGGAATTCTGGATTACCTCTGTATAGATGTTGAAGTCGGGTACATCCTTATCCTGTCCCAGTGCACCGAGGATGGCATTGGCTGTGCTGCCCACGCCACTCTGCAGCGGAAGGAAGGTCTTCGGAATGATGCCACGGCGCATGTCATTCACCAGAAACTCTGCCACGAAATGACCAATCTGGTCTGTTACAGGGTCACTGGTCTTGAAGGCACGTGCCTCATCAGGGATATTGCACTCCACTACGCCTACCACCTTGCTCTTCTCTATTTCCACATAAGGCACACCGATGCGGTCGCCTACATGGATGATGGGAATAGGTTTGCGGTAAGGAGGATCCAGAGGCTCATACACATCATGGATAAACTTGGCATTGGGATTATGGAATGAATTGAGTTCCAGGATAACATGCTTGGCCAGACGGGCTGCCGTAGGAGCAATACCACCGGCTGCCGTGAGATATACATGATACTTATCACCTAAGTCCTCAATCTCGCATACTTCAAGAATAGCCCAGTCCACATCGCCCATAAAACCGTAACGCAGTTCCTGTGCCATGTGACTCAGATGAAGGTCATCATAAGGTATCTCACCTGCATTCACATGCTTGCGGAAATCAGGATTAGTCGTATAGGGAGCACGATACTTGATAGCTTGTGCATTTGCCAGGTCACCATCAGTTGACTGACCTGTAGAAGCCCCGGTAAATACGCCCACCTTGAACTCGCGACCAGCCTCATGCTCGGCGATAGCGACTTTTGCCAATTCCTTAGTTACAGCCTTAGCCACACCTGCCGGTGTGAAACCGCTAAGCGCAATGTTCTCTCCATTCTTGATAAGTGCCGCAGCTTCAACTGCAGACAATTGTGTATAAGCCATCGTATTTATATTTTTAAGTTGTTTTTGATTTTTCACTATAAACAGATGCAAATGTAGTGAAAATCAATGGGAATGCAAAACATTTCGCACAAAAAATTAAATTATGTGCAATACTATTCAAGTTTTATTGAAATAAATTGTATCTTTGCACAATTACAAGACAACTGAAGAATTATGAAAGGACTGATTTTCACTGCGGTACTCACCCTTACCACGGTCACGCTGTATGCACAGACTGCCCGAGAGGAACTGGATGCCAATCCTAACCGCTCAGCATCATGCTATTATGCTTATCCAGAACCAGTAGGCGTGAAATACACGCCGGCCCCCAAAGGTTATAAACCTTGTTATATGTCGCACTACGGCCGTCATGGTTCACGCTTCCTGCTGGGAGACCGCGACTATGACCAGCCATTAAGTGTGCTCATGCGTGCCGACTCATTGGGCAGACTCACTCCCCGTGGCAAGAAGATGCTGAAGGATGTGATGCTGATGCGTGAGGAATCCCGCAATCGCATCGGTGAACTGACACCACTGGGCGCTCAGCAGCACCGGAATATTGCCAGACGGATGGCACGTAACTTCCCTGAGATATTTGCAGGCAAGGCTCATGTGGATGCCCGCAGCACCATGGTGATACGCTGCATCCTGTCTATGGACAACGAAATGCAGGAATTGGTACGGATGAATCCGCAGCTCTCTGTAAGCACAGATGCCAGTGCTCATGACCTTTGGTATATGTGTGCTGATGATAAACCACTCCAGGATCTGCGAAATGACAAAGATGCACTCAGCAAACTGGATGCCTTTAAAGAAAGCAGGACAATCAACTCCAATATATACCACACCCTGTTTACTGACAGTACCAATCTGTTTGTGAATTTATCCGCTCATAGATTCTATTATCTCCTCTATCAACTGGGAGGTGATATTCAGAATACGGAATATCACAACAAGATGTCGTTCTTTGATATATTCAATAAGGATGAGATATACAACTTCTGGCTCAGAAACAATGCAAGCTGGTACTACCATTATGCCGGTTGCACCCTGTCGGGCAACCAGCAATACAGTCAGCGCTTCCTGCTGCGTAAAATCATCGAACAGGCTGACAGTTGCCTGCTGCTGGATATCCCCGGTGCCACCATGCGATTCGGCCATGACACAATGATTATGCCTCTGGTGAATCTGATGAACATCAATGGATACGGACTCCGTACCGATAATCTGAACGACTTGATTACCAAGGACTGGGCTGACTACCGTATCTTCCCGATGGCTGCCAATCTGCAGTTGATATTCTATCGTCGCAACAAGAAAGACAAAGATATACTGGTGAAGGTTCTGCTCAACGAGCGCGAGGCTACGCTGCCAATACAGACAGACAGAGCACCTTATTATCATTGGAACCAAGTAAAGGCTTACTATCTGAAGATGCTCAACGATTATCAAAGTCAGAAGTAACAAACTTCAGATAATAAATTTCTTCATAAACAAAAATACGCACCCTGACGGATGCGTATTTTTGTTTATGAAGATATCTCCAGATTAGTTGATTCTAGCCGTCATCGGATTGCGTACACCCTTGTAACCACGAAGGAATGCCTTGGCAGAACCAAAACTCAGGAACATATCCAGACGTACTGGTATATGATTGTCATCATCTGTGACATAGAAACGGATGAGTTCATGGTTCTTGCCGTCTTCACGCTCAATGAACGAGAACACCAGACAACGATATTTCTCATTAGAACCATCCATCTTGAAATTTTCCTTACCACGATACTTCAACCAGGAATTGCTCAAGTCCTTGGCATCACTGATAGGCATTGGTATATTCTCACCTTTATGCAGTTTGGTAATATCAAAATTCCTGGCTCTTAGGAATATACTCATCATATCATAGATACAGTCTTTATAAGTGGACTGTGTCCAATTATGCGTACCATCAGCTTCTATGCGGTGCTTGGAGAGGTGACAGTTGCCACGTGGATAACTATAGAATATCTCATCCACATAGTAACGTTTCCCCTCACGCGCTCCCTTACGGAAATAAAGTGGTGACAGACCTGTGGAACAGTATGACAGCAGGGTATCACGCATCATAAATATATTATCCAACTTATTGTTGCCACGTGTAATCAGGCTGGTGCGGTAAGCTGAATGACCATTATATGTACTGGTTACAGTGGACATGGATGCCGTGCCCACCTTTACCCAAATAAATTTCCAATTAAAATGTAAGTCATAATAGAGAAACTCTCCTGACTTGAAGGCATTATTCTCTATGCCACATTGGGCCGACGTATTCAGCGACGTCAGCATGCAAAATAAGAATACGATCAGTTTTATCTTCATTTCATTCTTTTTGTTAATTCATCATTCATTATTGTAGGTAATGCCTTTTTCCTTGGCACGCTCCGCATTACGATTACGCAGTTTCTTCTTGGCATCAGGCTTCTGCTTGGTGATATCCATCGGTTTCTGCTTATAACGCAAAGTGGCAGTGAGATTCCAGCTGATGGTCATATCCCAATTCTCCTTGATTTCCAACTTCTTGGGGTAATAATACATATCTTCCGCCTGCTTGTCGGCCTCAAAATCGCCGGTATCCCATATACCATTGCCATTGCGGTCAATAAATGCACGCAGATAACAGGTATTGGCATCCAGATAATAGAAGTCTGCCTCACCTCCGACGGCACGCACCTCCCGCAGCATTTTGTCACTGCCATTGAGCAACTGCACCACGATACCGGTATCTGCCACGCCACTCAGATTCACTACCAATGAACTGTAACTCTCGGCATCACGTATCTTAATTCCCGCCTTGTAAGGTTTGGAGGTATGACCATATATATCCGTAAAGGCCAATGTATCTATCTCAAAACTGTACTCTGTGCCCGGACGCCAGTCGGCTGCCATCATATAAGTACGGCTCCCTTCCGCCACAGGACGGAACGAGTATGGCGACCGATACCACACGGAATCTATCTGTGAATAGAGATGTATGGCTGCGGTATCATATTTGGCCAGCGGTACTGGCATCTCTATATATATCTTGCTCTGCGGGTTCATCTTACCCGGCACATTATATTTCGGTTCCAATGCTACAGGTGGCATGATGCTGTCATAAGGATCGCCTTTCTTCTTCAGTTTTTCCTGTTCCTTCTGCCATTTCTCATACTCTTTGGCCTGCATCTTCATACGCCGTTCGTACGACAGTTTTGGCACTGCCTCTATCGTATCTGTTTTAGTAAACAGTGTACCTGTACTGTCAGTCATCAGATAACTTACCTCCATAGAGAGCGAGTCACGATTGATGAGCGCCGTATCACGTATCCAATAAGAGATTGAGTCTCTTTTAGGGGATGATTCCACCCAGAAAGCTTTATCTGAATTGAAATTAAGACCTCGGATGACAGGTAACTGCGGATTTCCGTAAGTAAACACCATGTCCAATTTGCGCTCATCTTTGCGCTCTGCCTTCAGCAGGAAGCGGTCGGTGAGTTTCTCCTGAAATGCCAACAGAGTGACATCATCCGGATAGAAGTGCGTATAGGGCACTCTGCGGATTGAGTCTATATGGAGTTCATCACGCCATACCGTATCCTGACGGATATCCGGACCACAATGGGGATTCACCGTGGCATGACTGAATCCTATCATCTCGCTCTTCTGGTTATATAGATAGTTGCCGTCGGCATCCTGCAAGGCATACACACGGTATGTGCCCGGTTTCACTCCCTTTATCATAAAGTGGCCACTGCCGTCAGTACGTGATACACGCATGAGGGGCTTATGCTTGAATACGGTATCACTCAGGTCATCATAGAGTCCCACCAATATACCTTTGATTGGTTCCAAATTACTGGCATCGAGCACGTATCCGCCTACACCTAATGTATCTATCTCATTACCTGTGGAGAAACTATAGGTATAGTTTCCCATCGGATTACCTTCATTATTATCTGATATGGCATCACTGAAGTCAACGGTATAGGTGGTATTGGCCTTCAATGAATCCAGCAGTTTCACCTGTATGCTCTTGCCCTCTGCTTTGATTTCCGGTACCTCTAACTGCGGAGGTGACACAATCACCTTACTGGTAGCATCCTCCACCTTGATAAACTCATCAAAGTGGATGGTTATCTTCTTGCTTTTGACATTGGTACCACCATCAGCTGGTTCGGCAGAGAGCACTTTCGGCGGCGTATCATCATACCATCCGCCGTCGGGATTGCCCATACGGGCACAACTGCCCAGTCCCACCATCGTAACCACGAGGGTGAGCACGGCAAACAAGGCGCGATGATATAAATGGCGATTACCTGCTTCCATACCCATTATTTTTGATTAAAATCCAGCAACTGTTCTATGTGCTCACGACTGTTGCTCAGTCGGGGAACCTTATTCTGTCCGCCTAATTTTCCACGGGACTTCATCCAGTCATTGAATAGTCCTTCGCGTGCCGGAATAATCTCCAGATGCTGTAAGGTGATATTCTTGAATCGCTTGGCTTCGTAATCACTGTTGATCTCCTGCAAGCGCTTGTCCAGCAAATCAGAGAACTGCTGCAGGTCCTGAGGTGGTTTGGCAAACTCAATGAGCCACTGGTGACTGCACTTGGCATTGTTGTCCATGAATACTGGAGCAGCGGTATATTCACGTACCTCTGCACCGGTCTGTTCACAGGCATATGCCAGTCCTTTCTCAGCATTGTCCACTATCAGTTCCTCACCAAATGCATTGATGAAGTGCCTTGTCCTACCTGTAATCACAAACTTGTAGGGATTGGTCTGCGTAAACTGGATGGTATCACCAATCACATACCTCCACAGTCCACAGCTGGTAGAGATGACCATTGCATAGTTCACACCTGTTTCTACTGCCCAGAGCGGAACAACCGTAGGATGCTCCGTACCGAATTCAGACATCGGGATGAACTCATAGAACACATCATAATCCAACATCAGGAGCATCGACTTGTCATTGGGATCATCCTGCAGACCGAAGAAGCCCTCACTGGCATTATAGGTCTCCATATAGTGCATGTTGGGCGAGGTAATCAGTTGCTCATACTGTTTGCGGTATGGGGTAAAAGCCACGCCACCATGGAAGAACACTTCCAGGTTAGGCCACACTTCCTCCAGATGAGTCTTGCCCGACAGTTCCATCACCCTGTTCAGCACGGATAACATCCAGGAAGGTACACCACTGATATTGGTCACATTCTTGTTCATCGACTCACGTGCTATCCTGTCGCGCTTGATTTCGAAGTCATCCAGCAGTGCTGTTTTCTTCTTGGGAATACGCACCAGATTAGCCAGTGGATTGATATTCTCAATCAATATGGCGCTCAAGTCGCCTACCAGAGAATCAGGCAGGTTGTAATTGGGTGCATGACTGCCCCCGAGAATCAGTGCCTTGCCGTCAAAAAGCCTACTATTGGGATTATTGCGAAGATACAGTGCTACAGAATCATATCCTCCGGCATAATGGATATATTTCAGTCCATCCTGAGAAACGGGGATAAACTTGCTCTTGTCATTCGTAGTACCTGATGATTTGGCATACCAACGTACACGGTCGGGCCAAAGCACATCACTTTCGCCCTGCCGCATACGGTCAATGTCGTTTTTCAACTCCTCATAAGTATTCAGGGGTACGTTTTTTACAAACGCATCATAGTTTTTCGAAGCTTCAAACAGATGATACTGTCCGTATTCCGTATCTTTAGCTTTACTAAGCAAGTGTGAAAGCACCTCCCTCTGAAGCGTCTCACCCTCGTTTAAGTACCGTTCCAACTCTTTTTGGCGCGGTTCAAAAACCTTGCGTATAATCTTTGTTAAGCTCATTGCACTTTATTATAAGTTGCAAAGGTAACTGAAACTTTTGTAAAGTAGCAAGATTTTGACATTATTTAAGCATCTCCGAAGGCTTCCGCCTCTGCTGCTGCGATGATATCATCACGCGACAGTTCCTGAGGAGTTGAGGTTATATCAGACAAATCAAACTCCTCTGCCGTAGATTCACCGCTTTCTGCCACTACTGTTCCTGTTTTCTTTACTGCCTCTGCCCTGTCTGTTGCCTCTTCCGTTGTATTCTTCTCAGCATCAGTCACATCAGGAGCAACGCTCACCGGTTCCTCCTCCATCTTCGTACGACTTCCTTTCGCGCCGAAGATTGCATCTATCAACTGAGGTTCACAACGCAGTCGCTGCAACGTATCTTTGGAGGCCAGCTGCTGACTTTCTTTCTTGGAATACCCCAAGCCTATGCAACAGGCAACGCCCTCTATATAAACCTGATATTTAAACTGTGGATTGCCGCTCTTGTCTTTGGCCTGCATAACCAGTTTAAATTCCATGTTCACCTTGTTTTTCTGCGACCATTCGATGAGCTTACTCTTGAAGTTCACTTCCTTATAAGCTACCTTGTCGATATTAATGAGTTGTGAGAGGATACGCTTCTGCATAAATCTCATGCAGGCATCGTAACCACGGTCCAGATAGATAGCACCCACGAGTGCCTCAAAAGCATTACCACCCAGATTACTGTTATGGGAATTGGAATGACCAGAAGAAAGGATGAGCTGTGTAATTCCCATTTCAGTCGCCAGTTTGTTAAGGGTCTCACGCTGCACCAATTTGGAACGTGTATTAGTGAGGAATCCCTCACGCTTACCCTCAAAATGCCGATATACAATATCACCTACCACCGCGTCGAGCACGGCATCGCCCAAGAATTCGAGTCGCTCATTATTGAGCGGTTTGCCCTTTTCATTACGCTTGAGTACACTCTTGTGCATCAACGCCAGTTTATAGAGATCTATCTGATGGGGATAGAATCCCAGAATACGATAAAGAGAAGAAAAAAGCTCCTTATCCTTACGGAAAGGGAGCTTCATTCTATCTAGAAAATTACTATTCAGCATACTTCTTGAATACTACACAAGCATTGTGACCGCCGAAGCCGAACGTATTGCTCAGCGCTGCGCGTACAGTGCGTTTCTGTGCCTTATTGAAGGTGAAGTTCATCTTATAGTCTATTTCCTCATCCTCGTCACCCTCAGTGTGATTGATGGTAGGAGGAATGATATCGTTCTTGACTGCGAGCAGAGATACCATAGCTTCTATAGCACCGGCAGCACCCAGCAAGTGACCTGTCATAGACTTGGTAGACGAGATATTGAGCTTATAAGCACTCTCACCGAATACGTCCTTGATAGCCTTGGCTTCAGAAATATCACCTACGTGAGTAGATGTACCGTGAACATTGATATAGTCAATATCCTCTGGTTTCATTTCTGCATCCTCCAATGCATTCTCCATCACGAGCTTAGCACCCAGACCCTCTGGATGAGAAGCAGTGATATGATATGCATCAGCGCTCATACCGGCACCCACCATCTCAGCATAGATTTTGGCGCCACGAGCCTTGGCATGCTCATACTCTTCCAGAATCAGGCATCCAGCACCTTCACCCATGATGAAACCATCACGGCTAGCACTGAATGGACGACTGGCGTGCTCAGGATCATCGTTACGTGTACTCAGTGCCTTCATGGCATTGAATCCGCCTACACCTACAGCACAGATAGCAGCTTCAGCACCACCACTTACAATCACATTTGCCTTACCCAGACGAATGAGGTTGAAAGCGTCAGCCAGTGCATTGCTGGAAGAAGCACAGGCAGAAGTAGTTACGTAGTTAGGTCCATGAAAACCATATTTGATGGAAATCTCACCAGCTGCGATATCAGATATCATCTTAGGAATGAAGAAAGGATTAAACTTAGGTCCATCCTCCAGATGCTGTCCATAATATGTTACTTCGTCCTCGAAGGTCTTAATACCACCGATACCGATGCCAAAAACGACACCGATACGATTCTTGTCTACGCTGTCCAAATCCATGCCGCTGTCCTCAATAGCCTGTTGCGCGCTAATCATAGCCAACTGAGCACAACGGTCCATCTTGCGAGCTTCCTTGCGGTCAATGTAATCATTCACATTCAGGTTCTTCACCTCGCAAGCAAACTGAGTCTTGAATTTGGAAGCATCAAAATGAGTAATAGGAGCTGCACCACTCACACCGGCAAGCAGGTTATTCCAAGTTTCCTCGGCATTGTTACCTACAGGTGTCACAGCACCCAGTCCTGTTACAACTACTCTTTTAAGTTCCATGTCGTAATATAAAAGTTTAGCGTTTAGTGCAGAGTAACTGTTCTCACTGCGAAAGCAAGAAAACAAGTAACTAAACACCAAACGCTAACAACTCAACAAAATTATTTTGCGTTCTCCTCAATGTAAGAGATAGCGTCGCCTACAGTAGCGATTTTCTCAGCCTTGTCATCAGGAATAGAGATGCTGAACTGCTTCTCGAATTCCATGATCAACTCAACAGTATCCAGTGAGTCTGCACCAAGATCATTAGTGAAACTAGCCTCTGGCTTTACTTCTGCTGCGTCAACGCCAAGCTTGTCAACGATGATGTCTCTTACTTTACTTTCAATTTCTGACATAATTGTTACTTTAAAATGTTAATAATGATTTCAACTTTAAAAATTTCGGCTGCAAAGTAACACATTTTTAATCAATTACGCAAATATTTTTTCAAAAAAAGCACTTTCGCATGCACAACACCCCCCCATTTGTGCAAAAAACAAAGGATATTTGCCCCCTTTTTCATCAATCCCCGTATTTTTTTATTGTTAATTCATTGCATAACTGAAAAAAAAGCAGTAGATTTGCACTTTCTTAGTAATATACA
>DAIRCP010000075.1:0-18459 GCA_036796635.1 Prevotella sp. | reverse complement strand
GTTTTATGGTGTGTAACTTACAAGCAGCGACCTCTGAAGAGCAGGAAGAAAAACGAATTACAAACAACGTAACCAAGCTTTTTACAAATGATGATGAGCAAAAATTCTATCCAGCCGTAGAGGAACAGAGAACTTATTGGCTTAACAAGGGTGACATGACTAAATTCTTCGAATCATTTCACACGCAAGCCATATATGACATCAACTGGGGGCACTCCTACCGGGCGATGCAGACCATCCGGAATCTGACTGCTGAAATCAGACAGAGGAAACTCCCGCAGTATAACTATATTGCGGACAACCTTTTGGGCATTCTGTATCTGTACAGGGGTAACAACGAGGTGGCTGTAACGTACTTCAAGAAGGCACTCAACGAGGTGACTGACAAACAAAAGAAAAATGGCGATACCAATAATATCTATGTATCGCTCTCGAATGCACTGACTGACAACAACCCGAAAATGGCGGAATTTTACAACAACAAAATCATTTACGGCAAGAACGACACATACACGAAGAGCGGTGTACTTGCTTACGGTGCCATGATAGCTTATGTTCAGAAGGACAAATCGAAATTCATGAGATATTACGACAAATATATGGCACTCAGAAAGAAAGACTCCGTCCACTTCTGCAACGGTAACTATACATACGTGATAGCCAATTACTACATGATAAACGGGCAATACGACAAAGCCCTAAAATATTGCGACTCCTTCATGGACCCGATACTCATCAACCAGATGAAATCGGACATATACAAACTGAAAGGTGACTACCGAATGGCTTACCGATACCTGAACATCAAAGATTCCATTCAACTCAGTCAGAATACAAAATTGCTGGTGGACGATGTGAACGACTTATCACACGCGCTGGACATCACTGATGCACAGGCACAGCAAGCACGCAGCAGAATGATTGCCACCATCTCCTTTATCTGTCTCGCCATTGTGGTTCTGCTGGTAGGATTCTTCCATCTGCGCAATCACTACAAGCGCAATGATATGCTGGAAAGACATAACAGGCAACTAAAAGTTGCTCATGAGAGACTGTCGAGGGCTATCAAGATGCGGCGAGCTTACATAGACAATGTGAGGGAACAAATCAAATCACCACTGAGAATTCTCTCTGACTACTCAAGAATATTCAATAATGAGAAATTTAATCTGTCTGATCAAGAGAAGCAGGAGGCTGTGAACAATATAGAGAATAATGTGAACACCATAGAATCCATGCTGGGCAGTGTAGTAAGCCTCTATCAACAGGCGGATACGGACGGTGGGCTGACGGATGAACAGACCAACTATGCCGAACAGTGCCAGACAGCACTGCGCACCCCACTGAATACCATATCAGGTTTTGCTCAAATCATGGGCAGCAACAGTTACGAGATGAGCGATGAAGAACGTGCCGAACTGATGAAGACTATCGCCAGTCAGGCCAGTGTCATCTCACAGTCCATCGGACAACTGATGAATCTCTCGCATGCAGACAGCATCAATCACGCTGAGAAGGAGGATAGAGTTACACTGAACAGCGTATGCCGTGCGGCACTGGACAATTACGACCTGCACAATCATGCGCTGGAAAAAGTATTCAAAACTACAGTACCTGATGACGAGGAACTGAAGACGAACTATGAGATGCTTAACCAAATGCTGAACTGTCTGTTAAACAATGCCGACAAGTTTACGACAACGGGGAACATCACCATTAATTGCGAACAGACAAATACATCATATCTTATCCAGATAAGCGATACGGGTATCGGGGTAAACGAGGAGGCTGCACCGAAAATATTCGACCGATTCTACAAGGCCGATCCGAACACGGATGGTCTGGGACTGGGACTGTCTCTCTGCGCACGTCTGGCTCATCTGCTGGGATATGCCATCACGCTGGATTCTAATTATAAAGGGGGAGCGAGATTCTGCATATCAATACCGGCCTAACACTTTAGAACTTATATTTCACAAGTAATGCCAAATCTGACATGGAGGAGGCGTTAATCTGCTGATTACCACTGCCTATCACGGTACGGTGGAAGTAATCAGTGACTCCCCATTTAGCCTGAACTATCAACTTCTTCCAGAATGACATGCGTGCCAGAAGGGCATAGCGGATACCTTCATCATAGTAGGCGGGCACGGACATGCAATACAGCAAATCACGCTCATAACTGTATATCCTGCTCTCGTAGCTGGTGGTATGGAAGTAATTGAACTGTCCGTACAGCCGCAAATCATCAGTGGGTACATATCCTATCTCTCCATTGGCCATATATCCCCAGTCACGCTGCTCGAAATCGGCAACGGTACCATGCAGTTGGAGGTTGGCGGTGAAATGACGGGCGCCAGTCCAGGTGATGCTACCATGCACCTGTTGCTGTCGATGAGAGATGAGGGCTGTCTTATCGGCATTGTCATATTCACGGATACGAAGGCGATAACGGAGCATGAGCTGCAACTGTGACAACTGACAAGTGGCGGACAGTTGACTGTCGAATGCTGAGGATGACTGACTGGTACGGTACTTCGCCCAAGGATGATAGGCATAATCACCGTAAGCTGACAGACTGAGGATGCGAGAGGGTTCATAGTGAACACCGGCATAAAGTCCACTCTCATTACGCACTTCGCCGCCATCACTGAAACTATTGGCAAAGAGGGCAGTATAACGGCAGGAATAAAAGCGATGGAGCAACAGAGCAGTGAGGGTGCGGGTGAGACGCATATTAGCAGAATGTACGGTGGCTATAGCACCATGTCGGTCGGCGGCCGTCTCGCCCTGAAAGGAAAACTGACTGCGGGTGTAACCGTAATCCACACCTACATTGAGAAAGTCACTGCCTATGGGATTATATCTACGGTACAGAGTGGCGGTATTGGGGGCAAGCGGACGGTTGTAATGGGTATAGAGGGCAGTGGCACCAGCATGAAACCCATGACTGAAGTAATATAAATGAGCACCGCCCAACTCCTGCATAGTATTATTCTTCTTCTCCATCTCTTTAGCGGTACGGTGATAACCATCAGTGAGCACGGTGGCTACAGTACCGTCTGGATTGAGGGTGGCATCCACATAACGGCAGGAGCCGAAGGTGGTGAGGGTGAGTCCCCGAAAGAGCTGAAAGGTGGCAGCAACTCCTTGCAGATAATTGGCGGATGAGCGAGATGAATGTGCACTGACATGATTCAGGGTGCGCCCCATGGTAGCAAGCATGGCAGACTTGCCGAAACTAAAATCGGTACTCACCACTAACCCCTGTCCGAAAGAGACGCGATATCTGCCCAAGGTGAAATTCTGCAGGACTCCCAGATGACGGAGTTGGAAATAAAAGGAATAGAAATCATACCCCAACGAATTATGCCCGCCAAATGGTTCACCGGCATCCTGTGAACCAAGCAGTCCCATCTTGACATAATCCCCATACGTAAACTGATACCGAAGCCAGTGCTTATAAGGATAACCCATATAGGCGGTGTTATCGCCCTTCCGCTTATAGAAGGGCACATTCAGACTACCTATCAACTCCTGCCTGCCATACTTGGCGATGTTGCGAAGTGAGGGAAAGGAGGACGTCCGCTGTGCACCGATATAAAGAAAGCACTGCAACAGTTGTCTGTGCGGAGCATCGAGCGACTCTATCATCAGCAGTTCCGCCATGGAACGGACAGGACCGTAACGGTCTACATACTCACAGATGTCGGATATCTGCTGTTCACTGAGGAAAGGGAAACGCTCCAGGTCTTCCCGCTGAATGGTATTGATATCCAGCGGGTGGTCTTCCATTTCAGTAAGAATCTCATATATATCCTGCCAAGACAGGGCATTATCCTCATCTGCAGCAATAAGAGATTCCAAGTAAGGTTCCCATGAATGGGCTGCGGGGTGAGTGGATGTTTGAGCAGAAAGAAGCGCAGGGGTCTGTGCCATCAGAAAGACGGACATACAGAGGAACACGACACAAAACTGCAACCGGACAATGATAGTTTGCATAACAGGATTAGTCTCTTCGTTTGATGTAAGTTAAGAAAATACAAAAGTAAAGAAAATAGTTCACAAAACAGGGAGAACAGACTAAAGATTAACGGGGATTAACATGCAAAGTACAATTAAACACAAAAATACGCTGAAGATGACAGAAAATTGCGAAAGATTATGTAATTTTGCCGCCAATTATGAGACAGACGATTTTTTCATGCATATTGTGCCTGGGGTGCTGCGCCACAGCATTAGCTCAGAATACAGACCCTATACATCCGGAAGACCGTGAGGTGGATATGGACAATCCCACCTTTGTACCTACTGTGAAGGTGGGCAAGGTGATGGACCACGGTGACAGTATACTCTATATGGAAATGAACAATGTGTATGTGTATCCGCAGCTGGTGTTTAAAGATTCCCGTCAGGCTGCCCAATACATGCGTCTGGTCATGAATGTGAAAAAGGTGCTGCCTATAGCCAAAGAGGTAAACCAGATTATTCGTGAGACTTATGAATATCTGGAAACACTGCCTAACAAGAAAGCGAAGGATGAACACATGAAAAGGGTGGAAAAGGGCATCATGGAGGAATACAAACCCAGAATGAAGAAACTGACATACTCGCAGGGTAAATTGCTCATCAAACTGGTTTACCGCGAATGTAATTCTTCTTCATATCAACTGATTCAGGCTTTCCTGGGTCCTGTACGTGCAGGATTCTACCAGGCTTTTGCATGGGCCTTCGGTGCCTCACTGCGCAAAAGCTATGACCCGGAAGGTACTGACCGACTCACCGAACGTGTAGTACGTATGGTAGAAGCCGGTCAATTATAAATTTATTTATTTCTCACTGTACAGGGTCTGTACAATGGTCTGCCCTACTGCTTGGAGGGTGGACTTGTCTATGTGTGCCATATCATCACTTACCGTATGCCAGGTAGGGCCAAAATTACTCTGCTGACAGTCTGGATAATAAGGTATGATATCTATCGTGGGGATACCTGCCACCTGATTCACAGGTATATGGTCGTCGGTAATCATGCCGCCCTCGGAAGAGGGGAAATAACTGCCATAGCCCACTATCTGGGCAGCTGCCCATACACGGTCGACTACGCTCACCGCAAACTTTTTGGACATGCCTTCCTGATAGAACTGTGCGCCCTGTCCGCCTACCATATCCAGGAGGATACCAAAGCGATAAGCCTTACTGCTGCTCTTCATCTGCTGTGACCAGTACTGCGCACCCAATGCCCATGTATCGGCATCGTCCTGCTGATTGCTCCACTGAGGAGTGCCCCAGTCTTCAGCATCAAAGCAGACAAAGTCTACTCCCAGCTTCATACTGTCGGCATGCTGGATGAGTCGGGCCACTTCCAGCATCACTGCCACTCCACTGGCTCCGTCATTGGCTGCCATCACCGGTTTGTGCCAGTTGGTGGAGTCTGGATCATTGTCCGCCCATGGACGACTGTCCCAATGGGCACACACCAGAATACGGCTCTTACGCTCAGGATGAGAGGCAGCGATGATATTGGTGGAATGAAGTACGGTGCCGTCATATCCCTTGAGGTCGGCCTTCTGAAGCGTGACCGTACAACCGAACTGTCGGAACTTAGCTGCAATCCAACTGCCACACTGTTCATGAGCATCACTGTTCATGGTACGGGGACCATACGTACACTGGGCTGCGCAATAATTGTATGCGCTGTCGGCTATGAACGTCGGTCCAACTGAGGACTGACTGGCATCCACGGTCTTCTTGGAGTTACCGCATGAGATGCAGGTGAATGCTGCCAAGAAGAGTAAACAAACATATTTCTTCATCATTGTATCTTCATTATCTGTAATTCATTGTATAGTCCATGCGATCCGGGCATCTCCATCATGAATGGTTCAAGGCACTCTCTTATTCTGCACTTGCGACATCACGCGGAGAAAATTACCACCCCAGATAAGCTGGATGTCGCGCTCGGAATAGCGGCGGCGGAGCAACTGTCGGGTAAAATTAATGAGTTCTGAGGAGTCAGCCAGCCCACGGACACCACCATCTCCATCGAAATCAGTTCCTATACCTACATGTTCAATGCCCATCACCTTGATGGCATGATCCAGATGGGCCAGTACATCCATAATCGTGGCTTCTCCGGAAGTGCGGAGGAATCCATGATAGATAGTGGTCTGTGCCACTCCACCTTTCTTTGCCAATGCCCGCATCTGATCGTCGGTGAGATTACGGGGATGGTCACACAAGGCACGGGCACAGCTGTGACTGCATACGATGGGGAGTGCTGAGATGCTGAGTGCATCATAGAAGCTCTTCTCGCCTGCATGACTCATATCCACCATGATACCCTGTCGGTTCATCTCCATAATGACCTGTTCGCCAAACCGGCTCACGCCATTGTGAGTGTTACAGCCACGGGCACTGTCGCATACGTCGTTGTCACCATTGTGACAAAGCGTGATATATACCACTCCCCGTTGGGCAAAATGCTTCACATTGGTAATATCGCCTGCTAGAGCAAGAGCATTCTCGATACCGAACATAATGGACTTTCGACCATGCCGTTTATCCTCATAAAGGTCTGTAGGTGTGCGGGCAATGCTGAGGTACTGATTATTCTTCTGTACCATCGCCTCTATCTTATCAAAGATCAGGTCGGCATACTGCATGGGACCGTCCACGGGGAATGACACCTTAGACGAGAAGGTCTCACCCATCTTGGGCTGTGGCAGATAAGCCACCATTATCGTGGCATCCTGACGACCTTCTGTCATCTTATGTAAATCTACCAATATGCGGGAATCACGTGTACCGAAGTCCACTCCCTGAGGAAAGAACATCGGTGTATCGCAATGTGTATCAAGCGTCAGGATACGGTTGTGCAGTTGCTGTGCCTGGCGGAAATGCTGCGCCTGACGTACCAGCCACTGGAAAATGGGCTGTCCGTCTGCCTCCAGGCACTCGGGATGCCACTGTACACCCATGATAGACTTAAATTCGGTGCTCTCCATCGCCTCAATGATACCATCAGTGGCACGGGCAGTGGCACGGAACCGTTTGCCAGGGTCAGCTACTGCCTGATGATGGAAAGAATTGACATATAACTGAGTACTATGATAGATACTGTTTAAAATACTGTCGGGCTCTAACTTCACTGTATGCGTAGGCTCATTGCGGGCTGCATCCTGCGAATGGCGGATAACCTGAGGGGTATCACTGATATCCTGACTCACACGACCATCCAGTGCCATGGCTAAGGTCTGGATGCCGCGACAGATACCCAATATCGGTATCTGACGGTGATAAGCCAGACGGGTGAGTAAGAGTTCCGGTAAGTCGCGCTCACTATTGATACCATGTAGGAGCGGCGAAGGCTCCTCTCCGGCATAGAGCGGATTAAAGTCGGCACCACCACTCAGAAGGAGTCCGTCTATATGACTCAGTGTATTGATGATGACATCAGTATCGGTCAGCGGCGGAATGATCACGGGCACACCTCCTGCAGCCTCAACAGCCTGATAATACGTACGATTGAGTTTGCAGTCGGTATCACCATAATTACCAGTGATACCAATCACAGGACGAGGCTCAGCCTCTGGGAAATGAGAAAAGACTGGCAAAAGCTGTGATTGCCAGTCAAAATGGTCTGCCATATATCATCAAATATATTAGGATTTTGACGTTATTCCGACTGTACAGGGATCTCGCGCTTGATGCTCTGTTCCAAGGAGATAAGTGTCTCAGTAGACACTACACCAGGTATATCCTGCAGCTGCCCGTTGAGCAGATTCATCAGTTGCTCATTGTCGCGTGCATAGAGCTTCACTAACATGGTGTAAGGACCAGTGGTAAAGTGGCACTCCACAATTTCGGGTATATTCTGTATGCGCTCCACCACATCTTTATACATGGAACCACGCTCCAGCGTGATCCCTACATAAGTGCAGGTAGTATAACCCAGAGACTTAGGGTTGACATCGAAGCCACTACCCATAATCACATTGGCTTCTATCATGTGCTGGACACGCTGATGGACAGCAGCACGCGACACATTACATTCGTTGGCCACATCCTTAAATGGGATACGGGCATTCTTGGAAAGAATACTCAATATCTTCTTATCGAGATTATCTATCTTCTCCATTTCTGATGACTTTTTATTTCTATTAATAAAATACTATTGGTTGGAAGTTTGCAAATAGTAAGCAAAAGTAAGCAATTTAATTGGAATAAGCAACATTTTGATAGAAAAAGTGGCAAAAAACGTGGCAAAAAGAAAATGGATGCAATATTCTTGCATCCATTTTCACCTATTTGAAGTATACTGAATGTTACTTTTTAGCCTTTTTAGCTGTCTTGGCCTTGGCATCAGTACCTTTTACATTCTGGCCTGCTTTGGCATCTGCTTTCGTAGCATCTGCCTGAGGTGCCTCGATACCTACAAGCTCCACGTCGAATACGAGTGCGCTGTAAGGTTTAATCATAGCACCTGCACCACGCTCACCGTAAGCCAAGTTATAAGGTACATAGATTTCCCACTTACTGCCTACAGGCATCTTGGTTAGTGCTTCTGTCCATCCCTTGATAACCTGATCAGCGCGGAAGGTAGCCGGTTTGTCACCATGCTTCTTGCTGCTGTCGAACTCGGTACCGTCTATCAGCTTACCTGTATAGTTTACCTGTACCTTATCGGTAGATGTAGGTACTGCACCAGTTCCCTGAGTAAGTACCTTATACTGCAGTCCGCTAGGAAGGGTAACTACGCCCTCTTTCTTAGCATTAGCTGCGAGAAATGCTTCACCTGCTGCACGGAGTTTCAGCTCCTTGGCTTTATGGTCTGCTTTCAGCTTGTCACTGAATATTGCATCAGCCTTCTTAGCATTGAAATGAGTAGTATCATTAATGAGAGCATCCTCAAAGCCGCGATATAGCAATTGTTCTACTACTGAATCAGGTGTATCAGCCAAATCCTGCTTCATACCTGATACCATCTGACTCTTCACACGCTTGGCGATATCCAGACCTGCAGCATAAGCCTTGAGTTTGGGATCATTGCTATTGCGGATGACATCCTGAAAACCACGTACGAAATCAGCCATATAAGCTGTGTCCACACCTTCATTCTGCTTGAGATAAGGGATAAGACCATTTGTAAATGACATACCAGCTGCATAGCTGAGTGTGTCTGAACTGGAGGTGAGTATCACAGGAGCTACAGCTGCTGCAACGGGCTTTACCACCTTTTTGTCCTTTTTATTTGCAGCAGAAGTAATCGTGGCAGATACCACCAGAGCTGCTGCGGCCAACAAAATAACTTTCTGTTTCATTTTTATTTCTTACCTTTCACTTCTAATAACTGTATCTTGAAGATAAGTGTAGAGAATGGCTTGATGTCGCCCTGCTCACGCTCACCATAAGCTAACTGCTGAGGAATGTAAACTTCCCAAATAGATCCTACTGGCATGTGAACAATAGCATCGGTCCAACCCTTGATAGTCTGGTTGCAACGCAACTCGATAGGCTCACCGCGCTTGTAAGAACTGTCAAATACCTTACCTTCGATGGTACGACCCTCATAGTGCACCTTAACCATTGAGGTATCTGTAGGCATAGCTCCTGAACCTTCTTTAATTACTTTATACTGTACGCCGCTAGGCAATGTTACTACACCTGGCTTCTTGGCATTGGCTGCGAGGAATGCTTCGCCCTTCTTCTTGTTAGGACCGAATGACTTCTCCATAGCCTTGGAACGTATCTGCTGCATCTTCAACTGAGCGAACTGACCTGCCTGCTCTACAGTCATCAGACCTTTCTTGCCTGTAGTACCGCAGATGAAACCTGCCATGAAGTTCTTCAGTGAGATAGTCTTGGTAGAGTCGCCACCGAATACCTGCTGGTTAACGCCCTTAACTACCTGGTTGCTGATTTGCTGACCAATCTGAATACCTGCATAGTAAGCAGCCTTCTTTTTGTCGTCACCGGCATTGGCACCTTCATTCAGACCCTTGATAAAGTCGTCCATGTAGGTAGTATCCACACCGAGATTCTGTACCAAATACTCTTTCAGGCCCTGTGTCTGTGCCATACCGATAGCATAGCTCATAGAGTCAACATCACTCTTAAGGTCGGCCTTAGGAGTAGAATTACCACAAGAACTGACTGTGGCTGCTGCAATAGCCATTGCGGCTACATACATAAGTTTTTTCAT
This sequence comes from Prevotella sp., assembly GCA_036796635.1. GTDB lineage: Bacteria > Bacteroidota > Bacteroidia > Bacteroidales > Bacteroidaceae > Prevotella. Next base: position 8,258 of record DAIRCP010000075.1, on the reverse strand, counting down.
TGCTTAATTATTGCTTTATTATTGTTTTGTTTTGTACAAATTACATCACCTGCAACAACTCCACATCAAAGATGAGTGCTGCATAAGGAGGAATGGCCTGTCCGGCTCCACCTTCACCATAAGCGAGATTGTAAGGGATAAAGAAACGATACTTAGCACCTTCCTGCATCAGCTGGAGACCTTCTGTCCAACCGGCGATAACCTGCTGTAATCCGAATACAGCTGGTTCTCCGCGCTGTACACTGCTGTCGAACACGCTGCCGTCGAGGAGGAAACCCTCATAGTGGCACTTCACACTGTCCTTAGCAGATGGCTTCTTGCCATTACCTTCCTTCAGTACTTGATACTGCAGTCCACTAGGCAGTGTTATCACGCCTTCCTTCTTGGCATTCTCAGCCAGATATTTCTCACCTTCTGCTTTCGCAGCCTTTCCATTCTCGGCACGATCAGCATTGAGTTTCTCTTCTTGCTTAGCAAAATAGTCCTGTACTATAGTCTGCGCCTCGCGGTTAGAAACTTTCAGTTCATTACCGTTGATCACATCTGTGATAGCTGCTGCAAAATCGTCGACATTCAGGTCATCTGCACCCATCTGAGCCAATTGGCGACCTATGCCGAGACCCAAAGCGTAGCTTAACTTATCCATTTTTCTTCTTTAAAATTAATAATGTAGTATAAAAATTGGCACAAAGATAATACTTTTATCTGATTTCGGGACTACATTTGCCAAAAAAACACTATTTTTGTGGAATATTAAAAGATTATTAAATATTAAATTGATGTATCGATGAAGAAAATTGTAGTTTTAACAGGAGCCGGCATGTCGGCTGAGAGTGGATTGAAGACCTTCAGAGATGCTGATGGCCTGTGGGAGAATTATCCCGTACAGCAGGTGGCTACCCACGAGGGATGGCTGCGTGACCCTACACTGGTGACCAACTTCTATAATATGCTGCGTAAGAAATTGCAGGGTACGATGCCTAACGAGGGGCACAGACTGGTGGCTGAACTGGAAAAGTACTACGATGTGACGGTGGTGACTCAGAATGTGGACAATCTGCACGAACAGGCTGGCTCTTCCAAAGTAATACATCTGCATGGTGAACTGATGAAGGCATGCTCCAGCAATGATCCTGACAATCCTAAATATCAGCAACTGCTCACTGCTGAAAACTGCGAAATATCTCCCGGTACGAAAGCTGGCGACGGCAGTCTGCTACGCCCGTTCATTGTGTTCTTCGGCGAGGGAGTTCCGATGATAGAACCTGCTGCCATGGAAACGCAGAAGGCGGATATCTTTATCATCATCGGCACAAGTATGAATGTATATCCTGCTGCCGGACTGGTACAATACACACGTCCGGGCATCCCTATCTATCTCATTGACCCCAAACCGGTTATGGCGAGTGGCATACATGACGTGACCCAGATACAGAAAGGTGCCAGCGAAGGCATGAAGGAACTCATGGAGAAACTGAAATATTAAACGGAAAACTGAAATAGGAATAACACAGTAATGCCTGACTCATCGAGAGCCAGGCATTTTTTATTATCCAAAAAACATCCAATTACTTTCTCTATTATTTGATTCTAGCTTATTCGAAAACCAATTTATAATTCAGCCATTATATTATTTAGTCCATTTGTATCCTATTCAAATCCGCCCTGATAGGCAGACTGGTAACTCTGCAATGCCGTCTTGAGCGCAGTATCCACGCTGGCATCAGAATCCTTACCGCTGAAGTCCCACTTGAAATCTCCGTGGTTGGCTCGGCCTGCACCGTAAAAGCCTGTCACATGCGATGGTACTGCGGTAGCTTGCAACGGTGTGTAACTATACATCAGACTGGCAGTGGTATCAAAGTTGTCATACTTGCTGCCGCCTACTTTTGCAGTATAGGTGGCAGGTACTTGTTCGTCGCGTGTAGAAGCCTGATAACAGTCAAAGTCTGAGGCACTTGCCTGTTGGGTAATCACCGTATAATTACTGGCAGTACCCTTCTCCGCATACACATTCGCGTAACTCTTGATGACACCTCCATTCTCTCCGCTGAAGGTTCCTTCGCCCTTACCATCCGTACCCTGCTGTGAACTCATCATCGGGTCCTTGGCATCACGGAAGAAGTTGCCTTCCACAAAGGCACTGGCTCCGGATGTGACGCCTACGCCATATTTGGCACAGCCGTCATAGTAATTGTTCCATATATGCACGCTCATGGTACGAATACGTGGATGGCGTGAGTCGCTGTGGTCGAACCAGTTATGGTCATAAGAGATATAGTTGGGACCTGTCTCGCTGGTCATTCCGCAGAGAGAGGATTTACCAGAATCAAAGAAATGATTGGCTGATATTGTGATGTATCTGCTGTCGCCTTTTACATCCACGGTACCGTCTCCCTTCGTCTGGTCGGCATCGCTGCCGGTACTGCCATAGAAGAAGTCCATATTGTGAACCCACACATTGGAGTTTTCTGTATCCAGCGAGAGACAATCGTCCAAACAGAGCATGATGGCAAAGTTACGGAACTCTACGCTGTTGGCATTACGTACCAAGACGCCGAAGCCGCTGATAGTGGCATCCTCACCTATACCTTCCATCGTGATATTCAGGGTACTGTAGGCATTCTTGCCTTTCACCTGAAGTCCCTCTGATGAAGAACTGATATAATCCAAATCGCTGAGTGACACTTTACCGATGATTCGGAAAGTGATAGGTGTGGTATCATATCCCTTCTGATAGGCGTCGATGATAGCCTGCAGACCGGTACAGGCAGTAGTACTTCCCTTACTGCTCGAGATTACGTCGGTAGAAATAGTCTTGGCTGTAGCAGCTGTCACATAGAGCACCTTGGCATTGGTTTTGAGTGTGCCGTCCAGATTATAGGCTCCGATACCCTCTGTACGATTGAGGAAAGCAAAACCTTCACGCTGATAATTGCGTACGGTCAGTGCACTCGCCACAGAAGCCTGTGTCTCATCTTCCGCACCACTGATCACCGGCACCACTTTCATCACATAAGTGCCTGACTTCAGACCTACTGCATCCGCACGTCCATAAGTGCCATAGTTACGCACCAGCGGTTGGTCTATGCGGGTATAATCAGCATATTGTCCACCTTTTATATATATATGATATGAAGTGGCGCCACTCAGAAGACTGAATTTCACATAAGCAGACTCCAGCCATCCATTGGCCTCTGTTATCTCTACGCCATGATTGGTAATCGTGGCACCTGCTGATGCTTCAGCTGCGGTGGAGAAACTCAGATTGGCAATACTCTTGGTATATACGGTAGCCGTGCCTGTCACTGGCGTAACGGTCAGAGTGCCTGCAGACTTATCTACATTCACACTGGCGAGTTCGTCCTGATTATAATAATTGAGGGAACCGTCTGTAGCGGTAAGCTGCAGTTGCGAACGGGTAAGATTCAGTGTGCCTGCCGTAGCAGTAGGCGTAACGGTGGTACCACCTGTATCACTCCCTCCTGTCGTCCCTACGACAATAGAGAACACATAAAGACCTCCCGTAGACTGCAGTTGCACATCCCCATCGGCAGTGACGGTACCTACGCTGGTCACCTGACTCAGAGAGGTATCAAAGCCTGACGTAACCGTCACATTGGTAGCTGTGATGCCACGGGCAGCAGAACTGCTGCTCGACTTGCTGACGATGGTAATCTGACTGCCCGCCTTCAGTGAAGGGATAGTCACGATGACTGATTTATTATTGAGGGTAAGGCATTGCTTTTTAGCATCCACGCGTATCTGGTCGGCAGCTGTGGTGGTAAAGAGCAGTCCCTTGGTGAATTCCAGTTCATTACCGTTGGCAGTCAGTGCCACATGATCATATATAGCCTGCTGCTTCCAGCGGTTATTGGCGCTTTCATAAATCCAATTCTGAGTATCAGCATTGAGATTTGTCTGGTCGGCAGTGCTTACACTTGAGAAATTCCAAGTCTGTGCTCCTACGTGTGCAGCCATCACTGTTAGGATGGCTACCACGAGGCTTCTTATGTTAAGTGTCTTCATCGTAGTTTGTGCGTGTTACTTAATTAGTACTTTTTTATCGTTTACAATGTATATACCTTTAGGTAAGCCAGTGGTAGTATCCCCTATCAACTGACCGCTAAGGCTGAATACGCGCTGCACAGCGCCAGTTATATTCGTGTCATCATGAATTCCCGCTATACCGGTAGGATCTGCAGAGTCGTATGTAAAATCGATGGATACTGTATTTGCGGCAACAGTCTGTGACGACTGGTCATCAAAAGCGAGAACGACATCACTGCCATTAAACGTAAGCTGTGAAACGAATTTGTCTACAGCAGAACCATCAATAGTCACCGTCTCCTTCGTATCAGCCACAACATTCAGAGCGACCACGCATATAAAGCATAATAGTGTTAGTAACCTTGTCATAATAAGATAATAGCCTTTTTAGTTATTTATTGTTGCTGCAAATGTAGTTGATTTGAATCAATAAACATAGAAAATTGATCAATATTCCCACGTAAACGTTTTCGTCAAAACAGCATATTTTGCAGATTTTACTCAGCGGCCATCTGCAAAGGACGATTAATACGGTTGCTACTTATGATAAGTAAGGTTGCTACTTATGATAAGTACGAGTGCTATTTACGATAAGTACGAGTGCTATTTATATGAGTTATGAAGGAAAAGCAATGAAACAAAAGTTTTCCAATTCATGTTTCACACGTAATCATCTGACAGTCATAGTAGTTACTGTGAAACACGGTTATGTCCGTGAATGACGAAATAAGAACTCCACATTTGTGAAAGGTGAAAGATATCCCGTGAATGGTGAAAGGTATCTTTCACCACATCTCCCAGGTTTCATCAGCATTTGCAGTAGGATGTGAAAGAGTGAAGGATAAATCCGATATTTTTGTTTTCCAACCTGTCTTGATGGTGTGAAACGTCAGAGAATCGAACACCGACAAAATCATTAGTATCCCCTCCATTTATATTAATTTGATTAAAATTCAGTTAACATTCAATAAATACAGTTGATTTATATCAAGTATATACAGTCACGTATAAATTAAAAGTGTATATTTGCCACACAAAATAACAATAACTGACCAACCAACTGACAATATAGCTTATTTTTGTAAAATGAGAAGGTTAGCTAAATTGGAATCTTCAAAAGTGTAAAATATACAATATATTCTAACTACACGAATGAAGAAAGGTGAAAGAAACAATAGATATCAAATAATATATAACTAACAATTAACAAGTATGAAGAAACAATTACTTTTCGCAGCAGCGCTATTAGCCTCTGTCGCTTCTAACGTATGTGCACAAACAGACGGTGATTATTATCTGTATGATGCAGCTAATAAGGTATTCCTGTCAAGAGGCGGATCTTGGGGTACTGAAGCAACAGCTGACAAATATGGTGTGCCTTTCACCTGGACATCTGCTACCGGTATCATCAACTTTAAAGATTGGGCCAACGTTGGTCTGCATATTGAAAGCAATGGTACAAGTGTATACACAGACAATGGAAGTCCAACTGCTTTCGCATTTGTGGAAACTACAGGCGGATATTACCTGCAGAACAGTGACAAGTCTTCTTATGCCCGCCATAGTTCTGGTGACTACGGCGAATATGTGAATATGACTACAGACGCGACAACTGCCACAGTATGGAAACTGCTGTCAAAGGCTGAGCGTGATGCCATTGTAAATGCTTATCCTACAGAGAATATAAGCAACATCATCACGACCGCCGGTCTGACTAATGTCACTGCAGATAAGTTTGAGAGCAATCTCGCCACTAATTATGCAGCCAGCACAGTTCAGACAATAGACCCTAATAAATATACCTGGAAACAATATTCACGGAGCAATGCTAACAGCTCTACGCCACGTGAAGTATATCAGGGAACAGGTATTTTCACTGATACAATCAAAGGATTGACAAAGGGTATATATAAGGTAACAACTTATGCATTCGACCGTAACGCAGGTAATGCTGACTGCGTCACACTGAATGCAGCAGGCTATAATATCGCCACTGCTTTCATTGCTGCCAATAAGGAGCAAGTCCGCGTAAAAGGATGGGCTGAAGACAGAGCAAGTGACTCCAATCCTAATTCTGTTGCAGATGCCAACACCCTGTTTAACACAGGTAAATATGCCAATTCCGTTTATACTTACGTAGGTGACGACGGTATCATGTACCTGTCTGTGAAAGTTCCTTCTTTCCACGGTTCTCACTGGTTCATCTTCGGAAACACTGTATTGACATATTATAATGATGCTATGTCTGAAGCTGACGCAACTGCAGCTATTACCAAGGCTGAGGCACTGCAGGGCCAGGCTATGGAAACATCGGCAAGCACTACACTGACCAATGCACTCACTGCATTCAAGGCTGACAAGACTATCGCCAACTATAATGTACTGTCTGCTGCCATGACTGCAGCACAGACTTCTGCCAACGCTTACGTCGGTGCCAAAGCTGCTCTTGCTGCTATGAAAGCTGTCATGGACGGTACCAATGTCTATACTACAGATGCTTACAATACTTACAACACACTGTACACAGACAATCTGACAAAGTACACCAACGGTACATTGACAACTGCAGAAGCTACAGCTATCGAGAATCCGAGCAAAGAAACCGGCTGGCGTGCCAGCAACAATGTCCAGGGCTTCTTGATAAGCGCTTGGGGAACCAACAACTGGGATGGTCTTCATATCAATACATGGTCTAATGAAGGTGACAACGACGGTTCTAACTTCATCGTTCCTTTCTATGAGTATTGGACGGGTGGTACATCACTGGGTGCAAAGACTATCAGTGCCACGATGACCGGTATAGCAGCAGGTACTTACAAGGTAAGTGCACTGGTACGCGTACAGAAGAATGCTGATCCTGCCACAGGTATTACCCTGAAAGTAAACGATGGTCAGACTACAGATGTAACAACTGCCACACAGATTGGCACAAGCAAACTTTATATGGATACATTCAGTGCAACTGGCACAGTTGGCACTGACGGAAATCTGACTATCACATTCGATGTAGCAGACAACAGCAACATCAGTTGGTTGGCATTCAAGAACGTGAAGTTCGAAAAGGTAACAGCTACTTCTATCAACAGTGTAAGTACTGCAGCCAACGACAACAACATTGTACGCTACAACCTGAATGGTCAGCGTATCTATGGTGCTGTCAAGGGCCTCTACATTGAAAACGGCAAAAAAGTTATTAAATAACAAGATATCACTAAACTGATAAAATAATAACTCACGAGAACTAACTATTAAAATTGGGTAGGAAGGAAACCTCAGCGTTTTCTTCCTACTTTCTTTTCATGGCTCTCCAGCCTATCCTGCTTCTGTATAATTATTAAAACAATTATGATGCTATAATTCAAAATCCGACACGATCCCAACGAGCAAATTAATATCACAAATAGAGCCAAAAATGTTAAAAACAGGGCTTAAACGCCCCCTTTAAGTGTATTTTTTACATTTTTTTGGGCATAAATCGAAAAAAAAACGTTTTTTTTGTTGCGCGTATTGAGATTTTTACTATCTTTGTACCGTTACCAATATATAGTAAAGCAATATTATTTTAATTTAACTAACAATATCTAACTTATTAGTTTATGAAGTGTAAAAAGTTACTAATCTTAGGCACTGTGGCTCTCCTAGGTGGGGGTGCTGCAAATGCAACAATCGTGAGCGGCGTGCGTCAAGCACCTGTTCCGACGACGTCCGCACTCCAGTACAGCAAGACTATGTACATGTACAATGTGAAAGCTGGTAAATTCTTCCTGGGTGCAAATGATTATGGCACTCGCGCCAGTATCGGCGACAAGGGCTATAAAGTACAAATCAACAAAGTAGCAGAAGGCTTAACAGGCTGGACAGAGAACACCGTGGAAATCAAGGACTCTGTGGAAACCCAAAAAGCATGGAAGAACGCGTTCATTGGTGATTCTGTGGCAGTTTGGGTGGACAATAGTACCAATGCCAACCGCTTCTTTGAGATCTCTGCTGGTGCTCAGACAAACACCTACCGCTTCCGTGGTGCTCCACAGAATGCAGCATTCACACCAACTAAGTTCCCTAACTGCTATATGGGACTGAACGACACTATTACCAACAACACCAGAATTACCGGTGAGTTGAACATTATCAAAGTGCCAAATGGAGGTATAGACTGGGCTTTCGTATCAGAAGCTGACTATGCCAACTATTTCACAGCTATCAATCTC
>DAIRCP010000074.1:0-18511 GCA_036796635.1 Prevotella sp. | reverse complement strand
TAATATTTGCGGTACTCAGGGAGTAATACTGCCTTTTGTTCATCAAATGACATCCTCATCACTTCTTCAGCTGTATATCCTAAGAGTTCATGGATATTGGGAGATATATATTCAAACTTCTGTGTGGATGTGTTTGCATAGTACGTCACATCCATAGACTGCTCTATGCTGGTTCTGAACTTGATTTTCTGTTCTTTCACCTTCTTCGATTCTTCGGCCAGCCTGTTTTCCAGATTCTTTTTGGCAGTCAGGTCTATGAGGGCTACTCTTATGTCAGATTTATTCTTACAGAAAGACATGTATATCCTGACATAATAGATTTTCTCATTGAATATCATCTTCAGTTCTGTCTGCGACTTGCCGGCATTGTTCTTCAGCAGTTTGATGAAGTGGTAGTAAGTATCCTGATATACCGGTACCACATACTTGTCCAACCGCGTTTTCAGGATATTTTCTTTTACCATATAATACACATTGCTGAATGTGTTGTTCACATCTGTGATGATGCCGTCATCATCTATCATGAGATAACTCACAGGTGCATTGTCAAACAAATCCCTATAGATCTCTTTGCTGTTTTCCAGTTCCTGCTGAGTGTGCCTCAGTGCCTCATTCTGGTGCTCCAGTTCTATTTGGTAGATGGAAAGTTCCTCCACTACCCCCTTCATATCATCTCCCCACTGGGAATAATCCATGTCAGTCTGAGATAAAAGTTCCATAGCCTTTTCCCTTAACTTGTCATGCTTGTCTTTATTCATAATCCGTTGTTATTTTGTAGCATATTTTTTTATTCGTATCGGATGATGCCGGTAATAAATAGATGACCGTCTTTAATCACGAGTCCAGACTTATCCTTTACTGTCTTGTACTTACCATTTTTGCATTTCACGCGGAACGTGTTTTTTTTGGTTCTGCTTCTTGTTATTAATCAGGTCTTTAATAATTGCTATTCTTTCTTCCTTATTATCCGGATGGACCAGACTGTTCCAATAGTCCATGTCAGAACCAGCTTCTGATGGGGGTGTATCCTATCTCTTTCACTGCGTTTTCATCCAGTGTGACGTAATTTCTCTCTATATCCCATTCCCACCAGTACATGCCGCCGGCCTCGAGAGCCGATTTCAGTCTTTCAGTAAGCAGGTTTATTTTAAATTGAGAATTTTTGAGTATGGTTATATCCACGAAGGTGATGATGATGCCGTTCACGGCATTCTCGGCTGTACGGCATGGCACCATTCTCATCAGATACCATTTACTGCCCGACTCCACTTCACGCTCTATCTCCTCCATTGTATCTTTTACTTTGTCTATATCGTTTTTAAAACCTTTGTACAGCGAGTCGAGTGCCAGGTATTCGTTCTTATTTGCAAATATACTCATATTAATTCTCTTTTGTTTGAAAAGTTAATATTTAACCAATCGTTTGGATATTATCAATGAATGTTCATCCAAATACTATTTTTTTGTAAAAAAGCATGCGTTTAATCGTTATCTCCGCTTGCATATCTCAAAAGATTTTTGTAACTTTGCATACTTAATAGAAAAAGAGCAGACAATGGCAAAAGATACAGAACTAACACCGATGATGAAGCAGTTTTTTGAGCTCAAGGCCAAGCACCCTGACGCTGTACTGTTGTTTCGCTGCGGTGACTTCTACGAGACATACTGCGAGGATGCAGTAACTGCCTCGCGCATTTTGGGAATAACACTCACACGCCGTAACAACGGGGGACAGGTGAAAGGCTCCGAAATGGCCGGTTTCCCTTATCATGCGCTGGATACTTATCTGCCTAAACTCATCCGCGCCGGGAAGCGTGTGGCCATCTGTGACCAGCTGGAAGACCCTAAACTGACAAAGAAATTAGTGAAGCGGGGTATCACTGAACTGGTGACGCCTGGTGTGGCGATGAATGACAATGTGCTGAATTACAAGGAAAACAACTTCTTGGCTGCCGTACATTTCGGGAAAACGGCGTGTGGCGTGGCTTTCCTCGATATCTCCACCGGAGAATTCCTTACCGGCGAAGGCACTTATGATTATGTGGAGAAACTGCTTGGAAATTTCCAACCAAAAGAGGTGCTCTATGACAAGCAGCGGAAACATGATTTTGAAGAGAAATTTGGTAATAAATATTGTGTGTTCGAGTTAGACGACTGGGTGTTTACTGAGCAGACTGCTCATACCAAACTACTCAAGCATTTTGGAGTAAAGAGTCTCAAGGGTTTTGGTGTGGACCATCTTCACAATGGTGTCATTGCCAGTGGGGCTATCCTGCAGTACCTGGAGATAACACAGCACACACAGATAGGCCATATCACATCGTTGGCGCGAATAGAGGAGGATAAGTTCGTCCGGCTGGATAAGTTTACCATCCGCTCGCTGGAACTTGTTGCCCCGATGCAGGAAGACGGCAAGTCGCTCCTGGATGTGATAGACCGTACCGTAACTCCGATGGGCGGACGACTGTTGCGCCGCTGGCTCGTATTCCCACTGAAAGATGAAAAGCCCATCAATGAGCGTCTGGATATCGTGGATTACTTCTTCCGTGAACCGGAGTTCCGCCAGTGTGTGGACGACCAGTTGCATCGCATCGGCGATCTGGAACGTATCGTATCCAAGGTGGCAGTAGGGCGTGTTACCCCTCGTGAAGTGGTGCAGCTCAAGATTGCCCTGCAGAGTATCGCTCCCATCAAGACGGCCTGTCTGTATGCTAAGAATGATGCGCTCAAGCGGGTAGGGGAGCAGCTTAATCTCTGTGAGAGTCTGCGCGACCGGATAGAAAAGGAAATCATGCCTGATCCACCACAGTTGGTCAACAAGGGTGGGGTGATACGTGATGGCGTGAGTCTAGAACTGGACGAGCTGCGTCATATCGCCTACAGTGGTAAGGACTACCTGCTTAAAATACAGGAGCGCGAGATAGCAGAGACGGGTATATCTTCACTCAAGATAGGCTATAATAATGTGTTCGGCTACTATCTGGAAGTGCGCAATACCTTCAAGGAAAAAGTACCTGCCGAGTGGGTTCGCAAACAGACCCTGGCTCAGGCTGAGCGATATATAACCCAGGAACTCAAGGAATATGAAGAGAAAATTCTGGGTGCTGAGGATAAAATACTCAGCATGGAAACAAAATTGTTTGGCGATTTGGTGCTCGCCATGCAGCAGTTTATTCCGCAGATACAGATTAATGCCAATCTGCTGGCACATATCGACTGCCTGCTCAGTGCTGCCAAAACGGCTGAGGAGAATCATTATATCCGTCCGCAGATAGACAATTCGCTGGTCATCGATATCCATCAGGGCAGACATCCCGTGATAGAGACCCAGTTGCCGATAGACGAGGCTTATGTGCCCAATGATATTCTGCTCGATTCAGAACATCAGCAGATTATGATTATCACAGGTCCGAATATGGCAGGAAAGAGCGCTCTGCTGCGTCAGACGGCATTAATCGTGCTGTTGGCTCAGATAGGCTATTTTGTGCCCGCAGAAAGCGCCAAAATAGGTCTGGTGGATAAGATATTCACCCGCGTGGGTGCATCGGATAATATATCGCTGGGCGAATCTACCTTTATGGTGGAGATGACCGAGGCTTCCAATATTCTGAATAATGTATCGCCTCGCTCACTGGTTCTGTTTGATGAGTTGGGCCGTGGTACGAGTACTTATGATGGTATCAGCATTGCCTGGGCGATTGTGGAGTATCTGCATGAGTCCACGAAAGCAAAGGCTCGTACGCTTTTTGCCACGCACTATCATGAACTGAATGAGATGGAGAAGAACTTCAGCCGCATCAAAAATTATAATGTGAGTGTGAAGGAGGTGGACGGTAAGGTGATATTCCTCCGTAAACTGGAGCGTGGCGGCAGCGAACACTCGTTTGGTATCCATGTGGCTGAGATTGCGGGCATGCCCAGAAGTATTGTGAAGCGTGCCAACGTGATTTTAAAGCAGCTGGAGGCTGATAATGCCTCTGTGGGTACTGTGGGCAAGCCCATCAGTGAAATTGTAGATTCTCGTGAAGGTATGCAGTTGTCCTTCTTCCAACTGGATGACCCGGTACTCTGCCAGATACGTGATGAGATCCTGGGGCTGGATATCAATAATCTCACGCCTGTGGAGGCTCTCAACAAACTGAATGATATCAAGAAAATAGTAAAGGGGAAATAATGACTATTCCCCCTTTTACTATTATCTTATTCAACTATTATTTCGCTTGACTTTCCTTCTTCTTGGCTCTGAACATACAATAGATGCCCAGTGCGATGAACGGAATACTCAGAATCTGTCCCATGTCAATAGGCAAACCTGCCTCGAAGGCTTCCTGCACTTCTTTGGTATATTCGATGAAGAATCGGGCAATGAAGATATAGGTGAGACAGAGACCAAAATAAAATCCTGTTCCTACCTTCTGCGGATATTTACGATAAAGTATCCAACTAATCACGAAGAGCACGGCATAAGCGATGGCCTCGTACAACTGTCCAGGATGGCGCGGATAACTGTCATTCTGCTCAAAAATGAATGCCCATGGCACATCTGTTACCTTACCTACTATCTCGGAATTCATCAGATTACCCAGACGGATGAAGCAGGCTGTGACTGGTGTAGCGATGGCAATATCGTCCAATACATGCCAGATATTCATCTTGGTGCGCCTTACATACATCCAAAGGGCTATCATCAGTCCCAATGTACCGCCATGACTGGCAAGTCCTTCATATCCTGTGAATTTCCATCCGCCCTGCGGTAGGAATTTTATCGGGATAAACATCTCGAAGAATCCATGCCAGGAAGTGAGGAAATAACCAGGTTCATAGAAGATACAATGTCCCAATCGTGCACCGGCAATGATACCGATAAAACAATAGATGAAGAGGGGATCAAAGAGTTCATCACCTATTTTCTGTTCCTTATATAGTCGTTTCACGATGAGGTAGGCAAGTACCAATCCCAATACCCAGCATAAGCTATACCAGCGCAGGGTGATAGGACCTATCTGCGCAATCACGCGTGAAGGGTCCCATACGATATAGTTGAGTAAATCTATCATAAAATCATGATTTTATACATTGAAGCGGAAGTGCATGATGTCACCATCCTGTACCTCATAGTCCTTGCCCTCCACACCGAGCTTTCCGGCTTCACGTACAGCGGTTTCGGAACCGTATTGGAGGTAGTCCTCATACTTGATTACTTCTGCACGGATAAAGCCTTTCTCGAAGTCCGTATGGATGACACCGGCACACTGTGGAGCTTTCCAACCCTTATGGTATGTCCAGGCTTTCACTTCCATCTCTCCTGCGGTGATAAAGGTCTGCAGGTTAAGTAGGGAGTAGGCTTTCTTGATCAGTCGGTTCACGCCGCTTTCTTCCAGTCCTAATTCATCCAGAAACATCTTCTTGTCATCGTAGCTTTCCAGTTCGGCGATGTCTTCCTCTGTCTTGGCAGCGATAGTCATTGATTCTGCACCTTCGGCTTTGGCTAATGCCTCTACTTTCTTGGTAAATTCATTGCCTGATTTGGCACTGGCTTCGTCCACATTACATACGTAGAGCACTGGTTTGGTGGTCAGCAGGAAGAGGTTGCGGGCCACATCCTGTTCATCTTTGCTGTCGAAAGATACCAGACGGGCATTCTTACCCTGTTCCAGCACTTCCTTGTACTTCTCCAGTACTGTGACGGCTATTTTTGCATCCTTGTTGCCGGCGGCTGCAGTCTTCTGCTGCTTACTCAACTGACTTTCAATGGTTTCCAGGTCTTTCAACTGGAGTTCAGTATCGATGATTTCTTTATCACGGATAGGGTCGATCGTGCCATCTACGTGAGTGATATTCTCATCTTCAAAGCAGCGGAGTACATGGATGATTGCATCAGTCTCACGGATGTTACCGAGGAATTTATTACCCAGACCTTCACCTTTGGAAGCGCCTTTTACCAGACCTGCAATATCTACGATTTCGCAGGTGGCAGGTACGATGCGTCCGGGGTGAACTATCTCAGCGAGTTTGGTGAGGCGTTCATCGGGTACGGTGATGACACCTACATTGGGTTCTATTGTACAAAAAGGAAAGTTGGCTGCCTGTGCCTTGGCACTCGACAGACAGTTGAAAAGTGTAGACTTGCCCACGTTTGGGAGTCCCACAATACCACATTTTAATGACATGTCTTTATCTTATATGTTTGAATATTCGCTGCAAAGTTACGTCAAAATAAGGGGAAAAGCAAGAAAAATGCTACCTAATTTTTATCTTTATGCAGATTGAGCTTCTTGGTAAGGGCAAATCTGACCAGCAGAAAACTGATGGGAACGGCTACGGCATAGACGGGTAGGGGGGCCCATTTCTTGTCCACTCCTACCCAGAGGAAGAAGTTGAATAGCCCGAAGTAAACCAGGAAGTTGATGCCATGACTGCCTGCGAATTTGATGAATTTCGCTGCGGTGGGCTTTACACGGAATGTAAAGTAAGATGACATAATATAATTACCCAGAAAACTGAGGAAGTAACCGATGGTATAGGCGATATTCTCATTCATAAACGGCAACAGGATGAAGTAGATGCCATAATGTACAATCATGGCAATGGTACCTACTATTCCGAATCTGATGAATTCCTCTATCTTTTGTTTGTTGTCTATTATCAGCTTTTTTATTTCTTGTATTGTCATTTTTTATTTTTTCTGAGTCCTTTTGTTTTTTCTTATTTGCATAAGTTTTGTTTTCTTCTTATTTTCTTGAGTTCTTAGTACATCTTTTTATTTCTTAGTATATTTGTTCTTATGTACTTACAAGTCATTACTGTGCATGCTTTAATGTGCTTCCAGCCAGTTTTTTCCCCATCCTGAATCGGCTATCAATGGCACTTGCATAGGGTATGCTTTCTGCATTTCCTCCATCACAATCTGTTCCACTTTCTCTTTTTCATCCGGATATACAGAGAAGTTGAGTTCATCATGTACTTGTAAAATCATTTTGCTGCGGATACCTTCGTTTTTGAAGCGCTGGAAAATGCGTATCATCGCTACTTTGATAATGTCGGCTGCTGTACCTTGTATAGGTGCATTGATCGCATTTCGCTCGGCAAAACCGCGGACGGTGCCATTGTGTGAGTTGATATCCGGCAGATAGCGTCGCCGGCCGAATAGGGTAGTGACGTATCCTTGTTGTCTTGCAATTTCTTTGGATTTTTCCATGTACTCATGCACCTTGGGGAAGGTGGAAAAATATCCGTCAATGAGTTGTTTGGCTTCTTCACGACTGATGTCCAGACGCTCTGCCAGTCCGAATACGGTGATGCCATAGATAATGCCGAAATTAGCGCGTTTGGCTTTCGAACGTTCATCACGTGTCACATCTTCTATCTTCTCTTTATATATTTTAGCAGCGGTAGCGGCATGGATGTCATATCCCTCGCGGAAGGCTTCTATCATATTTTCATCACTGCTCAGATGGGCCATCACACGCAGTTCTATCTGACTATAGTCTGCTGAAAAGAACAGACAACCATCTTCTGGTATGAATGCTTTTCTTATTTCCTTTCCGTCTTCTCCGCGGACAGGTATATTCTGCAGGTTAGGATCGCTGGATGAGAGTCTTCCTGTGGCGGTCACTGTCTGATTGAAAGAGGTGTGTATATGTCCTGTCCTTGGATTAATCAGTTTGGGCAATGCATCGATGTAGGTACCGATTAATTTCTTTAAACCTCTGTATTCCAGTATTTCTTCCACGATTTCATGCTTGTTCTTCAACTGTTGCAGCACCTCTTCACTGGTTACGTATTGACCCGTCTTGGTCTTCTTGGCCTTCTCTACTATCTTCAGTTTCTCAAACAGAATTTCACCTACTTGTTTCGGAGAGGATATATTAAATTCCCCGCCGGCCAGTTCATAGATGTGACTTTCTATTTCCATCATTCTGTTGGTCAATTGTTTTGACGTTTCAGCCAGCGCATCTGTATCTATCTTTACGCCGGTCATTTCCATCTCTGCCAGTACAGGCATCAATGGCATTTCTATTTCATAGAAGAGTTTTTCAGCATCATACTTTTTCAGTTCAGGTTCCAGTTTGTTTTTCAACTTTAGGGTGATGTCTGCATCCTCAGCTGCGTATTCATAAACATCTGTTGGAGCTAAGTCTCGCATCGACTTCTGATTTTTACCTTTTGGTCCGATGAGTTCTTCTATGTGTACCGTTTGATAGTTGAGATAGATCTCAGCCATATAGTCCATATTGTGTCTCAGTTCCGGTTGGATGAGGTAATGGGCAATCATCGTATCCCAAAGTTTTCCTTCCAGATGAATATCGTAATTTCTGAGTACCTCCAAATCGTATTTCAGATTTTGACCCACTTTGATGATTTTAGGGTCTTCATAGATGGATTTAAATATATTAACAGTCTTTTGCGCTTCTTTACGATTTGCAGAAATTGGGATGTAAAATGCCTCACCTTCCTTCACTGCGAAGCTCAATCCTACTAATTCTGCATCAATTGTGTTGGTAGAAGTGGTCTCTGTATCTAGACTGAGAATTTCTTTTGTCCTAAAATAATCACATAGAGATTTTAAATCTTCCTCATTTTCAACGAGTTTGTAATCGTGAGGTATTGTTTTTAAGCTCTCAAAACTCGATTTTTCTTCGGTTACTTGCCCCTCGGTTGGATTTTCGGCAAAGAGATCTAGTTGAATATTATCAACTTTTGGTTTATTTTGAGGTTTTTTAAGAATCCTATTAGTAAATGTCTTAAACTCCAGTTCAGTGAAGATTTTATTGAGTTCATCCTCATTGGGCTCTTCCAGTTTCAGTGCATCCATATCCAACGTGATGGGAACATCAGTTTTGATGGTTGCCAGAAAATAACTCATCTTGATATCATCCACATGTTCCGTCACTTTCTTGAGTAGGGCACCTTTTAATTCCTGACTTCTCTCCAGCAGTTGGCTCACGCTTCCGAATTGCTTGATTAGTTTGGCTGCAGTTTTTTCTCCCACACCAGGGCATCCGGGGAAATTATCTGCCGTATCACCCATCAGGGCAAGCAAGTCTATCACCTGGTCAGTAGATTCTATATCATACTTTTCAGTTACCTCTTTTTCGCCTAAAGTCTCATATCCTCCCCCATGACGAGGTCTGAAAATCTTCACACTATTCTTTACAAGTTGACCATAATCCTTGTCAGGAGTCAACATGTAAGTTTCTATACCTTTTTCACCCGCTTGGGTTGCCAAAGTTCCGATTACATCGTCAGCTTCATATCCGTCCACTTGCAAGATAGGTATGCGGTAACCTTTCAGAATTTCCTTGATAATAGGAACGGCTGTTCTGATATCTTCCGGAGTTGCTTCGCGTTGCGCTTTATAAGCAGGGAATGCCTCATTTCTGAACGTAGGTCCATGCGGGTCGAACGCCACTCCGATGTGTGTAGGAGTCTCTTTTGTAAGCACTTCATTCAGCGTATTGCAGAAGCCGATGATGGCAGAAGTGTTGAGCCCCTTGGAGTTCATTCTCGGGTTATTGATGAACGCATAATATGACCGATAAATCAGCGCATAAGCATCCAAAAGAAATAGTTTTTCCATAATCCTCTGTATTTTTGCGTAAAATTACTAAAAATTTGATGAATATCCCGAAGTTTTCACTAATTTTGTATCAAAATAGAAGCAAATGGATAATTTATCACTTATAAAACAGCCAATATTAACTGATTTGGACGATTTCAAATCGCTCTTCAATCAGTCGTTGACTCATACAGATGGCTTACTTTCACAGGCGCTTGAACATATTAAGCAGCGTGGCGGAAAGCGTATGCGTCCCATGCTTATTTTATTAATGGCAAAGAATTTTGGAAAGATATCCAGCATCACTCAGCATGCTGGTGTTGGACTTGAATTGTTGCATACGGCTTCTCTTGTTCACGATGATGTTGTGGATGAGAGTAGTGAGCGCAGAGGTCAAGCTTCCGTCAATGCTATTTATGATAACAAAGTATCTGTTTTGGTGGGTGATTATATCCTTTCCACTGCTTTATTATATGTATCTTATACGGGTGACCAAAGAATCGTACAATATCTGGCAGAGTTAGGTAGGGTATTGGCTAGTGGCGAAATTCTTCAACTTTCTAATATCCAGAATCAGCAGATTTCTGAAGAAGTTTATTATGAGGTTATCAAGAAGAAGACGGCTGCTTTGTTTGAGGCTTGCTCTGCTATTGGTGCTCTTTCTGCCGGAGCTACCGATGCTCAAGTGGAACGAGCTAAATTATTTGGACAGAATCTTGGCATCATTTTCCAGATACGCGATGATATTTTTGATTACTATGACTCCAAAGAAATAGGTAAACCTACTGGAAATGATATGGCTGAAGGAAAACTGACGCTTCCTATCATTTATGCGCTCAATAAGTTGCCAATGGAGTCTATGCTCAATCTGGCCAAGAAGGTGAAAAGTGGGGGAGTGAACCCTGATGAAATCGCTGTTCTTGTTGAGTTTGCCAAGCAGAATGGAGGAATCGAATATGCTGAGCAGAAGATGCTGGAATTGCGTAATGTATGCTTGGATTTTATTAAAAATGATGTCACTGATACCGAAATCAAGCAGTCTCTTACCGCTTATGTTGATTTTGTGATACAACGCAATAAATAAGATTTGGTTACCTGTTTTTTTACAATCATACTGTAACAAATAAGCCTCGGCAATGAAACTTTTGCCGGGGCTTATTTGATGTTGAATTTAAATCTGATTTATAGCTTTCCAAACCTTCAGAAAGCTACTTTTTCATTCTTTTTCTCCGAATGTGATTAGAAGAATTTGATCTCTTCACCCTCTACTTCGCTTAATAGTAGATTAGCCAGTCTGCTGGTACCTAATCTAAACCACTGATTCGTGAGCCATTTTTCGCCTAGGACCTCTTTTACGATGGTGTAGTAGATTAATGCGTCCATGACGGTGTTAAGGCCTCCAGCGGGCTTAAAACCGATTTGTATGCCCGTTTTGTCATAGTATTCCTTGATGGCTTGGCACATAACGTATGCTGCTTCAGGTGTAGCGGCTGGTTCCAGCTTACCTGTGGATGTCTTGATATAGTCAGCGCCAGCATACATAGCAAGTATTGAAGCCTTCTTGATGTTCTCAGCTGTCTTGAGGCATCCAGTTTCCAGTATTACCTTCATTTTCTTGTCACCGCAGGTTTCTTTCAGCTCACTGATGTCATCGCATACGCCTTCGTAATCGCCGCTCAGGAATTTGCCTACTGGCATCACGATATCTATCTCTGTTGCACCGTCTTTGATGGCAAGTGCTGTCTCTGCCACCTTCACTTCTATCAGTGCCTGGGAAGATGGAAAACTACCTGAAACACAGGCAATTTCCACACCGTCTACTTCCAGTGCTTCACTCACTACGCTCGCAAAGCAGGGATAAACGCAGATGGTAGCTACGTGGGGTAGGTTAGGGTATACCTCATCAAACTTGTTCACTCTTTCTGTGAAGGCGAGTACGCTTGTATCACTGTCGGTAGTCTTCAGTGTGGTGAGTTCGATGCTTCCCATCAGGAATTTCTTCACTTCCGGTGTGTCATTTTCATGCACCTTTTCACCAATGATTTGTTTCACTGCGTTCTTTACCTCAGCGTCGCTTATTTGTGTATTATACTTCGCAAGTGCCTCTTCGTACTTGCTTGTATTGTTGGCCTTGTGTTCTGCCACACTCTGACCGTCGATTTTTAATTCTGCCATAATTTTCTTCTTATTAATAATTGATTTTTAAGTTTTATATTCTTTCCGGTTGTTGTCATTTATCGCTTGTTTATGAGCTATTCTTGTAACCAATGATTTCCGAACGAAATCACTGTTTTAATTTCTCGTTGTTCAGATGTCTTTCTTTATCGCGTTTTGTCTTTTTCTCGAAGCTTTTCTGTAGTTCCTCAGTCAGGTTTACTCCTGTCTGATTAGCCAGGCAAATTAGCACCCAAAGAATATCGGCCATTTCCTCGCCTATATTGTCTTTTTCGCCCGGTTTGAAACTCTGATCTCCATATTTTCTGGCCATGACGCGTGCTAGTTCGCCCACCTCTTCAGTGAGTACGGTCATGTTGGTGAGTTCGCTGAAGTAACGTACTCCGTAGGTCTTAATCCATTGGTCAACGAGTTGTTGCGCTTCTTCTATTGTCATATCATAAGTTTTTATGTAAATTCTTTCAATGGGTAGAATATTCCAACTAACACAATGAATATCAAAAAGATGAATGCAATGATGCTCAAATAAACCAGCAGTGCAATCATTGGTTTTTTGTTTTTATTCATTTGATGATTGTTTTATTCCTTGTTTTTTGTGTCCATACAGATGGTTACAGGTCCGTCGTTGAGCAGTTCCACTTTCATGTCTGCGCCGAATTCGCCTGTACCTACATCCTTTCCTAGTGCTTTGCTTAGCTCTTTGCAGAAATCTTCGTATAACGGCACGGAAATCTCGTGGCGGGCTGCTCTTAACCAGGAGGGGCGATTGCCCTTCTTGTAGCTTGCAAATAGCGTAAATTGACTGATTACGAGTATTTCCCCGTCCACTTCCATGATAGAACGGTTCATTACCCCATTTTCATCATCAAATACACGTAGGCCGATAACCTTTCTTACCAGCCATTCCACGTCTTCCCCTGTGTCTTCTTCACATACTCCCATAAGGATGAGATATCCCTTCTGGATAGATGATTTCACATGCCCGTCTATTGTTACGCTGGCATGCTGTACACGTTGAATTACAATTCTCATTTTGCAAAGATAATGCAAACGAGTGGAACTACAAAATAAAACATGTTTTAATTTTGTAATTCCAAATGCCTCTTATCTTATTTCAAGAGAATGCAAATGCATCTTATTGTTCATGGAAATAATTAAATACCGTGGTTGCTTTACTAGCTCCAATAATATCTGTAAGTGCCTGAATATCAGCTTCTTTAATCTTTTTTACAGTCTTTAGAGATGTCAATAGGGCTTCTTTAGTCTTAGGACCGATGCCCTTAATATCGTCTAACTCGCTGTGTAACTGGTGCTTAGAACGCTTATCCCTATGGAATGTGATGGCAAATCGGTGAACTTCATCCTGGATATGTGTTAGAAGGTGAAAAAGTTCACTGTCAGTCTTCATACCAATTACTTTCTGGGGGAATCCGTAGAGCAGTTCATTGGTGCGGTGATGCTCGTTTTTAGCGAGTCCGGCGATAGGAATTTCCAAGTGTAATTCGTCTTGAATCACCTCCCTGATTACCTCCATTTGCCCCTTGCCACCATCAGCGATGATGAGGTCTGGTAGCGGTTGTTTTTCTTCCAGCAGACGGTTGTATCTTCTGTGTACTACCTCCTTCATGGAAGCATAGTCATCGGGACCTACAACAGTCTTGATATTATACTTTCTGTAGTCTTTCTTGGAAGGCTTCATTTTCTTGAAAACCACACATGCAGCCACTGCATCAGTACCGGAAATATTAGAGTTATCAAAGCATTCTATCTGATAGGGTAATTTGGGCAGATGCAGGTGGTCCTGTATCTCCTTCATCAGTCTCACAGACTTCTGTTCTGGGTTTAGTTTTTCTGCTTGTTTCAGTCTGTCAAACTTATATTGTTTGCCGTTCATGATACTCAGATCCAGCAATGTCTTCTTGTCTCCCCGCTGTGGTACTGTGATGGTTATACCCTCCATATTCAGGTCTATTTCTTTAGGCAAAATTATCTCTTTGGCGTTGCTTTTGAATCGTTCTCGCATCTCTACGATACCCAGTGAAAGCAGTTCCTCATCCGTCTCATCCAGTCGCTTTTTATATTCAAAGGTAAAACTTTGGTTGATGCTGCCGTTGCTCACATGGATGTAGTTGATAAAGGCAATTTTATCATCATTCGTGATGCTGAAAACATCCACATTGTTGATGACGTGACTTACCACCTCGCTCTTGCTCACAAAGTTGTCCACTAACAGGTATTTGCGCTTGATTTCTTCTGCCTCTTCAAACTTTAGCTCGGCAGCCTTCTGCATCATTTCGTCTTTCAGCAGTTGTAGCACTTCGCGTGTATTACCTTTCAGAATCTCTTTTGCCTGTTCGATGTTAGCTTGATATTCCTCCATCGATTGCTTGCCGATACAGGGACCTGCGCAGTTCTTGATATGATATTCCAGACAGACATTGTATTTATGCTGTTGTATACCTTCCTGAGTCATCGGGAAGTGACAGGTGCGGGGCTTATATAGTTTCTTGATGAGTTCCAGTACGGCATACATACTCCCCAAATGTGAGTAAGGTCCAAAGTAAGTACCCCATTTCTTGTTGATGTTTCTTGTTTTGAATATTCGGGGAAACATTTCGTTTGTGATACAGATACTGGGGTAGGTCTTTCCATCTTTTAAGAGTACGTTATATTTAGGGTTGTATTTCTTGATGAGCGAATTTTCCAGTAACAGAGCGTCTTCTTCTGTATTGACAACTGTATAGGATATATCGAAGATTTTAGAGACAAGAATCTTTGTCTTAAACCTGTCTACCTCAGTGTGGAAGTAGGACGATACGCGGTTTTTCAGGTTTTTAGCCTTGCCTACGTATATGATGGTGCCATTTTCGTCGTAATATTGGTAACTGCCTGGTTTGTCAGGCAGCGCACTTACTATATTCTTCAGATAGGCTAATCTCTTTTCGTTTTCTTCCTTGTTCATAGTTCTACTTTCCTTTGTTTACAGGGTTTTTGAGAGTTTTTGTTTCACGTGGAACTTTAGCGAAACAATATACTCTTCCCTGGTTACAGAGAAGAGTATAAGGTGTTGTTTACTGATTGATCAGCGTTGTTATTTCTACGTCTGTGTCGAAAGCGTCTCTGCCGTGCAGACCTTCATCGTTGATTTCTATAATGAAGTTCATATAGATTTTCTTCGGATTGAATTTTCTTACGAGGTTATAAGCAGCTTTCATCGTACCACCTGTAGCGAGTAAGTCGTCATGGAGTAGTACGATATCTTTTTCATTGATAGCATCTTCATGTATTTCGATGGTGTCAGTGCCGTATTCCTTTGTGTAACTCTCCTGGATAGTTGCAGCAGGAAGTTTTCCTGGTTTTCTGCATAGTACGATTCCAGCGCCCAACTTTACGGCAAGTGCAGAAGCCATCACAAAACCGCGACTTTCAATACCGACGATTTTTGTGATACCTTTGTCTTTATACATTTCGTAGAGTTCATCTACCATAATCTGTAGGCAAGCTGGGTTTTTGAATAGGGTGGTTACGTCTCTGAAGTTGATTCCCTTTTGCGGAAAATCTGGTACACATCTCAGATTTGCTAATAATGTTTTGTTGTTCATAATCAATGAGTTACGTATATTTTATTAATGTTTTTGTTTCACGTGGAACACTATCTTCCCATCAGCACGAGCATCACATTGATGTCGCTTGGAGATACTCCCGGTATACGACTGGCTTGTGCCAAAGTATCCGGGTCTATAGTCTCAAGTTTCTGACGGGCTTCTGTTGACAGCTGTTGCATTTCTGCATAATGGAATACACCTTTGATTTTGATATTCTCCAGACGGTGCATTTTGTCTGCCACCATTTTTTCTCTGTCAATGTATCCTTTATATTTTATTCTGATTTCTACTGCTTCTGCAATTTCTTCTTTTCGATTAATTGGGCGGTTCAGAGCATCCTTCAGTTCAGGGATGATATCCGATAAAATGGATAAATTCAGTTGTGGACGCGCAAGCAGATCTATGAGTTTGCAACCTTCGCGGAGTGGGGCAGTGCCCAGTGCCTCCAGTGCCGAATTTATTGATGTGGCTTTAATATGGAATGATTTGCAAAAACCATCGATTTCTTCGATATATTTTTTCTTTTCCATCCACCAGTCATACCGGTCTCTTTTCACGATACCCAGTTGGTAAGCTTTCTCGGTGAGTCGGGAATCTGCATCATCCTGACGGAGCAATATGCGGTATTCAGCACGTGAGGTGAACATACGGTACGGTTCATCCACACCTTTTGTCGTGAGGTCGTCGATGAGCACGCCGATATAGCTTTCGTCACGGTTCATGACGAATGGTTCGCCGCCGCCACAATAGAGTGCCGCGTTGATTCCAGCCAGCGTACCTTGTCCACCTGCTTCTTCATAGCCTGTCGTGCCGTTCACCTGTCCGGCAAAGAAGAGACCATTCACTACCTTCGATTCCAACGAATGTTTCAGTTGGGTTGGGTCAAAGTAATCGTATTCTATAGCATATCCCGGTCTGTACACTTTCACATCCCTCAGGGCAGGTATCAGCCGGATAGCTGCTATCTGTACATCCATCGGCAGACTGGAAGAGAAACCGTTCAGATACATCTCATTGGTGTCCACCCCTTCTGGTTCCAGGAAGAGCGGATGCTGATCTTTATCAGGGAACGTTACTAGTTTCGTTTCGATAGAAGGACAGTAGCGCGGGCCTATGGAATGGATTTGTCCGTTGAAGAGTGGAGAATCCGCCAGACCGCTTTTCAGCATTTCGTGAACTTTATTATTCGTATAGCAGGTCCAGCAGGGCAACTGTGGCAGCACCCTGTGCTCCCCCATGAAACTGAATTGGTGAAAATCCTGTTCGCCGTCCTGCACCTCCATATCCTCGAAATGTACTGAGCGCTTGTCAATTCTCACAGGCGTACCAGTCTTCATTCTGTTGGAACGGATACCATGTCGCGTGATGCTTTCCGTGAAGTGGGGCACAGCCGGTTCTGCGATTCTGCCCCCCTGTACCATGTTTCTGCCGATGTGCATCAGTCCGTTCAGGAAAGTGCCCGCAGTCACAATCACCGCTTTGGCTCTCACCTCCACCCCCCAGATAGTCTTCACACCCGTCACCTCCCCGTTGTCCACGAGCAGCTCGTCGGCCTGGTCCTGCCAGATATCCAGGTTCGGAGTGGCATCCAGTACACTTCTCCATTTCCAAATAAACTTGCCGCGGTCACATTGGGCACGCGGGCTCCATACAGCCGGACCTTTCGACCGGTTGAGCATTCTGAACTGGATGGCAGTAGCGTCAGTCACACGAGCCATCTGTCCACCGAGCGCATCAATTTCACGCACAATCTGTCCCTTGGCAATACCGCCCACGGCAGGATTGCATGACATCTGTGCGATTTTGTTCATATCCATCGTTACCAGACAAGTTTTGGCCCCCATATTAGCGGCAGCCGCAGCAGCCTCGCAACCGGCGTGTCCACCTCCGATAACGATGACGTCATAATATAAAATCATATCTTTTAAAAGACGATAAATTGGAATTCCGCCACAAAATTAGAAATAAAATTCGATTTTTAAATCAAAAATCTTTGTTTTATCATTATTTTATAGTAATTTTGTGCACAAATTTGTAGGTGTGACGCCTATTATCAATGAATATACTCATAAAAAATGGGTACAGCTAGACCCGTTTTGTAAAATGTTGCGACAACTAAATTATTATTTAAATATTTAAATTTCAATCAATTATGTGGTTAATAAATTCATCTATTGGTCGAAAAGTTGTAATGTCTGTCACAGGTATTGCGCTGATTTTGTTCTTAACATTTCACTGTTGTATGAACGTAGCAGCGCTTTTCTCTGGTGAGGCTTACAATACGATCTGCGAGTTGCTGGGTGCCAACTGGTATGCAGTATTTGCAACTTTGGGTTTAGCTGCGTTGGCAGTTTTTCACATCGTTTACGCTTTCATTCTGACAGCTCAGAATCGTAAGGCACGTGGTAACAATCGTTATGAGGTAACGGCAACACCTGAGAAGGTGGAGTGGGCATCACAGAACATGCTTGTTCTGGGTCTCATCATTGTTCTTGGTCTGTTGCTCCACTTGTTTAATTTCTGGTACAACATGATGTTTGCCGAGTTGTTGCACATGCCAACACAGTTGTCTCCTACAGATGGTTTCGGCCTGATGCAGCAGACATTTGGCAATCCCGTATTTGCAGTGCTTTACATTATTTGGATGGTAGCCATCTGGTTTCATCTCTCCCATGGTTTTTGGAGTGCAATGCAGACATTGGGTATCAGCGGTAAAGTATGGTTCAATCGTTGGAAGGTAATCGGCGTGGTATATGTCACCATTCTGATGGCACTCTTCGTGATTGTCGTTTTGGCATTCGCATTCCATTGTGCTCCCAGCCTTTGTTGTGCAGCTTAATTGGTAAATCAACATTTGAGAATATAAAATTCAGAATATTATGGCTAAGCAAATAGATTCAAGAATTCCAGAAGGCCCAGTGGCCGAGAAATGGACTAATTATAAAGCTCACCAGCGTTTGGTGAACCCGAAGAATAAGTTGAAGCTGAATGTCATCGTTGTAGGTACAGGTCTGGCTGGTGCCAGTGCTGCCGCT
The DNA here is from genome assembly GCA_036796635.1 of Prevotella sp. Classification (GTDB taxonomy): domain Bacteria; phylum Bacteroidota; class Bacteroidia; order Bacteroidales; family Bacteroidaceae; genus Prevotella. The sequence goes on along the minus strand of DAIRCP010000074.1, from coordinate 137 downwards.
TCTCTCGGTGAGATGGGTTTCAATATCCTCAACTTCTGTATCCAGGATTCTCCCCGTCGTGCTCACTCTATTGCAGCACAGGGTGGTATCAATGCAGCAAAGAATTATCAGAATGATGGTGACTCTGTTTACCGTCT
>DAIRCP010000073.1:0-18619 GCA_036796635.1 Prevotella sp. | reverse complement strand
CATTGACAGCTCAGCAAATGATTGATGCTCAATCCAGTTCCAGTAAGACTCCTTATGTATTGAGTAATGGCATATGGTATCAGGTGGATGCAACTAAATCTACCGATAATATTCCTGTCGGCAAGGCTTATCTCGCTATTAATATGGGGAATGCTGCCAATGCTATACAGATGAACTTCGGTGATGTGGCAACAGGTATCAATGAGGTGAGTGCCGCAAAAACTGGTGACAATAAGATTTATAATCTCCAGGGCATGGAAGTGAAGAATAACGAGAAAGGTGGCCTTTACATTATGAATGGTAAAAAAGTGGTATTTTAATTATTAAAATGAAGAATCTTATGAAGAAGACATATATATTACCTTCTGTGAAGGTTTATACAATCAAGTTGCAGCCCATCTTGGCTGGCAGTACCGGTGATGGAACTGGCGTAACTTCAACTACATATCAAGGTAGTCTAAATAATGTAGATAGCCGAGATGATGCCCAGAATTTATGGGAAGATGATGAAGATAATTAGTAATACTTCAATTATGAGTTAATTGTTAGTAGAAGGTTAGTGTAATATTAGTAAAATCCTTAATAACTGCCTAAAAACTAATATGTAATTAATAGCTGTTGCCCGTAGTAAATATATTTTGCTACGGGCTTTTTTATGTTTGCTAAATCTTGTTAATTATTGCATTGCAAAGGTACAATGTATTTAGAATAGTTATATCTTTGCGATATCATTTTGATATCATATTAATCATCAAAGAATAGAACATTAACTAGAAGACAATATGGAAAAGAAAGAATTTGAATTTAATGGAACCATCATGAATGGATTCGTTATGCTTGTTATCTTACTGGCAGTCATTATTGCCGGAGTAACCTTGTTTGTGTATGGCGTGGATAGTGCTTTTGACAACGGCTTGTTCGTCGGCACAGCCATTGTGGTGCTGATGATTGCCGTATTCTGTTTCAGAGGATTGATACAGCAGGAACCTAATGAAGCCAAGATTATGATGTTCTTCGGTAAGTATAAAGGTACGTTTACCAAGACGGGGTTTTATTGGGTCAATCCATTTATCAATACCAAGAAACTCTCTCTCAGAGCACGCAATCTGGATGCAGAACCTATCAAGGTGAATGATAAGATGGGCAATCCCGTCCTCATCGGCCTTGTGCTCGTGTGGAAACTGAAGGATACCTATAAAGCCATGTTTGAGATAGATTCCCAGACGATGGCTCAGTCTCAGAGTATAGTAGGGCAGTCTGTTGCCAATGTGATGAATGCCTTTGAGCGCTTCGTGCGTATTCAGAGTGATGCTGCCCTGCGACAGGTGGCAGGTCAGTATTCGTATGATGAGAGCGATAGCACAGGCAATGAACTCACCCTGCGGGGTGGTGGGGATGCCATCAATCAGCAGTTGGAGGAGAAACTGGATGAGCGTCTCACTATGGCAGGTATAGAGATAGTGGAGGCACGTATCAATTATCTGGCTTATGCACCGGAAATCGCTGCTGTCATGCTCCGCCGTCAACAGGCCACCGCCATCATTTCCGCTCGCGAAAAAATCGTAGAGGGTGCCGTGTCTATGGTGAAGATGGCCTTGCAGAAGTTGGCTGATGAGGATATTGTGGAACTGGACGAAGAGAAGAAAGCAGCTATGGTGAGCAATCTGCTTGTTGTACTTTGCGGCGATGAGTCAGCACAGCCGGTAGTGAATACAGGTACGCTTAATCATTAAAACAGTCTAGATGGCGAAGTTAAACAATTAAGATGGCTAAGAAGGAAATCAAAAATAAAAGTTTTATCCTGCGCATCGATTCAGATATGATGGATGCCATAGAAGCCTGGGCTGCTGATGAGTTTCGCTCTACCAACGGTCAACTGCAATGGATTATCGCGGAAGCACTGAAGAAGAATGGCAGACTCCCGAAAAGACTGAAGAATACACCGCAGGACAAATAATAAATATCTGCGATCGTAAGCATCAACGGCAATTAGCTGATAGGGTATATTAAGTTTACGTTAATAAGGCATTTCTAAAGTCATAAAAATAAGAGAGGTTCATTTTCCAGAATTGGAAAGATGAACCTCTCTTGTTAATATATCAGTTGTTCAGATTATCCTTTGTGTTCCAAAGGAATCTTCTCGATACGACGTTCATGGCGACCACCTTCAAAGGTAGTAGAGAAGAACTCGTCCATGATAGCGGCAGCCGTCTTGTTATCGATGAAACGACCTGGCATCACCAGTACGTTGGCATTGTTGTGCTGACGAATCAGATGGGCAATCTCAGGAATCCAAGCCAGTCCGGCGCGAACGCCCTGATGCTTGTTGAGAGTCATGGATATGCCTTCACCGCTTCCGCAGATGCCGATACCCGGATACACATCGCCACGCTCGATGGCGTAACCCAGCTTATGACCGAAGTCGGAATAATCCACACTCTCATCACTGTAAGTGCCGAAGTCCTCATAAGGATAGCCATGCTGCTCCAGATATTCTATCACGTATTTCTTAAGTGCATAGCCTGCGTGATCACAGGCTAAGCCTACCTTCTTTATCTCCATTATTTCAAGAAATCTTTTACCTGATTGTAAACGTTCTCACCGGTATAACCCAGTTTCTCATCCAGTACCTTGTAAGGTGCAGAGAAACCGAAACTCTTCATGCCGAATACCTTGCTGTTAGGGCCGATACCTACCAGTCCCTCAAGTGTTACAGGCAGACCGGCAGTCATACCGAACTTCTTCACGTTGAATGGCAGCACGCTCTCCTGGTATGCAGCACTCTGTGTGCGGAAAAGACCCTCAGAAGGAGCACTTACCACGCGAACCTTGATACCATCCTTGCGCAATGCCTCAGTACCTGATTCTAGGGTTGAAACCTCAGAACCGCTAGCTACGAGGATAACATCTGGATTCTCATCACTGCCTGCTACGATATAAGCACCCTTAGCTGCCTGTTCGTAATCATTGCCTGCTGGCAATTTGGCGATACCCTGACGGGAGAAGATGAGTGCAGTAGGAGTGTCTGTGTTCTCCATAGCGAGTTTCCAGCATACAGTGGTCTCGTCAGCATCAGCTGGACGGAATACGCGTACACTGTCCTGACCCTTATGGTTCTGCAGTTTCTCCATCAGACGAATCTGTGCTTCCTGCTCCACTGGCTCGTGGGTAGGACCATCCTCACCTACACGGAAGGCATCATGAGTCCATACAAACTTCACTGGCACGCCCATCAGTGCTGCAATACGTACAGCTGGTTTCATATAGTCAGAGAATACGAAGAATGTACCCATAGCAGCTACCACACCGCCATGCAGCATCATACCGATACACATGTCAGCCATGGTGAGTTCGCTCACACCTGCCTGGAAGAAAGCACCACTGAAGTCACCGCGTACGATGCTGTGTGTCTTCTTTAGGAAACCGTCAGTCTTATCTGAGTTGGAAAGGTCAGCTGAAGCGCAGATCATGTTAGGTACCTGCTCAGCCAGTACACCTAAGCAGGCAGCACTTGCAGCACGTGTAGCACTGCCTTCCTTCTGCTGAACCTTGCTCCAGTCCACTTGAGGAGCCTTACCGCTGAACCACTCCTTCATCAGGGCAGCCTTTTCAGGGTTGGCCTTGCGCCAAGCATCCTCCTGAGCATGACGCTCAGCTACGATTTTCTTCAGTTCAGCCTTGCGGTCAGCATACAGCTTAGCCACTTCGGGGAATATAGCGAATGGGTTTTCATTGTCACCACCCAGATTCTTGATTGTATTGATGTAAGCGTTGCCGCCCAGAGGAGCACCGTGAGTTTTCAGATTAGCCTCATAGCTGCTTCCGTCTTCCTTCTTGGCACCCTTAGCCATGATAGTCTTACCAATGATGATGGTAGGACGTTCAGTCTCTTTCTGTGCAGCCTTGAGTGCTTCACGGATTTCGTCAGCATCATTACCATTGATATTGATGACGTTCCATCCCCAAGCCTTATATTTCATCTCAGTGTTCTCAGTCATCACCACGTTCACCTCTGTAGAGAGCTGAATGTCATTGGAATCATAGAACATGATGAGATTATTCAGACCCAGGTTACCGGCTATACGGCCTACACCCTGAGAGATTTCCTCCTCTACGGCACCATCAGAAATATAAGCATAAACCTTATGCTGCATCATCTCTTTGCCCAGACGAGCCTCAAGGAACTTCTCAGCTACGGCAGCACCTGCAGCGATAGCATGACCCTGTCCCAGCGGACCAGATGAATTCTCGATACCACGGTTTACGTCCAGTTCGGGGTGACCCGGAGTAACGGAACCCCACTGGCGGAACTGCTTGAGGTCTTCCAGTGAGAAGAAACCACGCAGACACAATCCAGCATAGAGCATCGGGCTCATGTGACCTGGATCCAGGAAGAATCGGTCGCGACCTTCCCACTGAGCATTGTCTGGATCATAAACGAGGAATTCAGAGAAGAGTACATTGATGAAATCAGCACCGCCCATAGCACCACCTGGGTGACCGGAGTTGGCTTTCTCTACCATAGATGCAGCCAGAATACGGATATTGTCGGCTGCTTTGTTCATAAGTTCTTTAGAATTCATAATTCTTATTATTATTGTTTACTTATACCTTTTATATTATAATACGTATAAATGGGGACTTTTCCCGCATCCATTCATGGATTTTTTAGATTCAGCTACCGCTTATTTCTTAAATTTCACAGCTGCCTGCTCTATCTCAAGTCCCTTCTTGTACTCTTCGATATAAGCATTGAATCCTGCCACGTCTTCTGCCGTAGGAGCAATTTCCGTGCCAGTGTTACCTGCGAAGACCTTATTATCGAGGAAGTCTGCCAAATTTTCATTCTTTTCCTTGTTTACTAGGTAAGAACCGAGCAGAGCGATGCCCCATGCGCCACCTTCACCGGCTGTTTCCATCACGGAGATAGGAGAGTTGAGGGCTGCTGCCAGAATGCGCTGACCTACACCCTTTGTCTTGAAGAGACCACCGTGGCCCGTAATGCGGTCCACATTGATTTTTTCCTCTTTGAACAGAATGTCGTTACCTATCTTCAGCACACCTACTGATGCGTACAGATGAGAGCGCATGAAATTGGCAAGTGTAAACTTGTCATTGGCTGAGCGTACGAAGAGTGGTCTACCTTCTTCCAAGCCTGTCACTGGTTCACCGGAGAAGTAATTGTAGGATATCAGTCCGCCGCAGTCAGCATCACCTGTCAGTGCGTTGTTGTAGAGTTTGCTGAATATCTCGTTCATATCCACCTTGACGCCCAGCAACTGCTGATACTCCTTGAAGATATTCACCCAGGCATTCAGGTCGGATGTACAGTTGTTACAGTGTACCATAGCCACGGGACTGCCGTCAGGAGTGGTCACCATATCAATCATCTCGTAAGGTTTGCTCAGGTTCTTCTCCAGTACAATCATGGAGAAAGAAGAAGTACCGGCAGATACATTACCCGTGCGTTGCTTCACAGCGTTGGTAGCTACCATACCTGTACCGGCATCACCCTCTGGAGGACAGAGTGGGGCACCAGCCTGCAGTGTACCGGAAACGTCCAGTTTCTTGGCACCTTCAGCAGTCAGTTTGCCGGCATCAGCACCAGCGGGCAGTACCTTTGGCAGGATGTCAGTCAGTTTCCAGCTGAAGTCCTTAGGAGCCACCAGCTTGTCAAACTTCTCTACCATCACTGCGTCATAGTTCTTTGTTTTGGGGTCTATAGGCAGCATACCGGATGCATCGCCGATGCCCAGCACCTTCTCACCGGTGAGTTGCCAGTGGATATATCCAGCCAGTGTCGTGAGGAAGTTGATGTCCTTCACATGACTCTCACCGTTCAGGATAGCCTGATAGATGTGAGAGATACTCCAGCGGAGAGGGATATTAAAGTTGAAGAGAGCAGAGAGTTCCGCTGCAGCTTTTCCTGTATTGGTATTACGCCAGGTACGGAAAGGAACGAGAATCTCCTGTTTATCATTGAATGCCATGTAACCGTGCATCATCGCACTGATACCGATGGCAGCCAGTTGGGTGAGCTCAGTACCGAACTGCTTCTTCACATCCTTGCGGAGGTCAGCGTAGCAGTCCTGCAGTCCTGCCCAGATGGCATCTATACTGTAAGTCCAGAGACCGTCTTCGAGCTGGTTTTCCCATTCGTGACTGCCTTGGGCGATAGGCTTGTTTTCCTGGTCAATTAAAACGGCCTTGATACGGGTAGAACCGAATTCTATACCCAGAATGGCTTTACCGTTTTCTATCGTTTCTTTTGCGTTCATCATTATATTGTTTTAATGAGAAATTGATAATAAGTATCTCCAATGAATGGAGAAATTGATAATTGGTTACTTCAACGGAAGTAGCCAATTATCAATTTAACAGAGGATTATCTCAATGCTTTGTTCAGCATGTAATAGATCTCGTTGATGCGGAGATTCTGTTTGAAGCTCTCGATGGTTGTATCCTTGTTGATGATACAGCATTCGATGTCAGCTATTTCAGCATAGTCGCGCCAGTATTCGTCAGTCAGACCGAATGAGAAGCAGCTGTGGTGTGTACCGCCGGCATTCATCCAGCAACCTACGCCCACCTCGAATGTTGGCTCAGGAATCCATAGCGCACTGGCAACTGGCAACTTAGGCAGTGGCTTAGACTTGATGAGGTTCACGTCGTTGGCAATCAGACGGAAGCGGTTGCCCATATCCACTACAGTAGCGGTTACGCCGTGCCCCTGTTTGGTAGTGAATACCAGACGGGCTGTCTGACTCTTGCGGACACCGATGCCCAGGAAGTGAACTTCCAGACGTGGTTTCTCCTCAGAGATATCAGGATTCACCTCCAGCATGTGAGACTCCAGGATAGAAGTATTCTCACCGTCGAAGTTGAGTGTGTAGTCCTCCAGGAATGAAGTACCACCCTCAAGTCCCTGACTCATAAACCATACAGTACGGTAGAGAGCAGCGCTCTTCCAGTCACCCTCAGCACCGAAACCGAAACCGTCGTGCATCAGACGCTGAGAAGCCAGACCTGGAATCTGATCGAATCCCATGCCGGTCTCTTCAACATTTACATCGCCCAGGTCATCAAAGTTGGTAGTGAATCCCTTGGCACCGTAAGCTTTCAGTACAGCACGCAGTGTGAGTTCAGCCTTGGCAGCATTCCATATCTTCTTGTAGCCTTCGCTCTTCTCGTCCTTCAGGGCGTCAGCCACTACATACTCCTTGAAGTATACATCCTTCACGAGTGCAGTTACATCAGCATCCTTCACTTCTTTGAAGAAGCGCATCACCTCAGAGAATGGGCAGTAATCCACGTGGTAACCCAGTACCTGCTCAGCAGCCACCTTGTCACCGTCAGTTACAGCCACGTTGTTCATCTGGTCGCCGAAGCGGAGAATCAGACAGTCCTGTGCATCAGCCCAGGCAGCACATACACGCTCCCAAACAGCAATGTGTTCCAGTGTTTTCTTGTCCTTCCAGTAGCCAATGACCGTCTTGCGTGGTTTACGCAGACGAGAGAGAATGTGTGCATATTCGCGGTCGCCATGAGCACTCTGGTTCAGGTTCATGAAGTCCATATCCATTGTCTCGTAAGGGATAGTCTGGTTGTACTGCGTATGGAAGTGGAGCAGTGGCTTGCGGAGAATCTGCAGACCGTGAATCCACATCTTGGCAGGAGAGAAAGTGTGCATCCAAGTGATGACACCGGCGCACTTCTTATCGTTATTGGCCTGAGCCATGATGTCAGCCACCTCTTTAGAACTGTTGGCTGTACCTTTATATACTACTTTAATGGGCAGGCATCCCGACTCATTAAGTCCGGCAACCATCTCTTTAGAGTGGCCGTCCACCTGAACCACTGCATCACCTCCGTAAAGAAGTTGTGCACCAGTTACCCACCAAATCTCAAAATCTTGGAAATTTTTCATTATTGATAATTTTTAAAACGGTTATTATAAATATTGAGTCATGATAAGACTATTGTAGTCTAGTGATGAGTCTTTTTATTTTTTCTTCTGTCCGTAATACGCGTTAGGTCCGTGCTTGCGAGAGAAGTGCTTCTCCACCAGCAGCGGGTTCATCGTCGTATTGGGATTTACAGAGAAGGAGATGAAAGCCATCTTGGCCACCTGTTCCATCACCACCGCATTATATACGGCATTGTCGGCATCCTTGCCCCAGGAGAAGGGACCATGGTTCTTCACCAGTACTCCCGGTGTGTGTACCGGGTTGATGTTGCCATCCTTGATACGTTTCACAATCACGTTACCTGTTTCCAGTTCATAATCACCCTTCACTTCAGCCTCTGTCATATCTGCAGTGCAGGGGATAGCGTCATGGAAGTAGTCAGCGTGAGTGGTGCCGATGTTAGGGATGTCTTTCCCAGCCTGTGCCCATGCCGTAGCATACGTAGAGTGTGTATGTACGATGCCGCCCAGTTCTGGGAATGCCCGGTAGAGTACCAGGTGTGTAGGTGTATCGGATGACGGGTTGAGGTCACCTTCCACTACCTTACCGGTCTGTAGGTCCACTACGACCATGTCTTCAGCTTTCATGGTGTCATAACTCACCCCGGAAGGTTTGATGACCACCAGTCCTTTTTCGCGGTCAATGGCAGAAACGTTGCCCCAGGTGAATATCACCAAGTGATGTTTCACCAAGTCCAGATTGGCGCGAAATACTTTTTCTTTAAGTTCTTCTAGCATACTTTTTCTCCTAAAACTTTTTCTGATTGAATCTGTAGAGAACAGCGCCCCGTTTGGACGACATCTTGTCGATGAGGTCGGTTTTCTCGATATAGTCCATATCCTTGATGCGTTTGCGGAAGTTTCGCTTGTCCAGTTCCTCTCCCTGAATCGCCTCATACACATGTTGCAGTTGCGTCAGTGTGAAGAGTGGTGGCAGCAGATTGAAAGGAATCGGCTCAGTGGCGAGCTTCTCCTGCATCAGTTTGCGTGCTTTCTCTATCATGGTACGGTGGTCAGAGTAGAGTTGTGGTAAGTCAGTAATGTCCATCCATTCCACACCGTGTTTCTCCTTCAGCGCGTTACTGTATTCATCCACATTGATGAGCGCGTAATACGCCACAGAGATGACACGTTCACCTGGGTCGCGGTCCACTTTTCCGAAAGCGCCTACCTGTCGCATAAAGATATTGCGCAGACCGGTAAGATTAAACAATACACGGTTAGCAGCATCATGCAGATCCTCGTTTTCATTCACAAATCCTCCGTATAATGACCACTCGCCCCGGCCCGGGTCAAGTGTGCGCTTGCCGATAAGCACGCGCAACTTGCCCGCATCAAAGCCGAAGACGATGCAGTCTACGGATACATACATTTTCTGATGATCTTGATAGTAGGTCGTCATAATTATTAATTATATATATCTATATGATAAGTTAGTTGTCGCCTTAATTTTACCAGAGCAGGATGTACAGTAACATCGTGATGGCACAGATGCCGATGGAACCGATGGTGTAGCTACGAGTGGTAGCAAACAGGTTCAGGTTGATAGGCAGTGCTTTTGGATCTTCCTTGTCGTCATGAGCATTGCTCCAGAGCCATACAGCATTGCAGCCCACCAGTACGCCGAAGAAGATGAATGCCTGGAAGCCGATATCGTTCAGATAGAAGATGACGCCCTCTGTAGGATGCATGGTCTGTCCGAGGATAGTAACGATGAGGCTAGCCACGATCATCACTACACCGATAGTACCCAGCACTTTGGCCCAGAGTTCCATCTTAGACTTATCGGCACCTTCGGGAGCATCTGTATGTACCACTTTCTTGTCGAGGTAACTTACCAGGATGAAGAAGCATACCAGGATGATGAAAATGTATCCGGCACGGAACTGGAATGCCACGTCAGGCAGGATAATCTTGAAGAGCACACCCATTGGAATGGTCAGAATGGCAGTCCATACGGCAGCCAGTGAGGAAGCACGCTTCCAGAGCAGACCCAGACCGAACACGGTGATGATACCCGGATAGATGAAGCCAGAGTATTCCTGGATATACTGGAATGCCTGGTCAAGACCGCCCAGCAGAGGTTTCACGGCGATGAGGGCGATAACCAGCGCAGCCACAGCCACGAGACGTCCTACGTTCACCAGTTCGCGGTCACCTGCGTTCTTGTTGATGTACTTCTTGTAGATATCCATCGTGAAGAGGGTAGAGGTGGAGTTGAACATAGAAGCCAGAGAAGAGATGATGGCAGCAGCCAGTGCAGCGAAGCTCAGACCCTTGACACCTGTAGGTGTGAAGTTACGGATCAACCATGGATAAGCATCATCAGCCACGTTAATCTTACCTGCCAGGTGCATATTAGCAAACACCTCAGGGTTCTGAGCGATATAGTAAGCACAGATACCGGGCAGTACCACGATGAACGGAATCAAAATCTTGAGGAAACCTGCGAAGATAAGACCTTTCTTAGCCTCTTCGATATTCTTGGCAGCCAGACCCTTCTGGATGATATACTGGTTGAAACCCCAATAACCCAAGTTGGTCAACCATACACCGCCTACTACGGCAGCGATACCAGGTACGTTGGCAAAAGCACTTGCATTGTGACTCTGCTGAATCACCAAGTGGAAGTGTACGTCAGATGCGTGTGCACCTGTTGTCAGATCCGAATATATCTTGCCGAAAGCCCCCATGATACCGTCGCAGCCCAGAGATGGAGCCATCTCCTTCAGAGCTACATAAGCAGTAATCAGACCACCGCCTACGAGGAAGGTCACCTGCATCACATCGGTCCATGCCACAGAAGCCAGACCACCATAGATAGAGTAGACACCAGCCACGAGGAACAGGGAGAGGATAATCAGCATACGCATAGAGATGGCGATGCCAAACACTTCTACGCTCAGTCCCTGCAGACCCAGAATCTGCTCGATGGCGAGAGCGCCCAACCAAGCCACGGAAGTAAGGTTGACGAACACATAGAGGAACAGCCACAGGATAGAGAAAGCGAGTCCTACACCATCATTATAGCGTTCACGCAGGAACTGCGGGATGGTGAAGATTTTGCGGTCCAGCATCACAGGTAAGAGGAACTTACCGATGATGATCAGGGTCACGGCAGCCATTACCTCATAAGCGGCGATTGCGATACCATCACGGAAACCGGTACCAGACATACCGATAAACTGTTCAGCGGAGATGTTGGCAGCAATCAGAGATGCACCTACAGCCCACCAAGTAAGGGTGTTACCTGCCAGGAAATAATCGTTGGCACTTTTTTCCTTACCGTCTTTGTTACGGCTCAGGAATAATCCTAGACCTACCAGAATGATGAGGTAAGCCACGAGAATCAGAAAGTCCACCGTCTGGAATCCAGACTGACTTACGGCTTGAGAAATACTATTCATTGTTGTTGATTGATTGATATAATTCAATTAGTTGTTAGCGATTTGGCTTACTTTTTGATACTGAAGTGATAAGCCACGTGGCTGTGATATTTCTGTCCAGGTTTTACGTTGGCAGTAGGCCATGCAGGCTGGTTAGGAGTATTGGGGTACTTCTGACTCTCCAGGCATACACTCACATGCTTAGGATACTTGATGCCCTTTTTGCAGGCGATGCCCGTACCCTGGAAGTTGCCGGTATAAACCTGTACACCTGGTTCGTTGGTAAACATTTCCATTAATATGCCCGTCTTGGGAGAGTAGAGCGATGCACATACCTTGGTATCGTCACCCTTACCGTTCTTATAAGTATTCAGACACCAGTTGTGGTCATAGCCGGTAGCATTGCGAATCTGGTCGAAGGTTGTGTCCACGATAGTCTCCTGAATGGCGTGAGCCTTGCGGAAGTCCATTGGCGTACCTGTCACGCTCTTGATTTCACCCGTAGGTATATAGAATCTGTCAGAAGGAGTGAAGTTGTCTGCATTCACGTAGAGTACCATGTCCGTACCCACCTTGGATGGGTCGCCGTTGAGATTGAAGTAAGAGTGGTTGGTCATGTTGATGACAGTCTCTTTATCAGTTGTGGCATCAAAGTTGATGTCCAGTGTGTTGTCGCTTTTCAGTGTATAAGTAGTAGTAGCCTTCACGGTACCGGGGAAACCGTTGTCACCGTCGGGAGATACGATAGCAAACTGCAGGGTAGAGTCGTTCAGCTGCTTGGCATCATATACCTTATTCATCCATCCCGTGTTGCCGCCGCCGTGCAGACAGTTTTTACCGTCGTTGGCACGCAGTTTGTAAGTCTTACCTGAGATGGTAAACTGTGCTTTGGCTATACGGTTGGCATAGCGGCCTACAGATGAACCATAGTCAGAGGGTGAATGGAGTGTGTCTGCATATTGAGCGATGTTGTCATAACCCAGCACTACATCCTGTGGCTTGCCGTCCTTATCAGGTACAGCGATGCTCACCACGCGCGCACCATAATTAGTGATACACACTTCCATGCCGGCCTTGTTTTTCAGTACGAATAGTTTGGTAGCTTTACCCTGGAGGGTAGAATCAAAACTTGCAGGATTCAGTCCTGAAACGGTAGTGACAGGAGCCTTTGCTGCATCGCATGCACTCAGCATAGCTATTGCTACACCCATGCCTAAAACTGCTTTTGATAGGTTTTTCATCATTTTAAGTTTTAATGTTTTTGGTTTAATGTTCAAATTTGACGGCTAAATTACAGCAAATAATTGAAACCACAATGGCTAAAGTGTAAAAACTACACTAGAAACATCATTATTTAACTTTTATTAAAAGAGTTATTGTATTTAGAGGGTATAAAACCCGATTTTTCTTAGTACCTTTGCACACGTTTCAAGAAAAATAAAATATATCAAAATCTCGTTCGTTTCAATGGATCAATCAGTTGATAACAGTGAGCATCTGCAGCTCAAGAAGACTACATTATTTTTGGCAGAGTATGCCGTTACGTTGATGGCGGTAGGCGTACAGACGTCACGTATCACCATTAATACTGTTAGGATAGCCACAGCCCTAGGATATCGGGTCAATCTGCTGCTATTCCCTCAGACTTTGAGTATCACCCTCCAAGATATGGAATGTGAGCATTCTTATACCTATATAGAAAAGACCCCCGCACTGGGTCTTAATTTCCGCACAAACAGTGAGTTGTCCGCCCTGTCATGGGCAGCCTTGGATGAGCATCTGTCATTGGATGAATTGTGGGAGCGCTTTCATGCCGTGATGGATGAGAAGCGGGAGAGTCCCTGGACCGTCTTGATACTTGTATCTTTTGCCAATGCCTGTTTCTGTCGACTGTTCGACGGTAATCTTACGTCGATGATGATTGTGTGGGTAGCCACCTTCGTCGGGTTCTTCATCCGCCAGCAACTCACTCGTCGCCATCTCAATGTCATGGCCGTGTTTATCATCTGCTCTTTCGTCTCCACAATGATAGGAGCCTCCGATTATCTCTATTTTCATGGGGGCACTGAAGATATGTCATTGGGTACTTCCATGCTTTATTTAGTACCTGGTGTACCTCTTATAAATGGTGTGATGGATATCATTGGTCAGCACGTGCTGAATGGATTTGCCCGCCTTACCAATGCCTGTGTACTCATCATCTGTATCGCCCTGGGCTTATCTGTAACCCTGCTCATTACCGGTTGCAGTCCGTTTAACTTTACTAAGGTAGTGCGTCCCGACATCTTGCAGGCTGCCGTAGCTGACGGACTTTTTGCCGCCATTGCCGGAACGGGTTTTGCCATCATCAGCAATCCGCCCCGAAAGGCCCTCATCATATCTGCCTTCCTTGCCTGCGTAGGACATGGCATCCGTTATTTCCTTATGCACGACAAGTCCATCCAAATGGACCAGGCCTCTGCCTCCACCATTGCTGGTTTTACTATCGGTCTGCTGGCCATTCCGTTTGCCAAGTGGATACGTTATCCAGCAGAGTGTTTCGCCTTTCCGTCGCTGCTGCCCATGGTGCCTGGTATGTTTGCCTATAAAGCCATCCGTGATGTGATTAATATCGTGCAGAAGCCCGATGTCTACACTTCCGAGTATGTCATCCGCTTTTTCCACAACAGCACCCTCACCTTACTGGTGATGTTTGGAATGGTAGTAGGAGCCGTTATCCCCATTTTTATATTTCACCGCCAGAGTTACAGTGTAACTCGTGCCCCCAAGAAGCAGTATTCATGACCAAGATAGAAAGAGACCAGCAGACTGTCCGCTTGATGATTAGTCTGTATTGTAAACATAAGTTGCATCTCAAGCAGATGCCTCCCGAGTATGAGCAGTTGGCAGCGTATGCCACCAAGCGTCTGGCTCATTGCATATGGGGTGAGTATAAACCTGCGTGTAAGGACTGCAGCAGTCACTGCTATGCCCCTGCCCAGCGAGCAATGATTCGTGAGGTGATGCGCTGGTCCGGTCCCCGTTCCATCATCTATGCCCCCCGATCCGCCTGGCGTCATCTCATACTCCGGCTGTTTCATTCATAAGGAGAGTTCTGATTTTAGTAAACAAGATAAATATAGATGGATAAAACACTGATTTTCAGACCGAAACTGTTTGAAAACTTAAAGAATTACAATAGGAAAATGTTTCTGTCCGACCTGATGGCAGGAATGATAGTAGGAATCGTAGCACTGCCGCTAGCCATTGCTTTCGGTATTGCTTCTGGCGTATCACCCGAGAAAGGTATCATCACCGCCATCGTAGCAGGAGTAATCATTTCCGTATTTGGCGGAAGTAAAGTACAGATTGGTGGTCCTACAGGTGCCTTCATCATCATTATCTATGGCATCATTCAGCAGTACGGCATGTTAGGGCTCACCATTGCCACGCTCATGGCTGGTTGCTTTCTGGTGATGTTCGGATTGTTTCGTCTGGGTACCATTATCAAGTATATCCCTTATCCCATTGTTGTAGGATTCACCAGTGGTATCGCTGTCACCATTTTCACAACACAGATAAAAGATTTGTTAGGACTGACCATCCCTCAGGTACCGTCAGATTTTATAGAGAAATGGGCATGTTATGTCCATCATTTCAGCACGATAGACCCTTGGAGCGCAGTGGTGGGCATAGTTAGTGTGGTAATCATCATGATAACCCCAAAATTCTTCAAGCGCATACCCGGTTCACTCATTGCTATCATTGTGATGACCGTAGTGGCACTTCTTCTCCGTCAGTATGCCGGAGTGCATACCATTGAGACCATAGGCGACCGCTTCTCCATCAGCAACCAATTACCCCAGGCACAATTGCCCCAGTTGTCATGGACCACTATCCGTGGACTGATGGGCCCCGCTATTACCATCGCCATATTAGGTGCCATAGAGTCATTGCTCTCAGCCACTGTTGCCGATGGTGTGATTGGCGACCACCATGATTCCAACACAGAGCTGATAGCACAGGGTATTGCCAATCTTGCATCCCCTCTTTTTGGTGGGATACCAGCTACCGGTGCCATAGCACGTACGATGACCAATATCAATAATGGCGGAAAGAGCCCAGTAGCGGGCATAGTCCATGCATTGGTATTGCTTCTTATCTTCTTGTTCCTCATGCCTTTGGCTCAGTACATACCCATGGCCTGTCTGGCAGGTGTTCTGGTTGTGGTGAGTTACGGCATGTCCGGATGGCGTTCTTTTATGGCCTTGACTAAGAATCCAAAGAGTGATGTAACCGTGCTTTTCATTACTTTCCTGCTCACTATTCTCTTCGACCTCACCGTAGCCATAGAAGTAGGACTGGTATGTGCCTGTCTCTTGTTTATGCGTCGTGTAGTGGAGTCCACCGAAGTAAAGGCTATCAGTGAGGAGATAGACCCGGAGGAAGAAACCAGTGATTTTCAACTGGGCAATCTGGAACATCTCACGATACCGTCAGGAGTGGAAGTTTATGAAATCAACGGACCTTATTTCTTTGGTGCCGGCAATAGTTTTGAGGAAGTGATGGCCACCTTCGGCGATCGTCCCAAAGTGCGTGTGATACGTATGCGTAAAGTACCCTTTATCGATTCCACGGGTATTCACAACCTCACCAACATCTGTCTGATGAGTAAGAAGGAGAGAATTACCATTGTACTCTCAGGTGTACGTCCCAGTGTCCAGGAAACACTGCACAAGGCAGGTTTCGACCAGCTCATCGGCATGGAGAATGTGTGCAGTCATATACAGTTGGCGCTTCAGCGTGCCCAGGATATTCTGAAGGCGAAATAGTATTGTTGGAATAAATACCGTAGATACTTTTGATGCTCCACCTGTTTCAGTCGTAAAACAGTAGAGGGCGCACTACAATAAGTTTTCTGCTGTCAAAAGAATTGTTTGTATTTCTTTGTGCATAAACTGTAGAACTGATAATTGATATCAGTATAAAAATAATTGTGTTGATTTTATTTTTCATATTTACTTTCACTCACTACTGTCCGGAATAAATTAAAACAGGCTTAGTTGCCCATCATCTTCCGGCTCTATTTTGTTTAATTCTACTTGTTTAAATATATCCGATATGGGCATTGTCTCGAATAAGACTAACCCTATCGCATGAGAGAATATCCAATCACTTGAGCAGCCTTACCGTTTCTGATTTGCCATTCACTTCATGCACTTTCGCGATACTGAATGGTGCGCTAAGCAGGCTCTTTGCAACAGCAGCGGATGTGCCTTTCACATTCATGGTGCGCTGTAGCATTCCCTCCGCATTAAACAGTTCTATCGTGCCTATCTCATTCTCTGATTTGATGGTATATTGCACCTCATCTGACTGGATAGATAAGTCGCCCTGTACTTGATGAGAAGATATGCCGTCTGTTACTATGGGAATCTGTGATATACCATATATATAATAAGCATAGTCTTTCCAACCATCTGCTGATTTGTATTTACTGACACATTCATCAGGCACATAGATTCTGAAATAATAATAAACATCGTCAAAATGATTTATATCAAGCAATGCATCTTTGCCAATTTTGGGAGGAGTGAGGGCTTTACTCACAAAGCATATCAATGTCTTGTAGCCATAGCCGTTACCTGTATAAAATAAAGCGAAATGATTTGCGAATGCCCGATTCCCTATACTATCAAGTGACTCTGGGAAGACAATCTGAAATCTTCTTCCATCTGGATTTATGTAGTAGTTTTCAAAAACATTGCTACAGATTGTTTTAATCCCATCTTGTAAAGTTATACCTCCGAATAAGTTATCGTCCGGCTTTTCCAGTTCTATATTCCTGTTATAGAAATACAAGCTTTCACCATCTGTTGACAGCAACTGTTGCCCTACATTTTTACAATATGGATTATCTCCAGATGCCTTTATGTTCAGATCGTTATCATTATAATTCCAGTTTTCTTCATCTTCAAAATAAACATTTTTATCCACCGTGGGATATTTTCCGGTAACGATAAACGTTGAACCATACAAGCATAGAGCATACTCACTGGCATGTTTTAGTCCCTTTGGTAAGATGATAGTGATTTTCGAGTGTTCTTTTTTATCAAAGGCATGTGCGGGCAACGTGTCGATACTGGCATTTCGCAGATTTATCTCCTTGATATTTGCCAACGCATCACTTCTGATAAACGCATAGTCCGCCTCCTGCAATTTACCCGTTACCGTCAACTTGGTCAATGACTTCTGCTGTTCAGCGGTCAAAAGATCCGCCAACCGTTGTCCACCAACCTCAACACCGATACTGTCTGTCGTTTGCGCTCCGGCATTGATAGCCATCATCAGGAGCATCGTCATAATTAAATAGAAATGTTTCATGTTTTTGTTAATTGTTTTGTCGTTATAAATTACTTAATCGTTATTACTTCACGCCATTATGCTTACAAATATATGAAATAATCACAAGTCTGCCAAGGAAAACGAGGATTAATAATTTTCAATAATTTACATCACCCCGTATAATACTGATAATCAATACAATACAGAAAGTTCACATTTTTCACTTCGGCTATAAAGATTTCACATTGTCATCAGAATCACAAATAAGAACCATTCCGAATATCCAATCACTTGAGCAGCATTATCGTTTCTTTCACGATACTGAATGGTACACTAAACAGCTCATATATTAACAGAGCTTGATGACTGTCTGCTAAGAAGAAGTTACTGAATCATCCTTCAATCTTTCACAATCTCCGCAAATGCCCATGAAACCAATAGAATTCGGTGAAACATGTGTTTCATCCTTCATTCACAATGTTCTTCTCGATTCGTCCGTTAGCTCCGATTGATGTTTCACCGTAAGTATATTGATTTTCAGCGGTTTGCAAGTGAAACAGAAATTGGAAAACTTTTGTTTCTGAGGATATGCGTAGCTGTAATCGTCATTCACAGTCAGAAGTGCCATGAATGTGACTCGCGGTTATCATTAAAACGATCCGTACTTACCATTAAACCGACCCGTCGTTACCATAACGACGTCCCTTACTTATATGAGTTATGATCCCTAAGTGGCTATAATCTTTTCTGTATTAAGCCAGTTTTCCGAATCTTTCCAAATGTTTCCGAATCTTTCCAAATAAAATGGGCTCAAACTCTTGACAAAGGCCTTTTTATTTTGTATCTTTGTAGTCGTTATTGGAGTAATCACTGTATGGGTACCCTTTATTGTTATGGGTAGGCTGCTTTTGACCGCAATAACATCATTACAAACTTATAAAAT
>DAIRCP010000072.1:0-18643 GCA_036796635.1 Prevotella sp. | reverse complement strand
ATTAAAACGAATTATTATGATCATCGACACAATTGAAAATCTGAGCAAGTACGAATCTATGAATCCACTTTTTAGCGAAGTTATAGCATTTCTGAAGGCTAACGATCTGAACAAACTGGAGCAAGGAAAGCATACCATAAAGGGTGCAGACCTGTTTGTAAATATCACTACCGCCAAGGGGAAAACACCTGAAGAGGCTGTCATTGAGACACACAGGGACATGATAGATATACAGATTCCGCTGGACACAGCAGAGTCTTATGGATACACCCCTCTTGCTCATCTGCCGGAAGCAGTATACAATGCAGAAAAGGATATCACGAAGATTCCGGGGTTGATGGCAGAGAGTTATGTTACCTGCCAGCCCGGCATGATGGCTATTTTCTGTCCGCAGGATGGTCATGCACCTTGTATTTCTACGGCTGCAGAGATTAAGAAAGCAATATTCAAGGTTAAAGCCTGATAAAATATGAATTCAGATAAGCCTACAAAATCAATGGCACGGGGCAGACGTAAGTCTCCCGAGCCTGCGGCTCCCCAGCACATAGGACTAGTCAATAATGATGGTTGGCTGGAACCCTTTGAGGGAGCTATTCGTGGTCGTCATGACCATGCGTTGTGGAAATTGGATCAACTGACCCATCAGGGCAAGCATACACTTTCTGATTTTGCATCAGGACATCTCTATTTTGGACTGCACAAGCTTCCCAAGGGTTGGGTATTCCGTGAGTGGGCGCCCAATGCCACAGAGATATATCTGGTGGGCGATTTCAATGACTGGAAGGAGAGTGAGAAATATCAGCTCACACGTCTGGAAGGTACTGATAACTGGGAAATCAAATTACCGGAGAAAGCCCTTAAGCACGGCGACTTTTACAAGATGAAGGTCAAGTGGAATGGGGGAGAGGGTGAGCGCATACCAGCCTGGTGCCAGCGTGTGGTACAGGATGAGCAGACCAAGATATTCTCTGCTCAGGTGTGGAATCCATCCGAACCTTATAAGTTCTCCTCCAAGAAATTCAAACCCTGCAAGTCACCCCTGCTCATCTATGAATGCCATGTAGGCATGAGTCAGGATGCCGAGAAAGTGGGTACCTATTCTGAGTTTACCAAGAATGTGTTGCCCCGTATCATCAAGGATGGTTACAATTGCATACAGGTGATGGCTATCCAGGAGCATCCATATTATGGCTCCTTTGGTTATCACGTCAGCAGTTTCTTTGCACCGTCCAGTCGTTTCGGTACACCAGAGGAACTCAAGGAACTGATAGACACCGCCCATCGTCATGGCGTTGCCGTGATAATGGATATCGTACATTCTCATGCCGTGAAGAATGAAGTGGAAGGCCTGGGTAACCTGGCTGGCGATCCTAACCAGTATTTCTATCCCGGCGACCGCCATGAGCATCCCGCATGGGATAGTCTCTGCTTTGATTACGGCAAGGATGAGGTCGTGCATTTCCTCCTCTCCAACTGTCGTTATTGGCTTGAGGAATACCACTTCGACGGTTTCCGTTTTGATGGAGTTACCTCTATGCTTTATTATAGTCACGGACTGGGCGAGGCATTCTGTAATTATGCCGATTATTTTAATGGCAGTCAGGATGACAATGCCATCTGCTATCTTACCCTTGCCAACAAACTCATCCACGAGGTCAATCCTAATGCTATCAGTATAGCCGAGGAAGTAAGTGGAATGCCAGGTCTGGCAGCCAAGTTTGAGGATGGCGGTTACGGCTTCGATTACCGTATGGCGATGAATATCCCCGATTATTGGATTAAGACCATCAAGGAAAGAAAAGACGAAGAATGGAAACCGAGCTCTATATTCTGGGAGGTGAAGAATCGCCGTCCGGATGAGCAGACCATCTCGTATTGCGAGAGCCATGACCAGGCATTGGTAGGTGACAAGACCATTATTTTCCGCCTTATTGATGCCGATATGTACTGGCACTTCAAGCAGGGATACGAGAATGAACCCGTTCATAGAGGCATTGCGCTTCATAAGATGATCAGACTGGTCACCCTGGCAGCCATCAATGGAGGTTACCTCAACTTCATGGGCAATGAGTTTGGGCATCCTGAATGGATAGATTTTCCCCGCGAAGGCAATGGATGGAGTTATAAGTATGCCCGTCGTCAGTGGAACTTGGTGGACAATCAGGAATTATGCTATCATTTCCTCGGTGATTTCGATGAAGCAATGATTCACGTCATCAAGAGTGAGAAGAATCTGATAAAGACACCTGTGCAGGAAGTATGGCATAATGATGGTGACCAGGTTCTTGCATTTAGTCGTGGTGACCTGCTTTTCGTATTCAATTTCAGCCCCACACGCTCATTCACGGATTACGGATTCCTCGTGCCAACCGGCTCTTATGATGTCTTGCTCAATACCGATGCCAAGGCATTCGGTGGCAATGGACTGGCTGATGACAGTATCACCCATATCACCAACTTTGATCCCGAGTACACCGAAGAACATAAGGAGTGGTTAAAGCTCTATCTGCCAGCGCGTAGCGCCGTTGTGTTAAAGAAGAATTAAACTAAAAAAATGAACTTCAATAATCCAGAGTATAACAATAGCACGGGCAGCATTCGACTGCTCTGTGCTATTATTTTCAGTCTGTTTACTTTCTTATATGTCTATACATATCAGAGTGCCGTCTTGGCAGTAGCCCAGCATGTACTGAGTGATGGAGCTACCCAGTTTTATCCCTTCATAGCATCCGTGATGTTTGTCATTCTGCTGCAGGGCCTTCAGTATGGAATATATGCCGTCACCCGTCTTACCCGTCGTGCGCATGCTCTTACATATTTTCCTTCAGCCCTGATATTGGCGATATTGAGTGACATCAATTCAGATATAGACATACATTTCAGTTTTGGTAATTGGTTTTGGGTAGGTCCGCTGTTGTTGTTGATATGGGCAGGAACCATTTATTTCTGTCAGCAGTTTCAGCCATACGAGCCTGATATCAATTCTCGCGGTATCCTGTCGCGCATGTCATGGAACAATCTGATGCAGTTGGTCATCATGCTGTTTTTGGTAGCGATGATAGGCAGCAGCAATGATGTATTTCATTATCGTGCCAGAGTGGAGCAGTACCTGCTGGATGGTGACATAGAGGGAGCCTTGGAAGAGGGGAGTGCTTCATTGGATACCGACAGCAGTCTTACGTTGGTACGAACCATCGCATTGAGCAAGGCAGGAGTATTGCCTTCACGACTTTTTGAATATCCTCTGAAAGGTGGTTCTGCCGCCATGATACCTTGTCGTAATGCCCGCCTGCTGATGCTTCCAGCCGACAGTTTGTATCGTCATCTGGGTGCCAGTCCCTGGGAAGGCATGGATACCTATACCTATCTGCATGCCCTCTTGCATAGCAAGACTCATCAGGCTACACCGGCAGTTGCCGACTATTTGCTCTGTGCTTATCTGCTGGACCGCAATCTGGATGCTTTCGTGCATGATTTGCCCCGTTTCTATCGTATCAATACCCGTTTGCCTCGTTACTATCGTGAGGCCCTTACGTTGTATAACCATCTCCGTGCCACCCCAGCCCTCAATTGGCAGGATGCCGTGACGGAAGCCAACTACACCGACTACCAGACATTGGAAAAGCAGTATCTCATTCCCAATGAACGTAAGTTGCAGTTACGCACACAGTATGGCGATACCTATTGGTATTATTATGAGTATGAGCGTTAGCCGTTTTTAATAGCCTGTTTCGACTCGTAACTTATATAAATAGGTGTCTTCTTTATGATAAGTACGACTCGTTTTAATGATAAGTACGACTCGTTTTAATGGTAAGTACGACTCGTTTTAATGGTAAGTACGGATCGCTTTATCCATCAGTAATCAGTACGCGTGATATGAATGCTACATTCACCTCGTGAATGACGATTCCGGAGGAAAATACCTGTAGAAACGGAAGTTTGTTGATGCGTGTTTCACCTGTAAGTCATTAAGATACATGTGCTTACGGTGAAGGATGAATCGGTGACGACAGTCAAACTGGAATTTATTTTCTGGGTGAAGCGTGAAATGCCTCTTTCACCCGATTCGCTAGGTTTGATGGGCATTCGCAGAGAGTGTGAAAGATTGAAGGGATATTTATCAATCTTATTTTTTTGCGTACAAAGTAGCTTGTATTCCACATCATGTACTGTCTTTCTTGTTTGCATTGCATGACATGAATCAGTTATGCGAGATACGCTCCTCTATAAGCCAATCATGACTTGGTGGTTGAAGCGGATAGACAGGCATAGAATGAGGGTGTATGCTAAAAATATTAAAATTCTCGGGCAATGTATCATTGTTCGGGATTTTTTTTATTACCTTTGTCCTTAATGTAGTTAGTTTATATTAAAAGAAAGAACAATGGAAAACAATTCTGAATTGATTGCCCAGTGTGAGGCTAGAGCACAAGAGTGGTTGACTCCCGCATTTGACGAGGAAACCCGTAAGGAAGTTCAAGCGATGCTTGATAATACTGATAAGTCTGGTCTGATTGATGCCTTCTATCGCGACCTGGAATTCGGTACGGGTGGTCTCCGTGGTATTATGGGGGCAGGTACCAACCGTATGAATATATATATAGTAGGTATGGCTACTCAAGGTTTTGCTAATTATATCAATAAGGCTTTCCCAGGCCGTAAAGACCTGGCTGTGGTTGTAGGCCACGATTGCCGTAACAACGGTCGCCACTTTGCAGAGACTGTGGCTGATATCTTCTCAGCCAATGGTATCAAAGTATATCTCTTCGAGAGCCTCCGTCCTACACCAGAGATTTCTTTCGCCATCCGTCAGCTCGGTTGTGTTGCCGGTGTGAATGTCACAGCTTCACATAACCCGAAGGAGTACAATGGCTATAAGGCATATTGGGAAGACGGTGCACAGGTACTGGCACCTCATGACAAGGGCATCATCACAGAAGTAAATAATGTGAAGATAAGCGACGTGAAGTTTGAGGGCAATAAGGATTTGATTCAGATCATCGGTGGTGAGATGGATGTGGATTATCTCAAGGCCGTGAAAGAAGCAATGGTAGATCAAGATGTGATTCTGCGCCAGAAAGACCTCAATATCGTATATACACCTCTGCATGGTACGGGTAGGGTAATTATTCCAGCTTCACTCCGCAACTGGGGATTCCAGAATATTCATGTGGTACCGGAACAGATGGTCATCGACGGAAACTTCCCGACTGTCGTTTCTCCTAATCCAGAGAACGCAGAGGCAATGACGCTGGGTATGAACCTGGGCACGAAGCTGAATGCAGACTTAGTTATTGCATCAGATCCTGATGCAGACCGTCTTGCCATCGTCTGCCGTAACAACAAGGGTGAATGGGAAATACTCAATGGTAACCAGACCTGTATGATGTTCTGCTGGTATATCATCACCAATAAGAAGAAGTTGAATCAGCTGAAGGGTAATGAATTCCTCGTGAAGACCATCGTTACAACTGAGGTAATTAAGAAAATAGCCGATAAGAATCATATTGAATTACGCGACTGCTATACAGGTTTCAAATGGATTGCCAATGAAATCCGTATCAGCGAAGGAAAGAACAAGTATATCGGTGGCGGTGAGGAAAGCTTCGGCTTCCTGCCATTCGATAAGGTGCGCGACAAGGATTCTCCAGCATCTATCTGTCTGATCTGTGAAATCGCAGCATGGGCTAAGGACAATGGCAAGACGCTGTATGACCTGCTCATGGATATCTATGCTGAATACGGATTCTCACGTGAGTTTACCGTGAATGTGGTGAAACCAGGAAAGACGGGTGCTGACGAAATCAAGCAGATGATGACAGATTTCCGTAACAATCCTCCTAAGGAACTGGGCGGAAGTAAGGTAGTGCTCTGGAAAGATTACCAGACACTTGAGGCTAAGAAGGCTGACGGATCTGTGGAGAAACTCAACATGCCGGAGACCAGCAACGTGCTTCAGTGGTTCTGTGACGACGATACCAAGGTGAGCGTACGCCCATCAGGTACTGAGCCGAAGATTAAATTCTATCTGGAGGTGAAGGATTCTAGTTTCAGGTGCGCCGGTTGCTATGACCGTTGCATGAAGGCTGCTGACGAAAAGATTGCCGCCATCAAGAAAAGTTTGAATTTGGATTAATTAATATAGAATAAATAAGTGTCCATAGCGTGGACAAATCCAATACGGAATCCCTACGTTGTTGAAACGTGGGGATTCTTTTTATGCTGAAAACCACGATTAATAGGGACATTCAGAAGAAAAATGCACTATTTAAGAAAAAAACTTCTCCAAAAATTTGGAAGTATGAAAGAAATACACTACCTTTGCACCGCGTTTGAGAGAAAGCACAAGGTTGAACAACCGGAAGGGAAGTTTGGGTGAGTGGCTGAAACCAGCAGTTTGCTAAACTGCCGTGCGGGTTACCGTACCGGGGGTTCGAATCCCCCAGCTTCCGCACTCCTTTCGAGCGTAAAGATGGTCGATTCATCTAATGGTTAGGATACAAGATTCTCAATCTTGGCATAGGGGTTCGATTCCCCTATCGACTACAAAGAGTCTCAGATGTTATGTCTGAGGCTCTTTTGTTTTTATATATACAAAAAGGATTGTTTTATAATATATGCAGAATCAGTTTTCAAGAACTCAGTTGCTGGTGGGCAAACCGGCTATGGATACGTTGGAGGGTAGCAGGGTGGCTGTCTTCGGTGTCGGTGGCGTGGGCGGTTACGTGACAGAGGTACTGTCACGCAGCGGCGTAGGCGAACTGGATATCTTCGATGATGACCGTGTATGTCTCACAAACGTGAACAGACAGATTTATGCTACCATTTCTACGGTAGGACAGTTTAAGGTGGATGTGGCAGAGAAGCGCATTCATGACATCAATCCCCGATGTATCGTGAATAAATATCAGATGTTTTATCTTCCCACGAATGCGGATGAGATCGATCTGTCTGTCTATGATTATGTGGTTGATTGTATTGATACGGTATCTGCCAAGCTGGAACTCATCAAGCGCTGCTATGCCCTGCATATTCCGATTATATGCTGTATGGGGGCTGCCAACAAGATGGATGCTACGGCTTTTCGGGTTACCGATATCAACAAGACGAAGATGGACCCGCTGGCGAAGGTGATACGCAAGAAATTGCGTGAATGTCATATTCCGCATCTGAAGGTAGTGTACAGTGAGGAAATGCCACTCAAACCATTCGAGGATGATGAAATCAGCTGCCGTTTCCATTGTATATGTCCTGATAAGGATATGCGCAAATGCACTGAGCGGCGTAATATTCCTGCGAGCAATGCCTTTGTTCCGGCTGCTGCCGGCCTGATTGTAGGCGGTGAAGTGGTGAAGGATTTGATAGCACGCGCAGGTACCATGCGGCTGTCTCCGGAAGAGGCGGCAGAAAATGATGCAGCCCAGAAAGCCCGCGAACGTGCGCAGGCTCATTTAGTGAAGTATAAAGCCCTGAAGGAGGCGAATAAGGAGAAATGAATCAGAAGGTAAAAGGTTTTGCGGCAGGAATACTGGCTGCCATTTTCTACGGTACTAATCCTCTGGGCACATTGCCCTTGTATGCCGACGGTATCAACAGCAGTACGGTCTTGTTTTATAGATATGCGCTGGCAGTAGTGATGTTTGCGGTAGTGATGCTTTTCCGTGGGGAGAGTTTCCGTATCAAGTGGGGGCATGCCATCCGTTTTGCCCTGTTAGGTGCCTTCTTCGCAGGTTCATCCGCCACGCTGTATGTGTCTTTTCATTACCTCGATGCGGGTGTGGCGAGTACCATTCTCTTCTGTTATCCCATCATGGTGGCTGTATTGATGACTGTATTCTTCCATGAGCACGTCACGTGGCAGTCTTTCCTGAGCATCATCCTGGCCATGCTGGGCATCATGCTCCTCTATCGTGGCGACGGCAACATTACGTTGAATCCCACAGGAATGATTCTGGTGATACTCTCATCATTGCTTTATGCCGTATATATCATATCCGTGAACCGTTGGAAGACGGATATGTCATCACTGAAATTCACATTCTATATTGTGCTCTTCGGATTGTTCACGATGCTTGCGTATGCAGGCTTTTCAGGTGAACCTCTGCAACTGCTGCATGGCGTGAAGGAGTGGGGATGTGCCGTACAACTGGCTTTGTTGCCTACGGTTTTGTCTCTCTTCTTTATGACGATAGCCATTCAGCGTGTGGGCAGTACACCTTCCGCCATCATGGGAGCGCTGGAACCTGTCACTGCCGTTGTCATCGGCGTCTGTATCTTCGGGGAGAGCTTTACTTTTCGTCTCGCCATTGGTATCGTATTGATACTTTCGGGCGTGATTCTCATTATTGTGAAGAAGCGCGCAGTCGCGAAATAAAAAAGAAATTAAACAAAAAACGCTTCCGATACATTCAATTGTATCGGAAGCGTTTTTGTTTATATCTTACGTTGCTTTACTTGGAATATTGGTCAATGAGGGCCTGTGCTTGGTCATTGCCTAATGCTTTAGCCTGTTTCAGATTATTGATACCTTCAGCTTTATTGCCATTCAGACATTGTGCATAGCCCAGAAACAAAGGACCTTCGCTCATCTTGCTGTCCAGTGACACGCATTGCTTGGCATTGGTTATCGCTTCCTGATACTGACCGACCCTTATCTGGAGGGCAGACAGTTCAGCATAATAGAGTGCGATAGGATTCATCTCTATGGCTTTTTTGAAGTCATCCAGTGCCTGCTGGAACAGACGGGCCTTGATGGATGCTTTTGCTCTGATATAATAGAAGTTGTCATTCACTTCCGTTGACATCAGTTTCTCGTAATCCAGATAGTCTAATACGGCCTTGCGGTATTCTCCCCGATTATCATAAGCCTGAGCGCGGGCAAGGATATACGGTGCTGCCGCCTTGAGGTATGGTTTAGGCTGCACGTTTACGGCACTGTCCAGCATAGCCATCATACCGGTGGTGTCTTTCAGTTGCGTCTTGCAGCGGGCTGCAGAGAAGTAGAGTTCTGATGAGGGCTGCTGCTTGATGGCCTCCTGGTAGAGATTGTAGGCATCAGCATAGCGCTGCTGGGCGAACCGCACATCTGCTTCCAACTGTTTATATACGGTAAGCGGATTGATGGCGAAGGCCTGATGGGCTTCATCGGCTGCTTTGTCGAGATTCCATGGCTTGTAAGCTATCTTGCTCTTGTATATTTCCTTGGCGAAGATAAGACGGCCGTAATTGAAGTGGGCATCATCTTTCTTGTCGGCGATACTGATGGCATGTTCCATATTATCCTTAGCGGCATCAAAGTCGTTCGCATCGGATGCCAACTGTGCCTTGGCTGTATAACCATCAGTGGCTTTCGGGAATTTCTGGATGAAATCATCCACCAGACGGCGATAGCCTAATGAGTCCTGACTGCTGCCATATACGAAGAGCATGAGCTGAGCCTGACTGTATTCATCCGGCAGAGCCTTGAGGATACTGGTGGTACGCAAGGCGGGGTCATTGAAACTCAGACCGTTGGTCTTCTGGTCGGCAGCAAACTTCACACCTACAGCAAAGCTCTGGTCTGTCTGACCTTCGGCGGAAGTCTGCATGATACCAATCACATGTCCATTCTCATTGATGACGGGACTACCTGCGATACCGTCCGTAGCTGCCATCTTGATGGTATAATATGGATAGGAACCTTGGAATGTTTCCTCTTTTAGGATATCACCGCGTTTCAGGGTTATTTCTTTCTTTCCGGAATAGGGCAGCGTCCATACGGGTGTGCCTATGGCGGCCAGTGTATCGATACTGAGTGCAACAGACTTCTTGGTGTCTACCTGGAATTTGGCGACATCATACATGTCATTGGCGCCCAGCATATACGTTACGGGCCATTCTTTGCCTTGTGCATCAATGACTACGGCGCGTGCTGAACCGCGGAACGGTGTGAAACTGCTGACGGCAGTACCGTCTTCACCGATATAGAAGCCATTGGTGCTGGAAAGCAGTTGACCGCCAGCATCGAATGTTTTCAGCGTGAATACACTGCGAGCCGCTTTTTTGCTATCTGGCTCCGCAAAGAGTGAAAGGGTTATGAGTGATAATGTAATGAAAGTGCTATAACGTTTCATGCTTGATGAAGTTTTAATAATTCTTTTGCATTGTTGATGGCAGCATCGGTGATGTCACTGCCACTGAGCATCTGTGCGATTTCACGGATGCGTTCTTCCTGCGAGAGCAGCACCATGTTGCTGGTGGTTCCCTCTGCTGTATCTGTCTTGCTCACCCGATAATGATGCGTACCATAAGCGGCTATCTGCGGCAGGTGGGTGATACTGATTACCTGTCTGCCGTGGTCTCCCATCTCGAGCATGATCTCTGCCATCTTTTCAGCGATTTTACCGCTTACGCCGGTATCAATCTCATCGAAGATGATAGTAGGCAGTTTTACGGCTCCACTGATCATGGCTTTCAGTGAAAGCATCACTCGGGCTATCTCACCGCCTGAGGCTACCTGAGATACGGGTTGCAGGGCAGTGTTTTTATTCGCGGAGAAGAGGAAGGACAGTTTGTCCTGTCCGGTAGTGCTCAGCGGTTGGCGCTGGATATCCACCTGAAAGCGTACATTCGGCATGCCCAACGTAATGAGTCGCTGGAGCATCTCCTGTTCTATCAGTTGGGCTGTCTTCTGTCGGATGACGGTGAGTAAGTTGGCACGTTTCTCAGCTATGCTCTGTTTCTGTTTCACGTCATTCTCAGCATCTGCCAGTGCCTCGTCGCTGTTGCTGATTTGGTCTAACTGATGCTTGAAATCATCGCGGAGGGTGATGAGCTGTGCCACTGTCTCACAGTTGAATTTCTTTTCGAGTGAGTATAGCGTATCAAGTCGGGTAGTGATCGTATCCAATTGAGCGGGGTCAAAATCGATATTCTCCAGTAGCTGACTGATTTCTTGTGCGATATCCTTCAATTCTATAAAACTGCTGTCCAATCTCTGTGACAGTGCCTGTGCGGCTGGCAGCACTTGCGTGATACCCTGGATGGAATAGAGTGCCGTCTTCAGATTCTGTACGATGCCGGACTCTTCGGAACTCAAGGCATTGTCTGCTTCATAGAGTGCCGTCTTGATGTCCTCCACATGCGACATGGTGTCACTTTTCTGTTCCAGTTCCTCCTGTTCTCCGTCGATGAGCTTGGCATTGAGCAGTTCATCATACTGGAACTGCAGGAAATCTGCATTCTTCTGATTGTCGGCTATTTCCTGCTGCAACTGCTTCAGATGTTGCACGGCATGCTGGTAATCGGCATATACCTGCTGATACTGCTGGAGTAAGTCCGCATTATTGGCAATGATGTCGACCACACTGAGTTGGAAGTCCTGTTTGTTGAGCAGTAAGTTCTGGTGCTGACTGTGGATATCCATCAGTTTTTCACCCAGTTCCTTGAGAACACCGAGTGATACGGGGGTGTCATTGATAAATGAACGGCTCTTTCCGGCAGCAGTAATCTCACGACGGATAATGGTGTCATGAGCATCCAGTTCTATGTCGTTATTCGTAAAAAATGCCTCCATACCGTATTTGCTCAAGTCGAAATGAGCTTCCACCACGCATTTATCTTTTCCCTGTTTGATGGATTTGGTATCTGCCCGTTGACCGAGCAGTAAGGAAATGGCTCCTAAAATGATACTTTTTCCTGCTCCCGTCTCACCTGTAATTACAGAGAACCCAGCATGAAAAGGGATGTCGAGCGTATCAATCAGTGTAAAATTACGGATATATAGTTGTGTGAGCATAATTACTTATTGCTTGATTTTATCCCATGAATTGTTCTGTGAGGCATTGATGCCCATCAGAATATCATAGACTGATTCTTTTTCTTTCTGTGTCCCTTTGCCTTTGAATATGTTTGCCAGTTCATCGCGTTTATAGTCTGTCCATATCTGGGGCAGCAGACTGAGTGGCTTGTCTTCATGTGCCTTCTTTAGGTCTTTTTCTATGGCAGTGGCCACATTGGTCCTGCCACGTTCCACATTATTCGCCATTTCATCGAGTCCCGTACGATAATAGTCGTATTGGAACTGGCGGAACGGTTTCATGGATTCCTCCAGGTAGTCATTGATGAGCGCAAAGCGGTTTCTGCTGGAGTCGAAGGCTTTCCATCCGGCAAATTCCATATTCTGACAGTTGTTGACCAGATTCAGACATCGCTGTAGTATATCAGTTCCGCCCATAGGGGCAAAGGTATCCAGATTGAGACCTATAATCAGGTAGGCATAATAAGCGCAGAGGGCTGTCAGTTGATTATCCACATTCTCCTCGTTGAAGTTCAACTGGTCGAATTGGGCAAATGAGAAATTGAAATCTCCATCCTTATTATTATAGATAGTGGTGGTGTATTGCGAATTATAGACAGGACGGTTGGCCTGAATCATCGCTGAACACTCAAAGAGATTATTCGCTTTGTCGTATTTGGTGATGGTGAGGTTGAAGTTGCACACGATCCGTTCATTCTGCTGGAATTGCAGGTCAGTCCACTGTCGCTCGTTGATGAATTGCTCCAGTGTCTGCTGGAGATTATCAAACACACTCTTGTCTGTCACACCCACTTGCGAGGAGTTGATGCTTACCTTGGCCTGTAATTCCTGAGCCTGCAGGACATGTACGATAGTCAGGAAGAGAACAAAAGTAAAGAGTCGCTTCATTTCTTCTGGTTTTGTGTTGTGTCGGATAATACCTCACTCAGTGCATTGATGATATCCGTTGCCACTTCAGCCTTTGGTTTCAAGTTGAAATCCTGCTTGCCGGAGTGTGAGATGATGGATATCTGATTATTGTCTGACTGAAAACAAGTACCTTTGTTGGCAAGACTGTTGAGCACGATGAAATCTAGGTTTTTGTGCTCCAGTTTCTTTTGGGCATGAGCCTGTTCGTCGTGAGTTTCCAGCGCAAATCCGATCAGTCGCTGATCATTGTGCTTTATCTTTCCTAAAGCAGCGGCAATATCATGTGTAGGTTGCAGGCGCAGTATGAGGTCATCCTTCTCACGCTTGATTTTCTGTTCGGCAACATGTTCCGGTCGGAAGTCGGCTACGGCAGCACAGAGAATAGCAGCCTCACAATGCGGGAATGCCGTAGTAGCTGCTTGATACATATCCTGACAGCTCTCTACATCTATGCGATGTATACGTGGATGAGACGTAGTGAGCGACACAGGACCGGCGACGAGGGTGACCTCGGCACCTCTGCGCGCACATTCCTCTGCTAGCGCAAATCCCATCTTCCCGCTGGAGTAATTGCCGATGAAGCGTACTGGGTCTATCTTCTCGTAAGTAGGACCTGCGGTAATCATAATATGCTTGTTTATAAGGTCTTGTGGTGTATCATTAAAGTAATCTTCCAGATGTTCCACTATCTTTTCCGGTTCTTCCATCCTGCCTTTTCCTTCCAGGCCGCTGGCCAGAAAACCGCTCTGTGGCTCTATGATCTGATTGCCGTAAGAGCGGAGCGTGTCCATATTATGTTGAGTGGAGGGATGGGCATACATATCCAAGTCCATGGCAGGAGCGATGAACACAGGTGCTTTCATCGACAGGTAAGTGGTAATCAGCATATTGTCAGCTATGCCATTGGCCATTTTCCCCAGTGTGGAAGCAGTGCACGGTGCTATCAGCATGGCATCGGCCCAAAGACCGAGGTCCACATGACTGTTCCATGTTCCGTCGCGCTGGGAGAAAAACTCACTGATTACCGGTTTGTGTGTCAGTGCGGATAGCGTGATGGGTGTAATAAACTCCTTACCCGCCGGTGTGATGACCACCTGCACTTCAGCACCTTTCTTAATCAGTCCGCGGATGATGTAACATGCCTTATAGGCAGCTATGGAACCCGTAATGCCTAATATGATCTTTTTACCTTTTAACACGATAAATACAGTCGCTTATATTTTAATAATTCTGAGCTTCACGTAAGCGGATGCGCGTGAGTATCTGCTTGGTATTGTAAGTGAAGTCGCCGGAGAGAATCCAACTATAGTATCCTGGGTCGTTGCGTAACACCTGAGCTACGGGTTCACCTCTATGTTTTCCGAAGTTGAATACCTCCACCAGGCGTGGGTTGCCGTCCTTGTCGGTCACAGGTTTTCCGTCAGCGCCTTTCACTTCTCCCCATACGATGCGACCGGCGAAGTCCACATTATTATTCTGCTTGGAGAATTCAGCCAGATAGGGTATATCATTCTGCAACTGGCGTTCCTGCTCTTCCTGTCGGTCAGCATTGTACATATCCAGTTCACCCATCAGTACCCGATAGGTAGCTTCCGTATCCTGGTCGGCACGGTGAGCTTCGAAGTCTTCCTCCATCTTATGACCGCAATAGAACTTGTATGCAGCAGCCAGATTGCGGCGCTCCATCTTATGGAATATGGTCTGTGCATCCACGAGGTTGCATTTGGAGAAATCGTAATCCACGCCTGCACGCAGGAATTCTTCCGCAAGCATAGGGATATCAAATCTGTTGGAGTTGAAGCCGGCGAAGTCACAACCCGCGAAGTCGTTGGCGAGTGTCTGAGCCACCTCTTTGAAAGAAGGTTTGCCAGCCACGTCCTCATTGGTGATGCCTGTGAGTTGTACCACCAGTTCTGGTATCACTTTACCGGGATTGATAGTGAGGTTGATTCGTTTTTCTTCCCCGTCGGGGCTTACCTTTATATATGACAACTGGATGATTCGGTCATTGACCAAATCAAGTCCAGTAGTTTCCAAGTCGAATATGACGAGTGGTTTCTTGAGATTGAGTTTCATTGTTTTAT
The DNA here is from genome assembly GCA_036796635.1 of Prevotella sp. GTDB lineage: Bacteria > Bacteroidota > Bacteroidia > Bacteroidales > Bacteroidaceae > Prevotella. Next base: position 3,850 of record DAIRCP010000072.1, on the reverse strand, counting down.
TGCCTTTCTGTTTTCCTTAGTCATTGATGAGCATTGGCATCATCAGCATGAGCACATCCTGATTTTCAGGTTGTTCAGAAGGCAGCACCAGTCCTGCACGGCTTGGGTCAGCCAGTTGGATGAGCACTTCCTGGCAGTCGAAGTTACCGAGAATCTCAATGAATGCGGAACCCTTGAACCCGATGCTCATAGACTGTCCGTTGTAGTCGCATGCCATGCGCTCAGTAGCAGTCTTGGAGAAGTCAAAGTCCTCTGCATCCAGCTGGAGCGTACCGTTCTCGATATGGAAGCGAATCAGATTGCTGGAGTTGTTGGAGAATGGCTGTACACGGCGGAGGGCAGCGAGCAGTCCGGTACGGTCCACGGTGAGCTGATTAGGGTTATTGTTAGGAATAACAGAGTTATAGTTAGGGTAGCGGCCCTCGATGAGTCTGCATACGAGTACGCCGTCGCTGTATACGATTTTGGCGTTACGCTCATCGAAAGTAATCTCCACGTCACCGCTGTTCTTGTCCAGCATATTCTTCAGGAGCGTAGCAGGTTTCTTAGGCAGGATGAAAGAGCAAGGCTCATCACTCTTGATGTTGAATATCTTGTTGCGCACCAGTTTATGACCGTCACTTGCCACGATAGCCAGACAGTCGGGTGTCAGGTCGAAGTAGATACCGTTCATCACAGGACGCAGTTCATCCTGAGCGGTAGCAAACAGTGAGCGAGTGATGTTGTCGGACAGAATATCGCTGCCGATAGTGATGGTATGTGCACCTTCGCCTACTTCCTGAGCCTGAGGAAATTCATCCGCATTCTCTACCGGCAGAGAGAACTGACCGTTCTGATAACTGATTTTTGCCAGATTTTCCTCCATGTTCACGTCAAAGGTGATAGGCTGTTCGGAGAAACCCTTCACAGCCTCCTGCAGATCATGATTGCCGATAGCAAACTTGCCGTTGCCGTCGTTCTCTGTGAGCTCCACCTGCGTATTCATCATGTTTTCACTGTCTGATGCAGTGAGGTAGAGAATATTGTCTTTTACTTCAAACACGAAATCTGCCAGGATAGGTAGTGTGTTCTTACTGTTAATCACTCTGGAAAGAGCTGTTAGTCGGCTGCTAAGTGCAGTACTGGATACTGAAAATCTCATGAGTATTTGTATTTTTATTAATTATCTAATTTGTCTTATAGACTACAAAAATACAAAATAACTATGTGAAGTGCAAAAATATTTGCTGAAAAATGTTCAAAATCCAAGTATTTTTTGTAATTTCGCATTCAGAAACTAAAAAAACAACAAACAAGAGTAATTTATAATGGAATTAACAGGTAAAATTATTGCCGTACTACCAGCCAACAGCGGCGTATCGGCAAGGACAGGCAACCCATGGATGTCACAGGAGTATGTAATTGAGGTACCGGGTCAGTATCCCCGCAAATGTGTCTTCCGTATTTTCGGTGAGGATCGTATCAAGCAGTTCAATATCGTGAACGGTGCTGATGTGACCGTATCTTTCGATATTGATGCACATGAGTATAATGGCCGTTGGTTTAACGAGATTCGCGCATATAATGTGCAGGCTGCCGCTCAGCCACAGGTAGCAGCACCTGGTATGATGCCTGGCGCTCCTGCTGCTGCTCCCCAGGGTGGTAATGCAGCTCCTTTCCCTCCCGCACAGGGCGGTGACAATGCTCCTTCGGGCGACGATCTGCCATTCTAAGCAGTCCGCTCAGTCCAACAACATATATACGGTCAGTATCCTGCAAGAGATGCTGACCGTATTTTTTTGTCTCCACACATCACAAAAAAAAGTGCCGCAACCCAATAGGGTGCGGCACTCCGATTATTTAGGAGAACGAATGATTATTCGCCCTTTTCCATCTTAGCCTTCAGCTCTGCGAGTACATCGATATCACCGAGTGTAGTAGCAGCTGGCTGATTCTCAATCTTCACGCTGTCTTCTTTCTTACCAGTGTGAGCAGCCTTGCGTGCAGCCTTCTTCTCGTCGCGCTGTACATCCTCGAATGTACGGCTGTGTGACAGGATGATGCGCTTGCTGTCCTTGTTGAATTCGATTACCTTGAATGGAAGTTCCTCACCAAGCTGAGCCTGTGAACCGTCTTCCTTTACAAGATGCTTAGGAGTAGCGAAGCCTTCCACACCCTTCTCGAGTGATACAACGGCGCCCTTCTCGAGCATTTCTGTAATCTTACCAGTGTGGATGCTACCTACAGTGTAAGTACCTTCGAACTTGTCCCAAGGATTATCCTCAAGCTGCTTGTGGCCGAGAGACAGACGGCGATTCTCTTTGTCGATGTCGAGAACCAATACGTCGATGTCTGCACCTACCTGAGTGAACTCAGAAGGATGCTTTACCTTCTTGGTCCAGCTGAGGTCGCTGATATGGATCAGTCCGTCTACGCCTTCTTCAAGCTCTACGAATACGCCGAAGTTAGTGAAGTTGCGAACCTTAGCGGTATGCTTGCTGCCAACAGGATATTTCACCTCGATGGTCTCCCATGGGTCTTCCTTCAGCTGCTTGATACCCAAGCTCATCTTGCGCTCCTCGCGGTCCAGTGTCAGGATGACAGCCTCTACCTCGTCGCCTACCTTCAGGAATTCCTGAGCAGAGCGGAGGTGCTGGCTCCAGGACATCTCACTTACGTGGATCAGTCCTTCTACACCTGGCTGGATTTCAACGAATGCACCGTAGTCAGCGATAACAACCACTTTACCCTTGATGTGGTCACCCACCTTCAGGTTGGCATCCAGAGCATCCCAAGGATGTGGAGTAAGCTGCTTCAGACCGAGGGCGATACGCTTCTTCTCGTCATCGAAGTCGAGGATTACCACGTTGATCTTCTGGTCGAGTTCAACTACCTTATGTGGATCGTCTACGCGGCCCCAAGACAGGTCTGTGATGTGGATGAGTCCGTCAACACCACCGAGGTCAACGAATACACCGTAAGAAGTGATGTTCTTAACAGTACCTTCGAGGATCTGGCCCTTCTCGAGCTTAGAGATGATTTCTTTCTTCTGTGCTTCCAACTCAGCCTCGATAAGAGCCTTGTGAGAAACAACTACATTGCGGAACTCCTGGTTGATCTTAACCACCTTGAATTCCATGGTCTTGCCTACGAACTGGTCGTAGTCACGTATAGGATGTACGTCAATCTGACTTCCTGGAAGGAAGGCCTCGATTCCGAATACATCAACAATCATACCACCCTTCGTGCGGCACTTGATGTAACCCTGGATTACCTCTTCATTGTCGAGAGCCTCATTTACGCGCTCCCAGCTCTTAGAGAGACGAGCCTTCTTGTGAGAAAGGATCAGCTGACCTTTTTTATCTTCTTGGTTTTCTACGTATACCTCTACTTTGTCACCCACCTTCAGGTCTGGGTTGTAGCGGAATTCGCTTGCTGGAATAATACCGTCACTCTTGAAACCGATGTTGACGATAACTTCTTTTTTGTCAGCAGAGATAACGGTACCTTCTACTACTTGGTGCTCGCTAACTTTGTTGAGGGTTTCGTCGTAAGCTTTGTCGAGTTCGTCTTTGCTTACGTCTGCGCTTGAACCGTTCTCGAACTGATCCCAATCGAAATCGTTCAATGGCTGTACGCCTTTTGTTAATTCTGACATAATTAAATTTGTTTTTTTAATTAATAATGTTGGACTTTATGTTTATTACATTGGCCCTAGTTTGACCAAATCGGGTGCAAAGGTACAATAATTCGATGAGAGCAAACCGCTTTTCTTCAGATACTTATATTCAATTTATGCATATTTAACATTCTTGGCGCTTTCTCAGGTGATTTACCCCCAAATGCCAGTACCTTTTTATGAGGTGTGCGG